>DATCUN010000048.1:0-2597 GCA_036561825.1 Pseudomonas sp.
GCGGCAGCGGGCTTGGCGGGCTTGGCCGGGGCAGCCGGGGCGGCAGCGGCGAGGGTGTCCTTGGAGGCGTCGGTCATGGCGTCGATCATTTTCGGGTCAATCCGGGTGAACAGCGGGGCATACACGGCAATGGTGTGCGCGGTGAGCGGGCGGGCGATGTCGGTCCAGTCCTGCACGGGGGCGGCCAGGAACGCGTCGGCCTGGGCGGCGGTGGCCGGCAGGATCGGCTTGAGCGCGGTGACCAGCACGCGGAACAGGTTCAGGCCCTGGGTGCAGACGGCCTGCAGCTGCGCGTCGGCGCCCTCCTGCTTGGCGATCACCCACGGCTTCTGGTCGTCGATGTAGCGGTTGGCTTCGTCGGCCAGGGTCATGGTCAGGCGCACGGCGGCGGCCGGGTCGTTGCGCTCGTACGCCTCGCGGATGGGGGCGAGGGCGGCGACGAAGCGGTCGTACTGGGCGGCATCGGGCAGGCTGTCGGCCAGGCGGCCGTCGAAGCGCTTGCTGATGAAGCCGGCGCAGCGGCTGGCCAGGTTGACGAACTTGCCCACCAGGTCGGCGTTGACGCGTGCGGTGAAGTCGCTCAGGTTCAGATCGAGGTCTTCGACGCCGCCGCCGGACTTGGCGGCGAAGTAGTAGCGCAGGGCCTCGGCTTCCAGGCCGACGTCGAGGTAGGTGCGGGCCATGACGAATGTGCCGCGCGACTTGGACATCTTGGCGCCGTCGACCATCAGGTAGCCGTTGACGTGCAGGCGGGTGGGCGCGCGGTGGCCGGTGCCGTGCAGGACGGCCGGCCAGAACAGGCCGTGGAAGTTGACGATGTCCTTGCCGATGAAATGGTGCAGTTCGGTGCTGGTGCCGGCGCGCAGGTGGGCGTCGAAGTCTTCGCCGTTCTTGTCGCACAGGGTCTTGAAGCTGGACAGGTAGCCGATCGGGGCATCCAGCCAGACGTAGAAATACTTGCCGGGTTGGCCGGGGATTTCAAAGCCGAAGTAGGGGGCATCGCGGGAGATGTCCCAGGCGCGCAGGCCGCCGTCGGCATTGAGCCATTCGCCGAGCTTGGCCTTGACGCCGGGCAGGGCGACGTCGCCGGCGAGCCACTCGCGCAGGAAGGCGTCGAAGTGGCCGACTTCGAAGAAGAAGTGTTCGGAGTCGCGCATTTCCGGGGTGGCCCCGGAGATGACCGAGCGCGGGTCTTTCAGTTCGGTGGGGGCGTAGGTGGCGCCGCACACTTCGCAGTTGTCGCCGTACTGGTCCGGGCTGCTGCAGACCGGGCAGATGCCCTTGATGTAGCGGTCGGGCAGGAACATGCCTTTGGCAGGATCGTAGAACTGGGCCACGGAGCGGCGCGCGATGTGGCCTTCGGCCTCAAGCTTGAGGTAGAAGGCTTCGGTGAGCGCTTTGTTGGCGGCGGAGTTGGTCGAGTCGTAATGATCGAACGCGACGCCGAAGGCGGCGAAGTCGCGCTCGTGGCTGGCCTGGATGTTGGCGATGAAGGCTTCCGGGGTGACGCCGGCCTTTTCGGCGGCGAGCATGATGGGGGTGCCGTGGGTGTCATCGGCGCAGACGAACCAGGTTTTGCCGCCGCTCATTCGACGCGCACGCACCCAGATGTCCGCCTGGATGTAGCCGACCAGGTGGCCCAGGTGCAGGGGGCCGTTGGCGTAGGGCAGTGCGGTGGTGACTAGAGCGGTGCGGGTCATGGTCTGCGTTGTTGCCTTGGGGACCGGGGATTATCGCATGGAGGGGGTGGGCGCCTGCGGCGGGCTTTTTTTTCGAAGCCGGAGCCAGGGCCAGGGCCAGAGCCGGAGCCACAGCCACAGCCACAGCCACTGCCGAAGCCACTGCCGAAGCCACAGCCGAAGCCTGTTGACCGGTCTGCTGGGGGAGGGCTGGGGTGGGTGAGGCCGCGGGGCACGCTGCAAGTACGTCCGTGTAAGCTCCGCCACCGCATCCATGCGGTGGAGGGCCCCGCAACCTCACCCACCCCAGCCCTTCCACAGTTGGCTGGTGTGCATGGGAACGGCGGGGGGCAGGGGCAGAGGCCGAAGACTAAGCGAAGCGAAGCGAACCGGGCCGATCAAACCGAACCGAACCGAACCGAAAGGAGCTTCTGCGTGCCGGAGCCGGAGATAGAGCGGTTTGGTTCGGGGTGTGGGTGGGAGTTGAAATGCAAAAGGCCGAAGCGGCGCAGCCGCTTCGGCCTTCTTCTTCCTCCCAACCGGCGATGCACATGCCTGGAGGGCGAGGCGGGTTCAACCCCACCGGGACCGTCCACGGCATGGATGCCGTGGACGAGCCCCCAGGGATGGGTTCACGGCGTGTCCCGGTGGGGTTGAACCCGCCTCGACCACACCGCAGCAATGACTAGCTAAACCAACGCCGAAATTTACTCCCGCACCCATGTCTGGGAGCGGCAGATGAAGGCGATGCAGCCGGAGACGTCGAGCTTGGCGCCACCGGTCTGGAGCTTGACCTTGGACTTGTAGGTCTTGCCGTTGGCCGGGTCCAGGATGGTGCCGCCGGACCAGGCGTTGGCGCCGTCGGCCTTCAGGTTCCACAGGATGGTCATGCCCTTGACCGGCTTGTTCTTGTTGGCG
>DATCUN010000049.1:0-10352 GCA_036561825.1 Pseudomonas sp.
GGTGTGAAAGAGTTCCATGATTATCCTCGTCATGCTGGCTGAGCTTGTTGGCGGTCGTCGTCCGCGCCTTCCATGGATAAAAATATACGCTCATTGAGCGCATATCGCAAGCCCCATTTCTACACGATTCCCCGAATACCCATAAAAAACGCAGGCAAAGAAAAAGCCGGCACAGTGGCCGGCTTGTTCTGTACTGCTCAGGCAGTGTCGCGAGGCAGGAGCCTCAGACCACGCCTTGGGCCAGCATGGCGTCGGCAACCTTGACGAAGCCGGCGATGTTGGCGCCCTTGACGTAGTTGATGCGGCCATTCTCCTCGCCATAGCTGACGCAGGCGTGGTGGATGTTCTGCATGATGCTGTGCAGCTTGGCGTCCACTTCGCCGTCGGTCCACAGCAGGCGCATGGAGTTCTGGCTCATTTCCAGACCCGACACGGCCACGCCGCCGGCGTTGGAGGCCTTGCCCGGGGCGTAGAGGATGCCGGCTTCGATGAACAGGTCGACCGCCGCGAGGGTGGACGGCATGTTGGCGCCTTCGGCCACGCAGAAACAGCCGTTCTTCAGCAGGGTGCGTGCGTCGTCGGCGTCCAGTTCGTTCTGGGTGGCGCACGGCAGGGCGATGTCGCACGCCAGGTTCCACGGACGCTGGCCTTCCAGATACTGCAGGCCGAAGTGAGCAGCCATCTCTTCGATGCGACCGCGACGGACGTTCTTCAGGTCCATCAGGTAGTCGAACTGTTCCTTGTCCAGGCCCGCCTCGATCAGCACGGTGCCGGCAGAGTCGGACAGGGAGATGACCTTGCCGCCCAGCTCCATGACCTTCTGCGCGGCGTACTGGGCCACGTTGCCCGAGCCGGAGATTGCCACGCGCTTGCCGTCGAAGCCCTCGTGGCGGGTCTTGAGCATTTCCTGGGCGAAGTACACGCAGCCGTAGCCGGTCGCTTCCGGACGGATCAGGCTGCCGCCGTAGCTCATGCCCTTGCCGGTCAGCACCGAGGTGAACTCGTTGGCCAGGCGCTTGTACTGACCGAACAGGAAGCCGATTTCACGACCACCGACGCCAATGTCACCGGCCGGTACGTCGAGGTTGGCGCCGACATGACGGTACAGCTCGGTCATGAACGACTGGCAGAAGCGCATCACTTCGTTGTCGCTCTTGCCCTTCGGATCGAAGTCGGAACCGCCCTTGCCGCCGCCCATGGGCAGGGAGGTCAGCGAGTTCTTGAACACCTGCTCGAAGGCGAGGAACTTCAGCACGCCCAGGTTGACCGACGGGTGGAAGCGCAGGCCGCCCTTGTACGGGCCGATGGCACTGCTCATCTGCACGCGGTAGCCACGGTTGACGCGGACCACGCCCTGATCGTCGACCCACGGTACGCGGAACAGGATGGCGCGTTCCGGCTCGACCATGCGCTCGAGGATGGCGGCCTTCATGTAGCGCGGCTCGCTTTGCAGGAAGGGCCACAGGCTGCGGACCACCTCTTCCACGGCTTGGTGAAATTCGGGCTGGTTGGGGTCGCGCTGCTTGAGCTGCGTCAGGAAGGCGTCAAGAGACTGGGACATGGAGAGGCCTCGGAAGTTGGCTACGAATAAATCTGGCCGTGTTCGGCAGGGGGTGAAATTTAGCAGGGCATGCGCGCCTCTTCATAGTGCAAAATGACGCCTTTATGAATCTTTTTGGTGCCTTTTTGTAAGTGCTGGCCAGAATGATGTTTTTTTAGGCTAATTTCGTCTGTTGAGTGCACTGTTTTGGTTATATATGCGCGCTTTGTTGTCTTATCTTGGTGCGTACCGGTTTTTCGACCTCCTGCCCACAGGCGGGCGAATTTTTCCTGGATCAAGGCGGGGCCTTCGCCGTCGGTGGTGCCGAGCGAATTCGTCTGCCAGAGCGTGCCGGAAGCCCCGGACGGCAGTGCCGACTGGGGGATGTCAGTCGATGCCGAGCTTTTTCAGCCGGTAGCGCATGGAGCGGAATGACAGGCCGAGCCGCTGGGCGGCGGCGGTGCGATTCCAGCGGGTTTCCTCGAGGGCCTGCATGATCGCCTGCCGCTCGATGTTCTCGAGGAAGTCCTCGAGGTCGTCGATCTGCGCCAGGTTGCCGCTGGCGCCGTCACCGCCGCCCTGCGCCGGTGCATCGCCGAGGCGCAGGTCGCCGGCCTCGATCTGGTCGTCCTCGCACAGGGTGTAGGCGCGCTCGAGCATGTTTTCCAGCTCGCGCACGTTGCCGGGGAAGCGGTAGCTCTTCAGCTTTTCCAGCGCCTCGCTGCTCAGGCGTGCCGGCGGCATGCCGCAGTCGACGGCCAGGCGCTGCAACGCGCGCTCGGCGAGGAGGGCGATGTCTTCGCGGCGTTCGCGCAGCGGCGGTACGTTCAGTTCGATGACGTTGAGGCGGTAGTAGAGGTCCTGGCGGAAACGCCCGGCGGTTACTTCGCTGGCCAGATCCTTGTGGGTGGCGCTGAGGATGCGCACGTCGACGGCGAGCTCCTGCTGGCCGCCGACCGCGCGCACGGCCTTCTCCTGGATCGCGCGCAGCAGCTTGACCTGCATGGGCAGCGGCAGGTCGGCCACCTCGTCTAGGAACAACGTGCCGCCGTCGGCGGCCTTGAACAGCCCCGGCTTGTCTTCCACCGCGCCGGTGAAGCTGCCTTTCTTGTGGCCGAAGAACTCGCTTTCCATCAGCTCGGAAGGGATGGCGCCGCAGTTGACCGGCACGAACGGCTGCTCGGTGCGCGGGCCGAGCTCGTGGATCAGCCGTGCGACCAGCTCCTTGCCACTGCCCGATTCGCCGCTGATGTACACCGGTGCCTGGCTGCGCGACAGCTTGGCGATCTGCTTGCGCAGGGCGCGCATCGGCGGCGAGTCGCCGAGCAGGCGGCTGTCCACCGAGCCATCGCTTTCGTCCTGGGGGCTGCGCAGGCGCAGGGCGGTGGCGACCAGCTCGCGCAGGCGGGCAAGGTCCACCGGTTTGGTGAGGAAGTCGAAGGCGCCGGCCTTGAGGGCACTGATCGCGGTGTCCAGGCTGCTGTAGGCCGTGATCATCGCCACCGGGGTCTGCGGATAGCGCTGCTGGATCAGTTGCACCAGTTCCAGACCGGTACCGTCGGGCAGGCGCATGTCGGTCAGGCACAGGTCGAACGGTTCGCGCGCCAGCCACTCGCGGGCTTCCTTGACGTTGCGCGCGCAGCGGGTGTCCAGCTTCATGCGGCCGAGGGTGATTTCCAGCAGCTCGCGGATATCGGGTTCGTCGTCGACGATCAGGGCTCGTTGCGCCATGGTCAGCTCGTGGTCTTCGGATGGGCGAAGGTGATGCGAAAGCAGGCGCCGCTGCCTTCGCGAGGCGCGTAGTCCAGGCGGGCACGGTTGCTTTCACACAACTCGCGGGAGATGTACAGGCCGAGGCCGGTGCCCTTGTTTTCGGTGGTGAAGAACGGCTCGAACAGGTTGCCCTGCTGGTCGGCGGGAACGCCGTCGCCGTCGTCGCGGATTTCCAGCACCGGCAGCTGCGTGTCGCTGTCGCGGAACAGGTTCAGCCAGACCTGGCCCTGGCCGTGCTTGCGGGCGCTGTAGCGCAGGCCGTTCTGCACCAGGTTGGTCAGCACCTGGGTCAGCTGCTGGGGGTCGATGCGGGTCTGGATCGAGCCGGCTTCGGTCTGCAGGTGGATCGTCGAGTCACCGCGCTGGGTTTCGCGCAGCTCGCCGGCAAAGCGGTGCAGCCAGTAGCGCAGGTCGAGCAGCTGCGGTTCGGCCTGGCGCCGCCGCGACAGCTGCAGGATGTTTTCCACCACCAGATTCATCCGTCGCGAATGGTCGAGAATGATCTGGGTCAGGCGGCGGTCCGGTGCGCTCAGGTCCTCGGCCTCCTGCAGCAGTTGGGCGGCGTGGCTGATGGCGCCCAGCGGGTTGCGGATCTCGTGGGCGATGCCGGCGGTCAGGCGGCCCAGGGAGGCCAGCTTGAGCTGCTGCGCCTGCTGGGCGAGTTTCGAGACATCCTCGAGAAAGATCAGGATGTCGCGCTCGCCCTTGCGCCGCAGCGGGACGAAGCTGGGCTGCAGCACCGGCCCTTCGGCGAAGGCCTGCAGGGTTGGCGGGCGCAGCGCCGGGTTTTCCTGCCATTGCTGCAGGCGCTCGAGCAGCGCTGGACAGCATTGTTCGAGCTGCTGGTTTTCCAGTGGGTACTGGCCGAGCAGGGACTGACTGCTGGCGTTGGCCAGCAACACGCGATGCTGCGGGTCGAGGGCCAGGATGCCGGTGCGCATGCGTTGCAGGATCAGCGCGTTGAGGACCTGCAGGTCGGCCACGTCGGCGGCGTGCCGGCGGGCCAGGGTTTCGCTCTGCTGCAGGCGCCGGCTCAGCGCCTGGATGATCAGCGCGGCAACGAAGCACAGCGCGCCGAGAGCCCCGGCCTGGACGTAGTAGCCGGCGGCTGCCGGCCGGCTGAGGCTGATGTAGAACGTCAGGTAGATCAGCCCGCTGCTGGCCAGCGCCGCGATCAGCAGGCCCAGGCGCCCGCGCAGGATGCTGTTGGACATCGCCACCGAAATCACCAGCAGCGGCGCCAGGCCGCTGCCGAGGCCGCCGGCGGCGTAGAACAGGGTGCTGAGCAGGGTCACGTCGAACAGGGCCAGCCCGAACAGGGTCAGTGGCCGGTTGGCCTGTTGCACCAGCACGCCGAGCACCACGTTGGTGGCCAGGTAGGCCCAGCTGGCGTGGCGGAACAGGCGGGCATCGACCATGTCCAGCAGTTCACGGTGCATGTCGCTGGTGATCAGCAGGACCAGGGCCAGGCCGACGCTGAGGCGATAGAGATGGTACAGGCGCAGGATGCGCTGCCCCTGTGCGGTGCCCGGCGACCAGAAGTCAGCGCTGTTCAGGGGAATCGTCTTGTTCCAGGTGGGCACGGCTGCAATACCAGCGGTTGTCGTGGGCGAGAGCTTCGTTCTGCGGCACATGCACGCCGCAGTGGGCGCAGCGCACCATCGGCTGGGTCTTGGGCGCGGCGGGGGGGCGGGTGTCCTGTGGCGGCCGGACAAAGCGTCGCCACAGCCACCAGCCGATGGCGAACAGAGCGATGAGGGTCAACAGGCGAGCCATAATGCTCTCGTGCGAGGCGGGAAAGGGCGCCAGTGTAGCCAAGCCGGCGTCACGCGCCCAGCACCGTCGCCCACGACTGTGCGTTGTGTCGGCTGTGGCCGTTGCGGGAGAATGCGGCTCGTGCATCGGCGATGCGGGCGGCTCCGGTGGCTGTCGGCAGCCGCTTCTTCCAGATGGAGAGCAGAATGAGTCAAGTCCTGCGGGTCGCGATGGCCCAGCTCAACCTTCGCGTCGGCGATATTCACGGCAACGTCGAGCGCATCATCGAGGCGGCCGGACGCGCCCGCGAACAGTGGCAGGCGGATGTGATCGTGTTTCCCGAGCTGTCGCTGTGCGGTTATCCGCCGGAGGACCTGCTGCTGCGTGACAGCATGCAGCTGCGCATCGAGGCGGCGCTCGAGCGGCTGTGTCGCGAGGTACGTGGCATCCGCCTGCTGCTCGGCTTTCCCTGGGTGGAGGGCGAGCGGCGCTACAACGCCTGTGCGCTGCTCGACGACGGCGTGCTGGTGGCCCGCTACCACAAGCAGAAGCTGCCCAATTACCAGGTGTTCGACGAGAAGCGCTACTTCGATGCCGGCGACCAGGCCTGCGTGGTGGACATCGCCGGCGTACCGGTGGCGCTGAGCATCTGCGAGGACATCTGGCATGCCGAGCCGATGGCCGCCGCGCATGCCGCCGGCGCGCGGCTGATGCTGAACCTCAATGCCTCGCCGTTCCACGTGGGCAAGCAGCTGCAGCGTGAGGAAACCCTGGCGGCGAGGGCGGGCGAGGGCGGCATGCCGATCGTCTACGTCAACCAGGTTGGCGGCCAGGACGAGCTGGTGTTCGACGGCGGCTCCTGTGTGGTGGCTGCCAGCGGCCATGTGTTGCAGCGTGCACCGGCCTATGAGGAGGGCCTGTTCCTCGCCGAGCTGCAGGTGGACGAGGAGCTGGTGCAGCCGCAGCCCGGCGCCTGCGCGGTGCTGGCCGATGAGGAGGCCAGCGTGTACGACGCGCTGGTGCTCGGCGTGCGCGACTATGTGCGCAAGAACGGCTTCAAGGGCGTGGTGCTTGGCCTGTCCGGTGGCATCGACTCGGCGCTGACCCTGGCGGTGGCGGTGGATGCGCTGGGGGCCGACAAGGTCGAGGCCGTGATGATGCCGTACCGCTACACCGCGCAGATCAGCCTGGAGGATGCCGAGGCCGAGGCGCGCACGCTGAACGTGGCCTACAGCGTGCTGCCGATCGAACCGATGGTTGAGGCCTTTCTCGGCACCCTGGCGCCGGTGTTCGCCGGCCTGGGCCGCGACACCACCGAGGAGAACCTGCAGGCCCGCTGCCGCGGCACGCTGCTGATGGCGATCTCCAACAAGAAGGGCTACCTGGTGCTGACCACCGGCAACAAGAGCGAGGTGGCGGTCGGCTACTGCACCCTGTACGGCGACATGGCCGGCGGCTTCGACGTGCTCAAGGACGTGCCCAAGACCCTGGTGTTCCGCCTGTGCGAGTACCGCAACAGCCTGGGCGGCGAGGTCATTCCGCAGCGGGTCATCGACCGTCCGCCGTCGGCCGAGCTGGCGCCCGACCAGAAGGACGAGGATTCGCTGGCGCCCTATCCGGTGCTGGACGAGATCCTCCGCCTGTACGTCGAGGAGGACCTGTCGGCCGACGCCATCATCGCCCGCGGCTTCGCCGCCGATACGGTGCGCAAGATCCTGCGCCTGGTCGATCTCAACGAGTACAAGCGCCGCCAGGCCGCCATCGGCCCGCGCATCACCCAGCGCGGCTTCGGCCGCGACCGCCGCTATCCGATCACTTCGGGCTGGCGCCTCGGCGAGTGAGGCCGGGCGTACGTCGGCGGGCTGGGGGCAGGCAGTAATCCACCGCCCGGACGGCAGAGCACTGGCAACAGTGCTGCCGTGCTGTTGACGGACATGAAAAAGGGAGGCCGCAGCCTCCCTTTTTCGTTGCCGGTCGTGCCTCAGTCGAACAGACCGAAGGTCAGGCGATTCCACCAGGAACGCTTCGGCGCGTCGGCGTCTTCCTCGATTTCTTCGGCCTCGGTCTCTTCCGCGTTTTCCGGCTGCAGTTCCTCGGGGATGGCGTCCACGGCTTCCTGGTACTGGCGCTGCATGTCCTGGCTGGTGCGGGTCTGGCCCGGCGGCAGCGGCGCTTCGTTGTCGATCAGGCCGAGGGTGGCCTTGCTCAGCCAGGAGCGGGTATCGGCTTCTTCTTCTCGCGGCACGAACTCGCCGCTTTCCAGGGTCGGATGCTCGGGGTAGTTGAGCTTCAGGGTGGCCAGGCTGCTGGCCGACAGGTCGTCCAGGCCGAGGCGCTGGTAGGCTTCGGTCATCACCGCCAGTCCGTCGCCCACGGCCGGGGTTTCCTGGAAGTTTTCCACCACGTAGCGGCCGCGGTTGGCGGCGGCGACGTAGGCCTGGCGCTTCAGGTAGTAGTTCGCGACATGGATCTCGTAGGCGGCCAGCAGGTTGCGCAGATAGATCATGCGCGCCTTGGCATCGGGAGCGTAGCGGCTGTTGGGGTAGCGGTTGACCAGTTGGGCGAACTCGTTGAACGAGTCGCGGGCGGCGCCCGGGTCGCGCTTGGTCATGTCCAGCGGCAGGAAGCGCGCCATCAGGCCGCGGTCCTTGTCGAAGGAGGCCAGACCTTTAAGGTAGTAGGCGTAGTCGGCGTCAGGGTGCTGCGGGTGCAGGCGAATGAACCGATCGGCGGCGGCACGGGCGGCCTCCGGCTCCTGGTTCTGGTAGTAGGCGTAGATCAGTTCGAGCTGCGCCTGCTCGGCGTAGCTGCCGAACGGGTAGCGCGACTCCAGGGCCTTGAGTGTGTCGACGGCGCTGGTGTAGCTCTTGTTGTCCAGGTGCTCCTGCGCCTGCGTGTACAGCTCGGTCTCGCTGAGATTCTCGTCGATGACCTGCTTGGACGAGCAGGCCGCGGTGAGAGCGAGGGTGGCGATCAGCAGCAGGTGTTTCACTTGCATGGCGCTTGGGTTCCCTGGGGCCGGGTGCGTGACAGGGGCCGGCCTGATATGATTGGTGCCCCAGAATCCTCTGGGGAAAATTCGCCGTATTTAACCACAAGCCTGTGGCTGAAACCAAAGCCGCACGGCCCTCCCCGATGTCCGCCATGTCCGAAATCATTCAATTGCGTGCCGAGGTGCCGTCCGAACTGGGCGGACAACGTCTTGACCAGGTCGCCGCCCAGGTCTTTCCCGATCATTCGCGCTCGCGCCTGGCTGGCTGGATCAAGGATGGCCGGCTGACCGTCGACGGTGCCGTGCTGCGTCCGCGTGACACCGTCTATGGCGGTGCCGTGCTGCAGTTGGAGGCCGAGCGCGACGCGCAGGTCGAGTACCTGGCGCAGGACATCGAGCTGAACATCGTCTACGAGGACGAGCACATCCTGGTGCTGGACAAGCCGGCCGGGCTGGTCGTGCATCCGGCTGCCGGGCATGCCGACGGCACCCTGCTCAACGCCTTGCTGCACCATGCCCCCGAGCTGGCCAGCGTGCCGCGCGGCGGCATCGTCCACCGCCTCGACAAGGACACCACCGGCCTGATGGTGGTAGCCAAGACACTCGAGGCGCACACCAATCTGGTCGCCCAGCTGCAGGCGCGCAGCGTCAGCCGCATCTACGAGGCCATCGTCCTCGGCGTGGTTACCGCCGGTGGCAAGGTTGATGCGCCCATCGGCCGCCACTCGCAGCAGCGCCAGAAAATGGCGGTGAGCTCCACCGGCAAGCCGGCGGTCAGCCACTACCGCGTGCTCGAGCGCTTCCGTGCGCATACTCATGTGCGGGTCAAGCTGGAAACCGGGCGCACCCACCAGATTCGCGTGCACATGGCCCACGTCAATTTCCCGCTGGTCGGCGATCCGGTCTACGGCGGGCGCTTCCGCATTCCGCCGGCGGCCAATCCGGTGCTGGTCCAGGCCCTGCGCGACTATCCGCGCCAGGCGCTGCATGCGCGCTTCCTCGAGCTGGACCATCCGGTCACCGGCGAGCGCATGGGCTGGGAATCGGCGCTGCCGGACGACTTCGTCGAACTGCTCAACCTGCTGCGCGGTGATCGCGAGGCGTTTATCGGATGAGTCGAAGAGCCGGCTCACGATCTCGCGAGCTAAGGTCAGGCAAGGCGAAATCGGTTGAGGACGCGGAGTTTACGAGGTGTAAATGAGCATTCCGAAACCGATTTCAACGCAGCATGGCCGACGCGCAGCAGATCGTGAACAGGCTCTGGGCCGGGGCGACCTGCTGATTCCCGATTGGCCTGCACCGGCCAACGTGCGCGCCTGCGTGACCACCCGTGCGGGCGGCGTCAGCCAGGTGCCGTTCGACAGCTTCAATCTCGGCGACCATGTCGGTGACGATCCCGTCGCCGTGGCGGAGAATCGTCGTCGCCTGCAGGCGCTGCTCGGCTGCCGGGCGGCCTGGCTCAGTCAGGTGCACGGCGTGAGCGTGGTCGAGGCCGATCCGGCACAGGTTGCCGAGGCCGATGCCGGCTGGAGTGCCACTCCCGGCGTGGCCTGCGCCATCATGACCGCCGACTGCCTGCCAGTGCTATTCTGCGACCGCGCCGGCAGTCACGTGGCAGCGGCGCATGCCGGCTGGCGCGGGCTGGCTGCCGGCGTGCTGGAGGCCAGCGTTGCGGCGCTGGATTGTCCGGCTGATCAGGTGCTGGTCTGGCTGGGTCCGGCCATTGGCCCGCAGGCCTTCGAGGTCGGCGCCGAGGTGCGTGCTGCCTTCGTCGAGCAGCATGCCGAGGCCGCCGAGGCCTTCGTGCCCAGCGTCAATGCCGGGCGGTTCATGGCCGATCTGTACCGGCTGGCGCGCATTCGCCTGGCGGCCATCGGCGTCACCGCCGTGTACGGTGGCGGGCTGTGCACCTTCAGCGACGCCGCGCGCTTCTATTCCTACCGCCGCGAACCGCGTACCGGGCGCCTGGCCAGCCTGATCTGGCTGGAGCGTTAGCGCCGTAGGAGCCAGCTTGCTGGCGATCAACGCCGACCAAGGATCGCCAGCAAGCTGGCTCCTACGGGTCTCTGTCCGCCGGCTTGACCCCGGTCAAGTTCCCGCCCCTTGAATCGCCTGTAATCGTCCTCATCTATGCTGCAACCGAATCCCTAGGCGGACTGTTGGTGTTGTCGGGTAGCGGCTGCCCGGTCCGCTGTTGCTTGCGAAGGACGAACCCATGCGTATCGACCGTTTGACCAGCAAACTGCAACTGGCGCTTTCCGACGCCCAGTCCCTGGCCGTGGGCCGCGATAA
>DATCUN010000050.1:0-4636 GCA_036561825.1 Pseudomonas sp.
GTCGCGCAGCACCGCTTCCAGCTGTTCGCGGAAGCCCTCGGGTAGCTGGGTCACTTCCTGGCCGAGATTGCCGACCAGGCAGCCGCGCCGGTAACCGTGGCGGGCCATGCCGGTACGGGCGTCGGCAACGAAGTCCTCCAGACGCGCCAGCGGCGGGCGCGACTCGTCGAGCAGCCAGCGATCCAGCTTGGCGGCGAAGTAGCCGGCGTAGCGCTCCAGCACGGCGCGGCCGAAAGCCTCCTTGCTGGCGAAGTAGTGGTAGAAGGAGCCCTTGGGCACGCCGACCTGCTTGAGCACCGCGTCGATGCCGGTGACCAGGAAGCCCTGCTCGGTGAGCAGGCGCATGCCGGTATGCAGCAGCGCCTCGCGGGTTTCGCGGTTGTCGCGGTCGACCTTGGGCGGGCGGCCGCGGCGCGGCTGGGGGGATGGGACAGTCATGGGCTGAATATTAGACCGACCGTCTAGAATGTCAATCGCGCGCGAGGGCGCGATCGAGGAGAATAAAAAAGGGGAGCCTTGCGGCTCCCCCCGGGGGGCTTAACTTCCAATCTCGATGAGTACTTCACCGGGATTGACCCTGTCGCCCTTAACCACATGGATGGCCGTGACGGTGCCGGCGATCGGCGCCTGTACCTCGGTCTCCATCTTCATTGCTTCGGTGATCAGTACCGGCTGGCCGGCCTTGACCACGTCGCCTTCCTTCACCAGCACGTCGACGATGTTGCCCGGCATGGTGGTGCTGACGTCGCCCGGTGCCGCGGTCTGCTTGCGCTTGCCGCTGGCGGCGCCGCCGACGAAGGCGTTGAGCGGTTCGAACACCACTTCTTCCGGCATGCCGTCGATGGCCAGGTAGAAGTGGCGCTTGCCGTCGGTCTTGACGCTGACGCCGGTGATGTCGATGCGGTAGCTCTCGCCGTGCACGTCGACCACGAACTCGGTCGGCACGCCTTCCTGGGCGGCCGGGCGGGCGGCGGCATCCGGCGGCGGCAGCAGTGCTTCCGGAGTCAGAGTGCCGGCGGCGCGTTCCTCGAGGAACTTGCGGCCGATGTCGGGGAACATGGCGAAGGTCAGCACGTCCTCTTCGGACTTGGCCAGGCTGCCGATTTCCTCACGCAGGCGGGCCATTTCCGGCTTGAGCAGGTCGGCCGGACGGACGTCGATGACTTCCTCGCTGCCGATGGCCTGGAAGCGCAGGTGCTCGTTGACCTTGCCCGGCGCGCGGCCGTAGCGGCCCTGCAGGTACAGCTTCACCTCGTTGGTGATGGTCTTGTAGCGCTCGCCGGCCAGCACGTTGAACACCGCCTGGGTGCCGACGATCTGCGAGGTCGGGGTGACCAGCGGGGGGAAGCCGAGGTCTTCGCGCACGCGCGGGATTTCCGCGAACACTTCGTTGATGCGGTGCAGGGCGCCCTGCTCCTTCAGCTGGTTGGCCAGGTTGGACATCATGCCGCCCGGCACCTGGTTGACCTGCACGCGGGTGTCCACCGAGGTGAACTCGCTCTCGAACTGGTGGTACTTCTTGCGCACGCCGTAGAAGTACAGACCGATCTCCTGCAGCAGCTCCAGATCCAGGCCGGTGTCGAACGGAGTGCCACGCAGGGCGGCGACCATCGACTCGGTGCCCGGGTGGCTGGTGCCCCAGGCGAAGCTGGAGATGGCGGTGTCGATGTGGTCGGCACCGGCCTCGATGGCCTTGAGCTGGCACATCGCGCCCATGCCGGCGGTGTCGTGGGAGTGGATGAAGATCGGCAGGTCGATCTCGGCCTTCAGCGCCTGCACCAGTTCGGCGGTGGCGTAGGGGGTCAGCAGGCCGGCCATGTCCTTGATGGCGATCGAGTCGACGCCCTTCTCCTGCATGCGCTTGCCCAGCTCGACGAACGAGGCGACGGTGTGCACCGGGCTGGTGGTGTAGCTGATGGTGCCCTGGGCGTGCTTGCCGGCGGCCTTGACCGCCTCGATGGCGGTGCGCAGGTTGCGCACGTCGTTCATCGCATCGAAGATGCGGAACACGTCGATGCCGTTGACCGCGGCCTTGGCGACGAAGGCCTTGACCACGTCGTCGCTGTAGTGGCGGTAGCCGAGCAGGTTCTGGCCGCGCAGGAGCATCTGCAGGCGGGTGTTGGGCAGCGCGGCGCGCAGCTGGCGCAGGCGCTCCCACGGGTCTTCCTTGAGGAAGCGCACGCAGGCGTCGAAGGTGGCGCCGCCCCAGACTTCCAGCGACCAGTAGCCGACCTTGTCGAGCTTGGCGCAGATCGGCAGCATGTCCTCGAGGCGCATGCGGGTGGCCAGCAGCGACTGGTGCGCATCACGCAGGATGGTATCGGTGACGGTGATCTTCTTGTTCATCTCTCAATTCCTCACAGGCCGGCGTGGGCGGCAATGGCGGCGGCGATGGCCAGGGCCAGCTCTTCGGGCTTGCGCTTGACCGAGTAGTTGATCAGTTCCGGGTGGGCTTCGACGAAGCTGGTGTTGAACACGCCGCTGCGGAACTCCGGATTGCGGAGGATTTCCTGGTAGTAGAGCGCGGTGGTCTTCACGCCGAGCACGCGCATGTCGTCCAGCGCGCGCAGGCCGCGGTCCAGTGCCTCTTCCCAGGTCAGTGCCCAGACGATCAGCTTCAGGCACATCGAGTCGTAGTACGGCGGAATGGTGTAGCCGGTGTAGATCGCCGTGTCGGTGCGCACGCCGGGGCCGCCGGGCGCGTAGTAGCGGGTGATCTTGCCGAAGGACGGCAGGAAGTTGTTCTTCGGGTCCTCGGCGTTGATGCGGAACTGGATCGCATAGCCGCGGTGGATGATGTCTTCCTGCTTGACCGACAGCGGCAGGCCCGCGGCGATGCGGATCTGCTCGCGGACGATGTCGATCCCGGTGATTTCCTCGGTGATGGTGTGTTCCACCTGCACCCGGGTGTTCATCTCCATGAAGTACACCTCGCCCTCGGCGAGCAGGAACTCCACGGTACCGGCGTTCTCGTAGCCGACCGCCTTGGCCGCCTTGACCGCCAGCTCGCCGATGTAGGCGCGCTGCTCGGGGGTCAGCTGCGGGCTGGGGGCGATCTCGATCAGCTTCTGGTTGCGGCGCTGGATCGAGCAGTCGCGCTCGAACAGGTGCACGGTGTTGCCGAAGCTGTCGGCGAGGATCTGCGCCTCGATGTGCTTGGGGTTGACGATGCACTTCTCGAGGAACACCTCGGCGCTGCCGAAGGCCTTGGTGGCTTCGGAGATCACCCGCGGGTAGGCCTGCTCCAGCTCTTCCTGCGAGTTGCAGCGACGGATGCCGCGGCCGCCGCCGCCGGAGGTGGCCTTGAGCATCACCGGGTAGCCGATGCGCTCGCCTTCGCGCAGCGCCTCGTCGAGGTCGGCGACGTTGCCTTCGGTGCCCGGAGTGACCGGCACGCCGGCCTTGATCATGCTGCGCCGCGCCTCGGTCTTGTCGCCCATGCGGCGAATGACCTCGGCCGACGGGCCGATGAACTTGATCCCGCGCTCGGCGCAGATATCCGCCAGTTCGGCGTTCTCGGAGAGGAAGCCGTAGCCCGGGTGCAGGGCGTCGCAACCGGTCTCGACGGCCAGGTTGACCAGCTTGCGCGGGTTCAGGTAGCCGGCCAGCGGCTCGGCACCGAGGTTGTAGGCTTCGTCGGCGCGCTTGACGTGCAGCGCGTGGCGGTCGGCTTCGGAATACACGGCCACCGAGCGGATGCCCATCTCGGCACAGGCGCGCACGATTCGCACGGCAATCTCGCCACGGTTGGCGATGAGGATTTTTCTTATCACGGAGGTCTCCCTCGGCTGGGCTGGCTGACCGGCCGGTCAGGCCGCAGTACAAATACCCTAGCGCCGAGAGATGGATTACTAAAAATGAATAATTATTGGGTTGAGCATAAGTGCTGACTTATACTTGTGCGAAAAGCCCGTCCCAGAGGCCTTCCCGCTATGCGCAAGTACCTGATGCGCCTGACCCTGCGCCAGCTGCAGGTGTTCCGCGCGGTGTGCGAGACGCGCTCCTACAGCCGCGCCGCCGACGAAATGGCGCTGACCCAGCCGGCGGTCAGCCAGCAGATCCGCCAGCTCGAGGAGCTGCTCGACCAGCCGTTGTTCGAGTACGTCGGCAAGAAGCTCTACCTCACCGACGCCGCCGAGGCCCTGCAGCGCGCCAGCGCGGACATCTTCGGCCGCCTGGAAAGCCTCGACATGCAGCTCTCCGACCTGCGCGGCTCGCTGCAGGGCCAGCTCAGCCTGACCGTGGAATCCAGCGCCGAATACTTCGTGCCGCACCTGTTCGCCGCGTTTCGCCAGCAGCACCCCGAAGTCGGCCTGCAGCTCACCGTCACCAGCCATGCCCAGGCGCTGCGCCGCCTCGGCGTCAGCCGCGACGAACTGATGATCCTCTCCCAGGTGCCCACCAACATGAACCTGGAGTTCAATCCGTTCCTCACCAACCACATCGTCGCCGTGGCCCCGGCCGAGCACCCGCTGTGCCAGCACGAGCGCCTGAGCCTGCAGGAGCTGACCGCCTGGCCGCTGCTGGTGCGCGAGCCAGGCTCGGGCACGCGCCAGGCCTGCGAGGCGTTCTGCCACGACAAGCGCGCGCACTTCGCCCAGACCCTGCAGCTCGGCTCGCAGGAGGCGCAGCGCGC
>DATCUN010000051.1:0-7099 GCA_036561825.1 Pseudomonas sp.
ACCCAGTTCAAGGAGCGCATCGCCCACGGCATGCTCACCGGTGCGCTGATCAGCGCGGCCATCGCCTGCACCCTGCCGGGGCCGGGCACCATCTACCTCGGCCAGAACCTGCGCTTCACCCGTCCGGTGAAGCTCGGCGACGCCCTGACCGTGGAGCTGGAAGTACTGGAGAAGCTGCCGAAGAACCGCGTGCGCATCGCCACCCGCGTACTCAACCAGCAGGGCAAGTCCGTGGTGGATGGCGAAGCCGAGGTCATGGCGCCGCAGGACAAGCTCAGCATCGCCCTGACCGAGCTGCCGCCGATCAGCGTCGGCTGAGGCCAGCGGCGGAAAGCACAACGCCCACGAAATCGTGGGCGTTGTGCTTTCCGGGGCTTTTCTGCAGACAAAAAAAACGGGCGACCGAAGTCGCCCCAATTGCCTTGCGTGCTCGTGAGTCGGGAAGGATCAGTGCGGCTTTTTGCCCTTCTGCGAATCCTTCCAGACGAAATATCCAAACCCACCCAGAAACGCCGCTGTCAGAACGACGATGATGATGCCTGCGACTACTACCTCGTCCATAAACATGGCTTGTCTCCACGTGCGTCTTTGCTGCTGTTGAAGCCAGAATACCCATGCCCGACCAGGGGAAATTGACCGGGATCAACAGGCGCCAACGCCCAGGTGGGTGAAGGCAGGCAAACCCTGACGCAGATCAACGGAAGCCGCAGGCCGGGCGAGCGCCAGCGCTGCGCGGCGAGGGTGGGAAGGGGGCAGGACGGGAAAACCACCCGACCGGCAGCCAGGCGAGAGCCATCGGCGCCAGGCCGTCAGGCGGGAGCGAATGGTCGGGCTAGCGCTTTTTCGGCTTGCCCTTGGCCTTCTTCTTTCTGGCCGACAGCGGCAGTACCTGCTCGAAGGCCTGGCGCACGTCCTGCAGACGCTTCTCGTGCAGGTCGTGGATGCGCCGCTCGCGCTCGGCGGCAAAGTCGATCAGGGTGTCGTCACTCATGGCGGCGCTCCTTGGCAGCGGGCGAAACGGGCGGAAGTCGACGCCCCGGATATCTGGCAATGATGGGGGCGGATGGCGCCAGTGACCAGCCCCTGCGCGGGCCACCCCGACGATCGCCGCGCACCGGCGGCGCTTGTCTTTGGCCTGCCTGGCGACCTTCCGCTAACATAGGCACTTTATTTTCGTGTCTGGAGTCATGCATGGCGCAGTATCAACCGGGGCAACGCTGGATCAGTGACAGCGAGGCGGAACTGGGGCTGGGAACCATCCTCGCGCAGGACGGCCGCCTGCTCACCGTCCTCTATCCTGCGACCGGCGATACCCGGCAGTACGCACTGCGCAACGCACCGCTGACTCGCGTGCGCTTCTCGCCGGGCGACGAGATCACCCACTTCGAAGGCTGGAAGCTGACCGTGCAGGAAGTCGAGGACGTCGACGGCCTGCTGGTCTACCGCGGCCTCAACGCCCAACACGAAAGCTGCACCCTGCCGGAAACCCAGCTGTCCAACTTTATCCAGTTCCGCCTGGCCAGCGACCGTCTGTTCGCCGGGCAGATCGACCCGATGAGCTGGTTCGCCCTGCGCTACCAGAGCCTCGAACACGCCAGCCGCCTGCTGCAGTCGCCGCTGTGGGGCCTGGCCGGCGCGCGCGCCCAGCCGATCGCCCACCAGCTGCACATCGCCCGCGAAGTGGCCGACCGCGCCAGCCCCCGCGTGCTGCTGGCCGACGAGGTGGGTCTGGGCAAGACCATCGAGGCCGGCCTGATCCTGCATCGCCAGCTGCTCAGCGGCCGCGCCCGCCGCGCACTGATCCTGGTCCCGGAAAACCTGCAGCACCAGTGGCTGGTGGAGATGCGCCGGCGCTTCAACCTGCAGGTCGCCCTGTTCGACGCCGAGCGCTTCGTCGAGAGCGATGCCGACAACCCGTTCGAGGACTGCCAGCTGGCGCTGGTCGCCCTCGACTGGCTGCGTGACGACGTGCGCGCCCAGCAGGCCGTGCTGGAGGCCGAGTGGGACCTGCTGGTGGTCGACGAGGCGCACCATCTGGTCTGGCACCCGGAGCAGGCCAGCGCCGAATACCGGCTGGTCGAGGAGCTGGCGGCCAACATCCCCGGCGTCCTGCTGCTCACCGCCACCCCCGAGCAGCTCGGCCTGGAAAGCCATTTCGCCCGCCTGCGCCTGCTCGATCCCGACCGTTTCCACGACCTCGAGGCCTTTCGCGCCGAAAGCGCGCAGTACCAGCCCGTGGCGGCTGCGGTGCAGGAGCTGCTCGACCACGGCAAGCTGTCCGCCGCTGCGCGTGCCGCGATTCACGGCTTCCTCGGCAACGAGGGCGACGATCTGCTGGCCAACGTCGAGGGCGGCAACGAGGAGGCCCGCGCACGCCTGATCCGCGAGCTGCTCGACCGCCATGGCACCGGCCGCGTGCTGCTGCGCAACACCCGCGCCGCCGTGCAGGGCTTCCCCGAGCGCGAGCTGCATGCCTACCCGCTGGCCAACCCGGCGGAGTACATGGAACTGCCGGTCGGCGAGCATGCCGACCTCTACCCGGAAGTCGGCTACCAGGCGCAACTGGGCGACGACGCCGACGACAGCCAGCGCTGGTGGCGCATCGACCCGCGCGTCGAGTGGCTGATCGACACCCTGAAGATGCTCAAGAAGGTCAAGGTGCTGGTGATCTGCGCCCACGCCGAGACCGCGATGGACCTGGAGGAAGGCCTGCGCGTGCGCGCCGGCACCCCGGCCACGGTGTTCCACGAGGGCATGAGCATCCTCGAGCGCGACCGCGCCGCCGCCTACTTCGCCGACGAGGAGTTCGGCGCGCAGGTGCTGATCTGCTCGGAAATCGGCAGCGAGGGCCGCAACTTCCAGTTCGCCCACCATCTGGTGCTGTTCGACCTGCCGGCCCACCCGGACCTGCTCGAGCAGCGCATCGGCCGTCTCGACCGCATCGGCCAGCAGCACACCATCCAGCTGCACGTGCCCTACCTGGAAACCAGCGCCCAGGAGCGCCTGTTCCAGTGGTACCACCAGGCCCTGAATGCCTTCCTCAATACCTGCCCGACCGGCAATGCCCTGCAGCATCAGTTCGGCCCGCGCCTGCTGCCGCTGCTCGAAGGCGGCGACGACGGCGAGTGGAGCCAGCTGCTGGGCGAGGGCCAGGCGGCCCGCGAAAGCCTGGAGGCCGAGCTGCACAGCGGCCGTGACCGCCTGCTGGAGCTCAACTCCGGTGGCGCCGGCGAGGGCGAGGCGCTGGTCGAGGCGATCCTCGAGCAGGATGACGAGTTCGCCCTGCCGATCTACATGGAAGCGCTGTTCAACGCCTTCGGCATCGACAGCGAGGACCATTCGGAAAACGCGCTGATCCTCAAGCCCAGCGAGAAGATGCTCGACGCCGGCTTCCCGCTGGGCGACGACGAGGGCGTCACCGTCACCTACGACCGCAACCAGGCGCTGGTCCGCGAGGACATGCAGTTCCTCACCTGGGAGCACCCGATGGTGCAGGGCGGCATGGACCTGGTGATTTCCGGCACCATGGGCAACACCTCGGTGGCGCTGATCAAGAACAAGGCGCTGAAACCCGGCACCGTGCTGCTCGAACTGCTCTACATCAGCGAAGTGGTGGCGCCGCGCGCCCTGCAGCTCGGCCGCTACCTGCCGCCGGCGGCGCTGCGTTGCCTGCTCGACGCCAACGGCAACGACCTCGCCTCGCGCGTCAGCTTCGAGACCCTGCACGACCAGCTGGAAAGCGTGCCGCGCGCCAGCGCCAACAAGTTCGTCCAGGCCCAGCGCGACGTGCTGGCCAAGCTGATCGGCAGCGGCGAAGGCAAGATCGCCCCGCGCCACGCCGAGCGCGTGGCCGAGGCCAGCCGCCGCTTCGCCGCCGAACTCGAGGAAGAACTGGCACGCCTGGAAGCCCTGCGCGCGGTCAACCCCAGCGTGCGCGAGAGCGAGCTGGACAGCCTGCGCCAGCGCCGTGAACAGGGCCAAGCCCTGCTGGACAAGGCCTCGCTGCGTCTGGAAGCGATCCGGGTACTGGTGGCCGGCTAAACCACGCCACGCCCGCGCCGACTCCCGCGCGCCCGCCTGGGAGTCGGCGCCGCAATGAAAAAGGCCGTGCCGGGACACCCCGCACGGCCTTTTGCTATTCATCGCTTTCAGACTACCCGATGGCTCCCACGCCGGAGCGTGGGAACCATCGGGATCACGCTTTCCCGTAGGGTGCGCCATGCGCACCCTACACGCTCACCACGAGCGCCACTCGGCCAGCCAGCCCAGGCTGGCCGCGGTGCCCTCCCCGCCCGGCCGGTACTCGGCACCCAGCCAGCCGACGTAGCCGCTCGCCGCCAGCGCCTGCCGCGCAGCGAGGAAATCCACCGCACCCGTTCCCGGCGCACCGCGCCCCGGACAATCGGCAAACTGCACATGGCCGATGTGCCCGGCCAGCGCGGCGATGCAGGTCGGCAGGTCGAGGTCCTGGCGGGCCATGTGGTAGAAATCGAGCTGGGCGGCAAAGTTGGCATGCTCCACCGCCGCGATCAGCGCCAGCAGATGGTCCGGCGTGTTGACCAGGAAGCCCGGCATGTCGATCGGGTTGATCGCCTCGGCCAGCACGCGGATGCCCAGCGGAGCGAAAGCCTCGGCGGCGCGACGCAGGTTGGCGGTCAGGGTCGCCAGTGCAGCCGCGCGGTCGAGGCCCTCGGCCAGCCGCCCCGGCAGCACGTTGACGCACTGCGGGCGCACAACCGCCGCATAGGCCAGCGCCTGCTGCAGCGCCGTGTCGAATTCACCCTGGCGTTGCGGCACCGCCGCCAGTCCCGGGCCGCCCGTCATCAGGTCGCCGGCCGGCAGGTTGATCAGCACCAGTGGCATTGCCGCGCGCTGCAGGGCGTCCTGCAGTTCGGCGGCCGGCACTTCGTAGGGAAACTGGATCTCCACTCCGGCGAAACCGGCATCCGCCGCCGCCTGGATGCGCTCGAGCAGCGGCAGCTCACTGAACAGCAGACTCAGGTTGGCACAGAGCTTCATGCCTCGCCCTCCTGACGGTACAGCTCGACCAGGGTGGCCGGATCGCGCTCAAGGTTGCCCTGGCTACCGTGCAGGCGCATCAGCTGGGCGGCCAGGCCGCTCATCGGCGTGGCCGAACCCTGCTCGCGGGACAGCTTGACCGCGGTATCGAGGTCCTTGAGCAAGGTACGCACGTGCCACTTGACCGGCTCGAAACAGCTCTCGGCCATCTGCGGGGCGAGGATCTGCAGCGGCTTGGAGTCGGCGAAGCCGCCGTACAGCGCCGGCGCCAGCAGGCTGGCATCCACCCCGGCCTGCTCGGCCAGCGCCACCACCTCGGCGATCACCAGGGCGTTGCAGGCGACGATCATCTGGTTGCACACCTTGGTCACCTGGCCGGCACCGACCTCGCCCATGCGCGTCAGGCGCTGGCCGAGATGGGCGAGGATCGGCCGCAGCCGCTCGATGTCGTCCTCCGCGCCGCCGGCCATGATTGCCAGGCTGCCGGCCTCGGCGCCCGGGGTGCCGCCGGACACCGGCGCGTCCACCCAGCGCATGCCGCAGCGCTCCTCCAGCTCGACGGCCATCTCGCGGGTGGCCGCCGGCTCGCAGCTGGAGAAGTCCACCAGCAGCTGACCCGGCAGGCCCTGCTCGACGATGCCGCCGGGGCCGAACACCACCTCGCGCACCGCCGCGGTGTCGGCCAGGCAGAGCATGACGATGTCGGCCTCGCGGCACAGGTCGCCGGGGCTGACCAGCACCTGCGCGCCGGCATCCACCAGCGTCTCGCACTTGGCCGGGTTGCGGTTCCACACGCTGAGGGGAAAGCCGGCGGCCAGCAGGCGGCGGCTCATCGGCAGGCCCATCAGGCCGATACCGGCGAAGGCAAGAGAAGGCAGGGTCGACATCGCGAGCTCCAGTGGGTATAAGGTGCCGCCATCTTAACCCTAGGGTCGCCGTACCAACATCCGACCAGCGCAGCCCTATACTCACATTCGCTTTTTCCGCTATTGAACCGGAGAACTCCCATGCTCAAGCGCACCCTGGCGCTCGCCGCCGCTATTGCCCTGTCCGTTTCCGCCCTGGCCGCGCAGGCCGCCGATGTCCTCAAGGTTTCCGCCATCCCCGACGAGGCGCCCACCGAGCTGCAGCGCAAGTTCAAGCCGCTGGGTGCCTACCTGGAGAAGGAGCTGGGCATGCCGGTACAGTTCGTCCCGGTCTCCGACTACGCCGCCGTGGTCGAGGGCATCGCCGCCGATCGCGTCGACCTGGCCTGGCTGGGCGGCTTCACCTTCGTGCAGACCCGCCTGAAGACCGGCAACGCCATCCCGCTGGTGCAGCGCGAGCAGGACGAGAAGTTCACCAGCAAGTTCATCAGCGCCGACGCCAACGTGAAGTCGCTGCAGGACCTCAAGGGCAAGACCTTCGCCTTCGGCTCGGTGTCCTCCACCTCCGGCAGCCTGATGCCGCGCTACTTCATGCAGAAGGACGGCATCGTTCCCGAGCAGTTCTTCTCCCGCGTGGCCTTCTCCGGCGCCCATGACGCCACCGTCGCCTGGGTGCAGGCCGGCAAGGTCGACGCCGGTGTGCTGAACGCCTCGGTGTGGGACAAGCTGGTCGCCGCGGGCAAGGTCGACACCGCCAAGGTCAAGGTGTTCGCCACCACGCCGACCTACTACGACTACAACTGGACCGTGCGTGGCACCCTCGATCCCAAGCTGACTGCCAAGATCAAGGCCGCCTTCCTCGCCCTCGATCCGGCCAACCCGGAGCACAAGGCGATCCTCGACCTGCAGGCCGCCAGCCGCTTCATCGAGACCAAGCCGGAAAACTACGCCGGCATCGAGGAAGCCGCCCGCGCCGCCGGCCTGCTGAAGTGAGCGTGCGCCTGACCGGCGTGGGCATGACCCACGCCAACGGTCGGCGCGCCCTGCAGGAAGTCGATCTGACGGTCAGCCGCGGCGAGCGGCTGGCCATCATCGGCCCGTCCGGTGCCGGCAAGACCACCCTGCTGCGCCTGCTGGCCACCAGCCTGCAACCGACCGAGGGACGGGTGGAGCTGCTCGGTGCCGAGCCCTGGCAACTGGCCGCCGGTGCGCGC
>DATCUN010000052.1:0-7719 GCA_036561825.1 Pseudomonas sp.
AAGCGCAGGTCGGCCTGGCGATCCATGCCGGGGATCAGGAACAGGTCGATCAGCCAGCCGATGCCGAGCAGGCCGAGGGTGCAGAACCACAGGGTGCCGGTCACCGGGCGCCCGTAGTAGAAGCGGTGCGCACCGAGAAAGCCGAACAGCCACAACAGGTAGCCGATGGTCTTGCTGTGGGTGTCCCGGTTCAGTGTCGTCATGCTGCCTCCTGGCAAGGGTCAGAGGGTGACAGCCAGGGCCATCACCTGGTTCGACCGGCAGATCGGGCCTGCGTTCCCCCTCAGCGGCGGCGCAGGCCCGGCTGGTCCTCTTCGCTGCGCTCGAGGCTCAGGCTCTGGGTCAGGTTGCCGAGGTGCTCGGCGTCGGTTTCCGAGCCCAGCTTGATCATCAGGCGCAGGTCGTTGGCCGAGTCGGCGTGGGCCAGGGCATCCTCGTAGGTGATCTCGCCATTGCTGTATAGCTGGTACAGCGCCTGGTCGAAAGTCTGCATGCCTTGCTCGGCGGAGCGCTTCATCAGCGGCTTGAGCTCGTGCACCTCGCCCTTGCGAATCAGGTCGGCCATCAGCGGGGTGTTGATCAGCACCTCGATCACCGCGCGGCGGCCCTTGCCGTCCGGGGTCGGCACCAGCTGCTGGGCGACGATGGCACGCAGGTTGAGCGACAGGTCCATCCACACCTGCTCGTGACGATCCGCCGGGAAGAAGTGGATGATGCGGTCCAGCGCCTGGTTGGCGTTGTTGGCGTGCAGGGTGGCCAGGCACAGGTGGCCGGTCTCGGCGAAGGCCACGGCGTAGTCCATGGTCTCGCGGGTGCGCACCTCGCCGATCATGATCACGTCCGGCGCCTGGCGCAGGGTGTTCTTCAGCGCCACGTCGTAGGACTCGGTATCGATGCCCACCTCGCGCTGGGTGACGATGCAACCCTGGTGCTGGTGGATGAACTCGATGGGGTCCTCGATGGAAATGATGTGGCCCTGGGAGTTCTTGTTGCGGTAGCCGATCATCGCCGCCAGCGAGGTCGACTTGCCCGCGCCGGTGGCGCCGACGAACAGCACCAGGCCGCGCTTGGTCATCGACAGCTGCTTGAGCACATCGGGCAGGTTGAGGTCTTCGAAGGTGGGGATGCTGGTCTCGATGCGGCGCAGCACCATGCCGATCAGGTTGCGCTGGTAGAAGGCGCTGACGCGGAAGCGCCCGATGCCACGGGCGCTAATGGCGAAGTTGCACTCGTGGGTCTCGGCCAGCTCGCGGCGCTGCTGCTCGTTCATCACCGACAGCACGGTCTCGCGGGTCTGCTCCGGCGCCATCGGGCTCTTGGTCACCGGCAGGATCTTGCCGTTGATCTTCATCGACGGCGGCACGCCCGCGGTGATGAACAGGTCGGAGCCCCCCTTCTCGACCATCAGGCGCAGCAGTTTCTCGAATTCCATGGTGTTCCCTCGATGCTTTCCGCTGCCCAGGCAGCGTGACGGGCCGGTCCCCCGACGGGGCGACCGGCCGAACGATTACAGGCTTTCCGGCGCCTTGGCCTTTTCCTTGGCCGCGTCGCGGGTGACCAGCCCCTTGCTGACCAGAGTCTTCAGGCAGGCATCGAGGGTCTGCATGCCCAGCGCGCCACCGGTCTGGATCGACGAATACATCTGCGCCACCTTGTCCTCGCGGATCAGGTTACGGATCGCCGGAGTGCCGATCATGATCTCGTGGGCCGCCACCCGGCCGCCGCCGACCTTCTTCAGCAGGGTCTGCGAGATCACCGCTTGCAGCGATTCGGAAAGCATCGAGCGGACCATCGACTTCTCCTCCGCCGGGAACACGTCGACGATCCGGTCGATGGTCTTGGCCGCCGAGGTGGTGTGCAGGGTGCCGAACACCAGGTGACCGGTTTCCGCGGCGGTCAGCGCCAGGCGGATGGTCTCCAGGTCGCGCATCTCGCCGACCAGGATGATGTCCGGGTCCTCACGCAGGGCCGAGCGCAGCGCCTCGGAGAAGCCGAGGGTGTCGCGGTGCACCTCGCGCTGGTTGACCAGGCACTTCTTCGACTCGTGGACGAATTCGATCGGGTCCTCGATGGTCAGGATGTGGTGGTACTTGGTGTTGTTCAGGTAGTCGAGCATCGCCGCCAGGGTAGTCGACTTGCCCGAGCCGGTCGGGCCGGTGACCAGCACCAGACCGCGCGGCACGTCGGTGATTTTCTTGAACACCTCGCCCATGCCGAGGTCTTCCATGGTCAGCACGCGCGAGGGAATGGTCCGGAACACGGCGCCGGCACCGCGGTTCTGGTTGAACGCGTTGACCCGGAAGCGCGCGACGCCAGGCACCTCGAAGGAGAAGTCGGTCTCGAGGAACTCCTCGAAGTCCTTGCGCTGCTTGTCGTTCATGATGTCGTAGATCAGCGCATGCACCTGCTTGTGCTCCATCGGCGGCAGGTTGATGCGGCGCACGTCGCCATCGACGCGGATCATCGGCGGCAGTCCGGCAGAGAGGTGCAGGTCCGATGCGCCCTGCTTGGCGCTGAAGGCCAGCAGCTCGGTAATATCCATGGGGGTCCCCAATCACAAACAAGCGGGTAGAATGCCGCGACAGGCAGCGGCCGGGCAAAAAGCGGAACCCAATGTCCACGATCCACGACAATATTGCAAAGGTCCGCACACGCATCCGTGAGGCGGCGCAAGCATCCGGCCGCGATCCGCACAGCGTGCAGCTGCTGGCGGTGAGCAAGACCAAGCCGGCAGCCGCCCTGCGTGCGGCGTTCGCCTGCGGCCAGCGCGACTTCGGCGAGAACTATTTGCAGGAAGCGCTGGCCAAGCAGGCCGAGCTGGCCGACCTGGACCTCGCCTGGCACTTCATCGGGCCGATCCAGTCGAACAAGACCAAGCCGCTGGCCGAGCACTTCGCCTGGGTGCACTCGGTGGATCGCCTGAAGATCGCCGAACGCCTGTCCGCCCAGCGTTCGCCGCACTTGCCGCCACTGAACATCTGCCTGCAGGTCAACGTCAGCGGCGAGACCAGCAAGTCCGGCTGCAACCCCGCGGAGCTGCCGGCGCTGGCCGCCGCGGTGGCCGCGCTGCCCAACCTGCGCCTGCGCGGGCTGATGGCCATCCCCGAGCCGACCGCCGACGTGGCCGCCCAGCGCGCCGCCTTCGCCCGCCTGCGCGAGCTGAAGGACAGCCTGCCGCTGCCCCTCGACACCCTGTCGATGGGCATGAGCGACGACCTGGAGGCCGCCATCGCCGAGGGCGCGACCTGGGTACGCATCGGCAGCGCGCTGTTCGGCGCCCGCGACTACCCTCAGACATCATCCGCGCGTGACGCCCGCTGAATCGGCGCCCCGCCCACCGACAAGGAATCGCCTCATGAATCATCCCCGCATTGCTTTCATCGGCGCCGGCAACATGGCCACCAGCCTGATCGGCGGCCTGATCGCCCGCGGCGTGCCCGCCGAACGCCTCACCGCCAGCGAGCCGCAGGCCGAGCAGCGCCAGCGCATCGCCCGCGAACACGGCATCGCGGTGCAGGAGGACAACGCCGCCGCCGTGGCCGGCGCCGAGATCGTGGTGCTGGCGGTCAAGCCGCAGGTGATGAAGGACGTCTGCCTGGCCCTGGCGCCGGCGCTGCCGGCCGGCGTGCTGGTGGTGTCCATCGCTGCCGGCATCCCCTGCGCCAGCCTCGAGCGCTGGCTGGGCGAGCAGGCCATCGTGCGCTGCATGCCCAACACCCCAGCGCTGCTGCACGAAGGCGCCAGCGGCCTGTACGCCAACGCGCGCACCAGCGCGCAGCAGCGCGAGCAGGCCGAGGCCCTGCTGGATGCGGTCGGCCTGGTGCTGTGGCTGGAGGAAGAGCAGCTGATCGACGCGGTGACCGCGGTCTCCGGCAGCGGCCCGGCCTACTTCTTCCTGCTCATGGAGGCGATGACCGCCGCCGGCGAACGCCTCGGCCTGCCCGCCGAAACCGCCAGCCTGCTGGCCCGCCAGACCGCCTTCGGCGCCGCGCGCATGGCGCTGGTCAGCGACTTCGACCCGGCCGAACTGCGCCGTCGGGTGACCTCGCCCAACGGCACCACCGAGGCGGCGATCAAGGCCTTCCAGGCCGGCGGTTTCGAGGCTCTGGTCGACCAGGCCCTGCACGCCGCCGCCCACCGCTCGGCCGAGATGGCCGAGCAGCTCGGCCAATAAGGAGCCCCGATGAACGGACTCAACACTGCCGCCGTCTACGTGCTGCAGACCCTCGGCAGCCTGTACCTGCTGATCGTCCTGCTGCGTTTCATCCTGCAGCTGGTGCGCGCCGACTTCTACAACCCGCTCAGCCAGTTCGCGGTCAAGGCCACCAAGCCGCTGCTCAACCCGCTGCGCAAGGTGATTCCCGGCTTCGGCGGCCTCGACCTGGCCTCCCTGGTGCTGGCGCTGCTGGTGCAGCTGCTGCTGATGATTTTCACCCTGCTGCTAATGGGCGCCTTCGACGTCGCCCTGCTGCCGCAGCTGCTGATCTGGGCGGTGATCGGCGTCACCGCGCTGTTCGTGAAGATCTTCTTCTTCGCCCTGATCGCCAGCGTGATCCTCTCCTGGGTCGCCCCGCACAGCCACAATCCCGGCGCCCAGCTGGTCAACCAGCTCTGCGAGCCGCTGCTGATGCCGATCCGGCGCATCCTGCCCAATCTCGGCGGGCTGGACATCTCGCCGATCTTCGCCTTCATCGCGCTGAACCTGGTGGACATGCTGGTGATCAGGAATCTCGCCGCCATGAGCCGCATGCCGCAACTGCTCAGCCCGTTCCTCTGATGAGCTGGTTCCGCTGGGACGGCGAGGACCTGGTCCTCGCCTGCCACCTGCAGCCCAAGGCGAGCAAGGACGAGTTCGCCGGACTGCACGGCGAGCGCCTGAAGATCCGCCTCACCGCGCCGCCGGTGGAAGGCAAGGCCAACGCCCACCTGCTGGCCTTCCTCGGCAAGGCCTTCGGCGTGGCCAAGAGCCAGGTCAGCCTGGAAAGCGGCGAACTCAACCGGCAGAAGCGCGTGCGCATCCATGCGCCGCAGAAGCTGCCGGCGGAGCTGGCCGCCGAGCTGCAGGCCGGGCGCCAAGCGTAGGGGGGGGTTAGCCGCAAAGCGGCGTAACCCACCAAGGATGCCGCCAGACATCCTCCCGCTGCCGGCCTGACGGCCGGTTGGCGGGTTACGGCCTGCGGCCTAACCCAGCCTACGCCCACCACAGGCGCGCCCTTGCCCCTGTGGGCAGCGCTCTTTAGACTGGCGCACTTCATTTTTCGAGAGCAGGGTCGATGCCCACCGTCTTCGCCGAAGATTCCGTCGGCCTGGTCAGCCCCCAGGTACTGCACTTCAAGGCCCCCTTGCCGCTCGCCTGCGGGCGCCAACTGGCCGACTACGAGCTGGTCTACGAAACCTACGGCACCCTCAATGCCGAGCACAGCAACGCCGTGCTGATCTGCCATGCCCTCTCCGGCCACCATCACGCTGCCGGCTACCACAGCCCCGACGACCGCAAGCCGGGCTGGTGGGACAGCTGCATCGGCCCTGGCAAGCCGATCGACACCCGCAAGTTCTTCGTCGTCAGCCTCAACAACCTCGGCGGCTGCAACGGCTCCACCGGCCCCGGCAGCCGCAACCCGGACACCGGCCGCGCCTACGGCGCCGACTTCCCGGTGCTGACCGTGGAGGACTGGGTGCACAGCCAGGCCCGCCTGGCCGACGCCCTCGGCATCGAACAGTGGGCCGCGGTGGTCGGCGGCAGCCTCGGCGGCATGCAGGCCCTGCAGTGGAGCATCAGCTATCCCGAGCGCGTGCGGCACTGCCTGGTGATCGCCTCGGCGCCCAAGCTGTCGGCGCAGAATATCGCCTTCAACGAAGTGGCGCGCCAGGCCATCCTCACCGACCCGGACTTCCACGGCGGCCACTTCCAGGAGCAGGGCACCATCCCCAAGCGCGGCCTGATGCTGGCGCGCATGGTCGGCCACATCACCTACCTGTCCGACGACGCCATGGGCGAGAAATTCGGCCGCGAGCTGAAGACCGACCAGCTCAACTACGACTTCCACAGCGTCGAGTTCCAGGTCGAAAGCTACCTGCGCTACCAGGGCGAGGAGTTCTCCGGGCGCTTCGACGCCAACACCTACCTGCTGATGACCAAGGCGCTGGACTACTTCGACCCGGCCGCCGCCCACGGCGACGATCTGGTGAAGACCTTGGAGCCGGCGCAGGCGAACTTCTGCGTGATCTCCTTCTCCACCGACTGGCGCTTCTCGCCGGCGCGCTCGCGGGAGATCGTCGATGCGCTGGTGGCGGCGAAGAAGAACGTCAGCTACCTGGAGATCGAGTCGGCCCACGGCCACGACGCCTTCCTCATCCCGAGCCCGCGCTACATCCAGGGTTTCGGTCGCTACATGAACCGTATTGCCGTGTAAGGACAGCTGCCGAACATGCGTGCCGATCTGGAAATCATTCAGGAATGGATCCCCGCCGGCAGCCGGGTCCTCGACCTCGGCTGCGGCAATGGCGAGCTGCTGGCCTGGCTGCGCGAGCACAAGCAGGTGCACGGCTACGGCCTGGAGCGCGACCCGGACAAGATCGCCCAGTGCCTGGACCGCGGGGTCAACGTCATCGAGCAGGATCTCGACCTCGGTCTCGACCACTTCGGCGACGACAGCTTCGACGTCGTGGTGATGACCCAGACCCTGCAGGCGGTGCACTATCCCGACCGCATCCTCAGGGACATGCTGCGGGTCGGCAAGACCTGCATCATCACCTTCCCCAACTTCGCCCACTGGCGCTGCCGCTGGTACCTGGCGCGCAAGGGCGAGATGCCGCGTTCGGACTTCCTGCCCTACACCTGGTACAACACGCCGAACATCCACTTCTGCACCTTCCGCGACTTCGAGGCGCTGTGCCGCGAGCAGCGCCTGCGGGTCCTCGATCGCCTGGCGGTGGACCGCGACCACCGGCTGCATGCACTCACGCGCCTGTGGCCTAATCTGTTGGGTGAGATCGGTATCTACCGAGTCACCCGCTGACCCCAAGGAGAACTCCCATGCGTCGCCTCGCCATCCTCCTGCTCACCCTGGGTCTGGCCTTCCCGGCCTTTGCCGAACGCCTGCAGCGCTTCGGCGACCTCGAGGTGCACTACAACGTGTTCAACTCCAGCTTCCTGCAGCCGGATGTGGCCACCGCGTCCAAACTGACCCGCAGCAAGACCCTGGGCGTGGTCACTGTCGCGGTCATGCGTGCCGGCAAGGCCGTGCCCGCGGCCAGCGTCTCCGGCACGGTGAAGAACCTGCTCGGCCAGAGCAAGGCGCTCAACTTCCAGCGCGTCACTGAAGGTGAAGGCGACACGCAGGCGGTCTACCACCTGGCGCAGTTCACCATGACCGACCGCGAGGTGCTGACCTTCGACCTCAAGGTGCAGGAAGGCGGCAGCAGCCAAAGCCTCACCTTCAACCAGGAAGTATTCCCCGACGAATGAAAGCCCTCACCGAACTGGTACTGGCCAGCCACAACGCCGGCAAACTCAAGGAACTGCAGGCCATGCTGGGCGACGCCGTGCGCGTGCGCTCGGTGGCCGAGTTCAGCAGCCATGAGCCGGAAGAGACCGGCCTGAGCTTCGTCGAGAACGCCATCCTCAAGGCCCGTCACGCCGCGCGGGTGTCCGGCCTGCCGGCGCTGGCCGACGACTCGGGCCTGGCGGTGGACGCCCTCGGCGGCGCCCCGGGCATC
>DATCUN010000053.1:0-7278 GCA_036561825.1 Pseudomonas sp.
GCCGCCGCTGACCCCGCCGCTGGAGCCGGATATGGCCCCGGACCGCGTGGCCTGAGGTCCGGCCGGGCGACGGCGAAACATTCGGCGCTAGAATGCGCTCTTTGCCATCCGACAGGAGAATTCCATGCAGGCTCTCGACGCCCTGATCAATCGTGTTTCGGTGGCGCGCCTGGGGGAACCGGCGCCTTCGGCGCAGCAGCGCGAGCTGCTGTTCCGGGCCGCCTTGCGCGCCCCTGATCATGGTCAGCTACGGCCCTGGCGCTTTCTCACCGTGGAAGGCGAGGCCCGCGAGGCGCTCGGCGAGCTGTTTGCCCGCGCCCAGTGCGTGCGCGACCCGCAGGCGCCGGCGGCACTGCTGGACAAGGCCCGCGCCATGCCGCTGCGTGCGCCACTGCTGATCGTGGTGATCGCCAGCCCGAAGGCGCACCCCAAAGTGCCGGAGTCGGAGCAGTTGCTGGCGGCCGGCTGTGCGGCGCATGGTGTGCTGCTGGCCGCGCATGCCCAGGGCATCGGCGCCATCTGGCGCACCGGCGAGCTGACCGGCGATGCCACGGTTAAGGCCGGGCTGGGGCTGGCCGCGCACGAGCAGATCATCGGCTTCCTTTATCTGGGCACGCCGCTGGGCGAACTGCGCACGCCGCAAGCGCTGGAGCCGGCGGACTTCGTTGCCGCCTGGTCGTCAGACCTCGGCGCTGTCGGTCAGGGGTAGTTCGAGGCGGGCAACAAAGCCGCCGCCGGGATGATTGGCCAGCACCAGCTGGCCGCCATGGCGCTGCGCCGCGCGGCGGGCGATGGCCAGACCCAGGCCATGACCCGGACTGTCCTGGCCGGGGGCGCGGAAGAACGGTTCACCCAGCTTGGCCAGGTGTTCGCTGGCCGCGCCGGGACCATGATCGCGCACTTCCAGCAGCAGGCGCTGTCCGTCGCGGTGGGCGCTGATTTCCAGTGGCTGGCCCGCAGGGTTGAAGCGCAGGGCGTTACGCAGCAGGTTGTCCAGCGCCTGCTCGAGCAGCTCCGGCCAGCCTTGCAGGCGCAGTCCCGCCTCGATGTCGAGGCGGACTTCCTGCTGCGGTGCCAGCAGCCGCGCATCCTCGCGCAGCTTGCCGAGCAGTGCCGGCAGGTCCACCGGCTGCGCCTTGCTGCTCTCGGCATCCACCCGCGCCAGCAGCAGAATCTCGCTGATCAGTGCTTCCAGTCGATCGCATTCCTGCACCAGGCGCGGCCACAGCCGTGCGCGTTCCTCGTCGCCGCCGCGCTCGGCCAGCGCCAGGGCTACGCGCAGGCGCGCCAGCGGCGAGCGCAGTTCGTGGGACACGTCGCGCAGCAGCTGGCGCTGGCTGGCGATCAGGTCCTGCAGGCGGGCGCCCATGCGGTTGAAGTCGCGCGCCAGCGTGCCCAGCTCGTCGCGTCGGGTGGACAGGCGAGCCAGGCTGTTCTGCTGGTAGGCGGCCTGGCCGAGGTCGTGCACCGCACCGCGCAGGCGGTCGAGCGGGCGGGTGATGGACAGGGTCAGCAGCACGCTGAGCAGGCTCAGCACCACCACGGCGATCAACAGGGCGCTGAGCGGCCACAGCAGGCTGTCGCGGTGCCAGGCCGCCAGCTCCTGGTGCGGGATGCGGTAGATGAACAGGTAGATCTGGCCGCTGGCCGGGCTGCGGTACTCCTCGGTCAGCCGTCGCCAGGGCAGGCGTTTCTGGTTGTGCTGGCGCGCCTCGAAGGCCGCGGCGCGGGGCGGGAAGGTGCCGCGGACCAACTGGTCGCCGGTTTCGTCGAGCACCTGCACGTCGGCGTGTTGGCGATGCTTGTGCTGCACCAGGAAATCCTGGGCGGCCATCGGACCTTGCTGCTCGAAGCGCGCGGTCCATTCGGCGGCGACGTCGCGTACGCCGGGATGATGGGCGAGGATCCAGCGATCCTGGTTGAGGGCCTGGCCGAGCAGCAGCGACAGGCCGGCCACCAGGGCGATGGCCAGCCAGAAGGTGGCGAAGATGCGCCAGAACAGTGAGCGCATGGGCGCAGCTCCGTCGTTGCACGTACGGGGATAAAAAAACCGGGACGTCCCGCTGGACGCCCCGGCCGGGGTTACTGAGCGGCTTTCTTGTCGCGCTCGGCCTTCCAGGCTTCGAACTCGCGGCGCTCGGCGCGGCGCTTTTCCATGTCCTTCTGCATCTGGTCGAACTGCTTCTGCTGCTCTGCGCTCAGGGTGTCGCGGATGGCTTTCTGGTGCTTGTCGCGGTTGGCTTCCTGCTCCTTCTGCATGGCGGCCTTGTCGGCAGCCGGCAGCTTGTCCAGGTAGCGCTGGGTGATGTCGCGGTGGGTCTGCATCTGCTCGCGCATGGCGCTGCGCACTTTCTGGCGCTGCTCGGGCGTCAGGTCCATCCCCCCCATCATGGAGCCGCCGTGGTGGCCGTCGCCGCGCATCATGTGGCCGTCGTGGTAGCCCTCGCCGCGCATGTGGTACGGGCCCATGTCGTCCTCGCCGGGCGCAGCGATAGCCAGGGTCGGCAGGCTGGCGGCGAGGAGCAGGGCGGTCAGGGTCTTGCGCATGATCTGTTTCCTTCTCGATGACGGCGTGGTCGCCGGATGAGTTCAGTCTAGGGCGCGCAAGGTCAACCGTGGTCAGGGCAGGGTAAAGACTGGGTAAAGGCCGCTCAGGGGGCGTAATAGTAGCCGCGCCCACGGCTGGCGAGGATGCGCGGGCGGCCGTCGGCGTGCAGGCCGAGCTTCTTGCGCAGGTTGCTGACGTGCATGTCGAGGCTGCGGTCGTAGAGGGTCAGCTTGCGGCCGAGGGCGAGCTGGGCGAGGGCCTGCTTGCCCAGCGGCTCGCCCGGCTGCTTGAGCAGGGCCTCGAGGATGTGGCTTTCCGAGACGGTCAGGGTGATTTCCTGTTCGCCAAGCATGGCCACGCCGCGGTTCGGGCTGTAGCTCAGGTCGCCCAGCTCCAGGCGGGTGTTGCTGGCGCTGCCGCCGCCCGGCTGTACCCGGCGCAGCACGGCCCGCAGACGGGCGGTCAGTTCGCGCGGGTCGCAGGGCTTGGCCAGGTAGTCGTCGGCACCGAGCTCCAGGCCGAGGATGCGGTCCAGCGGTTCGCCGCGCGCCGAAAGCATCAGCACCGGCAGTTCCGAGTGCTCGCTGCGCAGCTGCTTGAGCAGCTCCAGGCCGCTGCCGTCGGGGAGCATGACATCCAGCACGACTGCGTCCGGCGCCTGTTCGGCCAGCGCCTGGCGGGCACTTACCCCGTCGTGGCAGGCCCGGACACGAAAGCCTTCCTGGCCAAGCCAGGCAGCCAGCAGGTCGGTGAGCTCGCGGTCGTCGTCGATCAGCAGCAGGTCGTTCATGGGGCGCTCGGCTGGCGCGCCGGACAAGGGCGCGCCGGTGGCTCAGGGCAGGGTCTGGCGGAACGGCTTGACTACCACCTCGGCGTAGACGCCGGCGGCACAGAAGGGGTCGGCGTCGGCCCAGGCGCGGGCAGCTTCGAGGGAGTCGAATTCGGCGACGACCAGGCTGCCGGTGAAGCCGGCCGGACCCGGATCGTTGCTGTCGATGGCCGGATGCGGGCCGGCGAGTACCAGGCGGCCGGCGTCTTTCAGCGCGTTGAGGCGTTCGAGGTGGGCCGGGCGGTTGGCCAGGCGGGCTTCGAGGGCGTTGGCAGCGTCGCTGGCGATGATGGCGTAGAGCATGTCAGTCCTTGGGGGCGATTTTTTCGGAGGCGGCGTCTTGCATGTGGCGGGCGAGGAACACGCCCTGGCCGAGCATGAACAGCAGGGTCAGGCCGAGGCTGCCGAAGACTTTGAAGTCGACCCAGTATTCGTGGAAGGTGAAGGCCACGTAGAGGTTGGCCAGGCCGCAGAAGATGAAGAACGCCACCCACGCCAGGTTCAGGCGGGTCCACAGCGGCTGGGGCAGGGCCACGGCGTGGCCCATGATGCGCTGGATCAGCGGTTTGTCGCCGATGAACTGGCTGGCGGCGAAGCCGAGGGCGAACAGCCAGTTGACGGCGGGCGCCTTCCACTTGAGGAAAGTCTCGCTGTGGAAGGTCAGGGTCATGCCGCCGAACACCAGGCAGGCGAGCAGGGTGATCCACTGGCCCTTGTCCAGCTTGCGCTGGGTGGCGAAGATCAGGCCGTAGACCACCAGGGAGGCGCCGATCAGCACGGCGGTGGCGCTGTACACGCCGCCGACGCTCAGGCTGTGCCCGGCGAGCTCGAGGGTGCGCGGCTCCATCTTGTAGGTGATGAAGAACAGGATCAGCGGGATGAAGTCGATGAATTGTTTCACGGCACACGCCACAGGCAGGATGAGGGGGCATAATAACAGACCAACAAAGACGGAAAAGCCTCGCCCATGTACGTTGATCTGCACTGCCACAGTACCGCCTCCGACGGCATGCTCACGCCTGCCGGAGTGGTGGCGCGGGCGCATGAGCGCGGCGTGGGCGTGCTGGCTCTGACTGACCACGATACCCTCGATGGCCTGCCCGAGGCGCGTGTCGAGGCCGAGCGTCGGGGTATCGAGCTGATCGACGGCATCGAGCTGTCCTGCACCTGGAACGGCGCGACCATCCATGTGCTCGGCTATGCCTTCGCGCCCGAGGCGCCAGTTCTGCAGCGGGCCATCGCGGCACTGCACGAGGGGCGCTGGGCACGCTCCGAGGAGATCGACCGGCGCCTGGAGGCCAAGGGCATGCCCGGCTGCCTGGAAGGCGCCCGGATGGTGCAGCAGGAGCGCGGCGACAGCGGCAATGCGCCGTCGCGGCCGCACTTCGCCGAGTTCATGGTGCGCGCCGGCTTCGTCAAGGATCATGCCCAGGCCTTCCAGCGCTGGCTGGGGGCCGGCAAGCTGGGCGACGTCAAGCAGCATTGGCCGACGCTGGAGAGCACGCTGGAAACCCTGCGCGACTCCGGCGCCTCGATCAGTCTGGCGCATCCCTGTCATTACGACTTTACTCGGACTAAAAGACGCAAGTTGGTGGCGGCATTCGTCGAGGGGGGCGGGCATGCGCTGGAAGTGTCCAACGGCCCGCAAGTGGACAGTCAGGTCGGCATGCTGGCCAACCTCGCCCGCGAGTTCGGCCTGCTGGCCACTGCCGGCAGTGATTTTCACGGGCCGCGGCAGTGGTCCGAACTGGGCAGCTACCGTGGTTTGCCCGCCGATGTGACGCTGTTGTGGCCGCGTTTGGCCCGGATGGAACACCCTACCAGTTAAGGAGCGGCCATGAGCCAGTTCTTCCAGATTCATGCGGAAAACCCGCAGGCACGGCTGGTCAAGCAGGCCGTGGACATCATTCGCGAGGGCGGCGTGGCTGTCTATCCGACCGATTCCTCCTATGCCCTCGGCTGCCAGATCGGCAACAAGAGCGCGATCGACCGCATCCGCCACCTGCGCCGGCTGGATGACAAGCACAACTTCACCCTGCTGTGCCGCGACCTGTCGCAGCTCGGCGAGTACGCCAAGGTCGACACCAGCGCCTTTCGCCTGCTCAAGGCGCACACGCCGGGGCCCTACACCTTCATCCTCGACGCCACCCGCGAAGTGCCGCGCATGCTGCTGCATCCCAAGCGCCGCACCATCGGCCTGCGCGTGCCCGGCAACCCCATCACCCACGCGCTGCTGGCCGAGCTGGGCGAGCCGCTGATGAGCGTGAGCCTGATCATGCCGGGTGACGAGCAGCCGCTGAGCGATCCCTACGAGATCCGCGACCGCCTGGACAAGCTGGTCGATCTGATCATCGATGGCGGCTACGGCAGCCTCGAAGCCTCCACGGTGATCAGTCTGCTCGGCGGCGAGCCTGAGGTGATCCGCGAAGGCTGCGGCGATCCCGAGCCGTTCCGGGAACCGGCCTGATGCGCGCTGATTGTTGCAGGCTGGTCGGGTGAGCGAGCAGGCATTGCCCGACGCGGCGGTGGCGGCCGAGGCCATCCCCGAGCAGCTGCCACTGGCGCTGGTCTATGGCGCGGCCTTCACCGAGCTGCCGCAGGACCTGTACATCCCGCCGGATGCCCTCGAGGTGTTCCTCGAGGCCTTCGAGGGGCCGCTGGACCTGTTGCTGTACCTGATCCGCAAGCAGAACATCGATATCCTCGACATCCCGGTGGCCGAAATCACCCGCCAGTACATGGGCTATGTCGAGCTGATGAAGTCGGTGCACCTGGAGCTGGCGGCCGAATACCTGGTGATGGCGGCGATGCTCGCCGAGATCAAGTCGCGCATGTTGCTGCCACGCTCCAGCGAGGCGGTGGACGACGAGGAAGATCCGCGCGCCGAGCTGATCCGCCGGCTGCAGGAATACGAGCGCTTCAAGCAGGCCGCCGAGGAGCTGGATGCCCTGCCGCGGCTGGGTCGCGACCTGCACACCGTGCTGCTGCCGGCGCCGGAGGCACGGGCGCGCACGCTGCTGCCGGAGGTGAGCCTGGACGAGGTCCTGCTGGCGATGGCCGAGGTGATGCGCCGCGCCGAGCTGTTCGAGAGCCACCAGGTCACCCGCGAGCTGCTGTCCACCCGCGATCGCATGAGCGATGTGCTGGCGCGCTTGCAGGGCGGCGGCTTCGTCGCCTTCATCGCGCTGTTCACCGTCGAGGAGGGCAAGCTCGGGGTGGTGGTGACCTTCATGGCGATCCTCGAGCTGGTCAAGGAGTCGCTGGTCGAGCTGGTACAGAACGAGCCGTTCACGCCCATCCATGTGCGCCTGCGCGGTGAAAGTGAAGCGGTTGAACAGAGTCTGGTTGTGGAGAGCGTTGCCGATTGACTGCTCTCCGCCCTGAAGGGCGGAGATTCCCAATTCATCGAGATCAGGACACCGGTACACGACCGATGCCACTTACGTTCTCTCCAAGGGCTAACACCGCCAGCCCGGCGGCTTTGATGTTGATCGCGGCGTTCAGGTCGCGGTCGTGTTCCGTGGTGCAGGCCGGACAGGTCCAGTCGCGGACTTTGAGTGGCAGCGAGGCCAGGGTGTGACCGCAGCACGAGCAGCGCTTGCTGCTGGGGATCCAGCGGTCAATCTTGATCAGCTGGCGCCCAGCCCATGCCGCCTTGTACTCGAGCTGGCGCACCAGCTCACCCCAGCCGGCATCGGCGATGGACTTGCTCAGGCACCGGTTGCGGATCAGGTTCTTCACCGCCAACGACTCGACGCAGACCACTTGGTTTTCGTTGATCAGTCTGCGCGACAGCTTGTGCAAGCCGTCGAGTCGGGTGTCGGCGATTTTCGCGTGCAGGCGAGCGACCTTCTGCCGGGCCTTGGCCCGGTTCTTCGAACCGCGCTGCTTGCGGCTCAGC
>DATCUN010000054.1:0-11160 GCA_036561825.1 Pseudomonas sp.
CACGTAGTCGAGGTCGTCGAAGCGGCGCTGGATGGCTTCGGCGATCGGGATCGACTTGGCGTTGGCCAGCGAGCAGAAGTCGCCGCCCGGGCAGCAGATGATGTCGGTCAGCAGGCCGATGTTCGGCGTGGCCAGGCCCAGCTCGCGCAGCTCGTTCCACAGGGCGAACAGCTGAGCTTGCTCGACGTCGGCGAGGATGATGTTCTGCTCGTGGCTGGTGCGCGCCTCGCCGAAGCTGTAGCGCTCGGCCAGGTCGGCGATGGCGTCGAACTGCTTATCGGTGACGTCGCCGGGGGCGATGCCGGTCGGCTTGAGCGACAGGGTCACGGCGGCGTAGCCCGGCTTCTTGTGGGCGACCACGTTGCGCGAGCGCCAGCGGGCGAAGCCCGGATGCTCGGCGTCCAGGGCGGCGAGGGCGGCGCCCTGGTCTTCCAGGGCCTGGTAGGCCGGGTCGACGAAGTGCTGGGCGACGCGCTGCAGCTCGGCCTCGGTCAGGGTGCTCGGGCCGTCCTTGAGGTGCGCCCACTCGGCGGCGACGCGCTCGGCGAACACTTCCGGGGTCAGCGCCTTGACCAAGATCTTGATGCGCGCCTTGTACTTGTTGTCACGGCGACCGTAACGGTTGTACACGCGCAGGATGGCTTCCAGGTAGGTGATCAGGTGTTGCCAGGGCAGGAATTCGTTGATGAAGCTGCCGACGATCGGGGTACGGCCGAGGCCACCGCCGACCAGCACGCGGAAGCCCAGCTCGCCGGCTTCGTTGCGTACCGGCTCCAGGCCGATGTCGTGGACTTCGATGGCGGCACGGTCGGCCGCGGAGCCGTTCACGGCGATCTTGAACTTGCGCGGCAGGTGGGCGAATTCCGGGTGGAAGGTGGCCCACTGGCGGATGATCTCGCACCACGGACGCGGGTCGATCACCTCGTCGGCAGCGACGCCGGCGAACTGGTCGGTGGTGACGTTGCGGATGCAGTTGCCGCTGGTCTGGATGGCGTGCATCTGCACGCTGGCCAGCTCGGCGAGCATGTCCGGCACGTCTTCCAGCTTCGGCCAGTTGTACTGCACGTTCTGGCGGGTGCTGATGTGCGCGTAGTTCTTGTCGTAGTCGCGGGCCAGCTTGGCGAGCATGCGCAACTGCGGAGCGGACAGCAGGCCGTAGGGCACGCAGACGCGCAGCATGGGCGCGTGGCGCTGGACGTAGAGGCCGTTCTGCAGGCGCAGCGGGCGGAATTCCTCTTCGGCCAGTTCGCCGGCGAGGAAGCGGCGGGTCTGGTCGCGGAACTGCGCGACGCGCTCCTCGATGATCCGTTGATCGTACTCGTCGTATACGTACATGTAATTCTCTGCTCTCAGGCTGTCAGCGAACCCCGGCGGCTGTGGCCGGCCCGCATGGTGCATCTGCGGCGCGCACGGCTGCGCACTCCGCTGGAGTGAGGGCACCTTAGCAGCTCGTTTTTATGCAAGAAAGTGAAGAATAACTATATGTACATAACCAAAATCGATAAGGTTTCGAGGCGCTCCGCGCAGGCCAGGCCGCGATGAGGGTTCAGCTGAGCGAAGCGTCGCTTGGCTGGCGCTCGGACGGGGCAACCACGACGAGGTTGCGGCCGCTGCGCTTGGCGGTATACAGCGCCTGATCGGCCATTTCCAGTACGCGGTCGATGGCGGCGGCGCTGTCCGGCCAGTGGGCAACGCCGATCGACAGGGTGACCGGACCACAGGGCAGGGCCGTGCAGGTTTCCATGCGCAGGCGCAGGCGCTCGGCCACCTGGGTTGCGGTCGCGAGGTCGACATCCGGCAGCAGGATGAGGAACTCCTCGCCGCCGACGCGGCAGAGCACGTCACCGCCGCGCGAGCTTTCGCGCATCAGGCGGGCCAGATGCTGCAGCTGCAGGTCGCCGACCGCGTGGCCATGGTTGTCGTTGACCTGCTTGAAGTGGTCGATATCGAGGGCAACGGCGGCAAAGGGTTGTGTGCGAGCTTGCCACTGCTCCAGGGTCAGTTGCAGGCCGCGGCGGTTGTAGAGGCCGGTGAGCGGATCGGTGAGGGTGTCGAGATTGAGCTTGCCGATCTTCCGGTCGAACTGGGCCAGGCCGGCGATCAGCGCGCGCTTGAGTTCGGCCGCCTCGAAGTACCAGGCGCCCACCTGGCGGATTTCTCCGGGGGCGGTCTGCGAGTCCATCTGCCGCGCACTGCTGGCCAGCTGCCACAGCGGCTGGGCGATCAGGCGCGCCAGCCACCAGATGCCCAGCAGGGAGAGCAGCGAGAACGGCAGCGCATTGCGCAGGATGCTCAGCATCAGGCCGTCCAGCTCCGCCAGGGTATTGGCTGTTGGGCGCTGGGCGACGATACCCCAGCCGGTACTGGCGACGGGGGCATAGCCGGCGAGCATGTCGATGTCGCGCGAGTTGACGATCTGCTGGCTGCCCGCCTGGCCGGCGATGACGGCTGCGACGGCCGGGTTGCTGTGGATGGGCTCGCCCACCCGCTCGGCATCCCGGTGATAGAGCAGTTGTCCGTGCTGGTCGACGACATAGATATAGGAGCCGTCGCGGTAGAAGTGCTCGCCGAGCAGGCTGTTGAGGATGCTCCTTTCGCGCAGATAGATGCTGCCGCCGACATAGCCGAGGTAACGCCCGTCTGCGGCGATGATCGGCTGCGAGATCATCACCACCAGCTTGCCGGCGGTGGAGACGAACGGTGCGCTGACCAGTGGCTGGCGCTTTTCCAGGGACTCCCTGGCCCCCGCGGAGTTGAGCAGGCTCCCGGCAGGAAGCAGCATCGCTGGGGAAATGGCCAGCAGCGTGAGGTCGTCGCGCACGATGTAGGCGGAGTTGAAAGTGTCGGTTTGCTGCTTGAGTCGTTCCGTTTCCGCGGCCAGCTGCTGCGGCTGCTCGAGGAGGGCGGGCAGTCGCGCTGCGCTATAGGCCAGCTGCTGGCGCGCGGAGGCGAGCAGGCCCTCGGTGCTTTCCGCCAGTTTGGCCGCATACACGCGGTTGGCTTCCAGGGTCTGCTGGATCAACAAGTCGCGCTGCACCTGATAGCCGACGTAGAAGCTGTTGATCAGGGTGAGCAGGGCGGCGGTGATGCTCAGCAGCAGGATCAGGCGGCGCAGATCGACTCTGAACATGGGAGAGAAGCGCATGTTGCGACGCCAAAAAATTCAGTTATGTGAACTATATAACAAACTACTGGCGCATGGCTCATGCTCGAAGCGTCCGCAAAAAAAGAGATGCGCGAACGATGCCGGGTTGCCTTGAGTTTGCCCGGGGGCTGGGCTTGACTGCAGATAGGCACGGCAGAGGAGAGTCGCGATGAACCAGCAGGTCAAGACGCAAGTAGCCAGCATTGCAGACAGTCGGGCGGATGCCTGGGCGGCCCTGAGCCTGATCATGATCGGGGTGACGACGGTCATCCTGTGGGTGAGCCAGCAATGACCGGCGGGGTGCAGACCCCGCACTTTCCCCCCGCCTGAGCGGCCGGCGGCTACTTCACGCCGCTCAGTTGCAGCACCAGGCGGACCACGCTGTACAGCAGCAGGATGAAGACCCCGGTGAACAGCAGGCCGAGCAGGATGAAATGGCTGGGCTTGCCACGGGAGAAGTCACGCGCCCGGTTTTTACCGCTCTGCACGCCAAAAGCCGCAGCCAGCACGCTCTGCAGCATTTGCCGGAAGGTGAGGGGGGACTCGTCCTGGTCGTCGTTGCGTTGGGGCTGCTGCTCGCTCATGGCCGGCTCCACGGGGGGGGATGCTGCAAGCTTTGTCCGCAGACCGTCGTTGTGCAAGCCGCGGCTCGCTAGATTTCGATGCGTGCCCAGGCGCGGCGTTGCCACATCAGCACGAAAATCGCCGATGCCAGGCCGCGCTGCAGGATGTACAGGCTCCAGATCGCCAGCAGGCCATAGCCCAGCACGGGGCCGAGCAGGTAGGTCAGCGGCAGCACCACCAGCCACTGGTTGCCGAGGGTCACCAGCATCACCGTGCGGCTGGCGCCGGCGCCGAGCAGGGCCTGGGCGAGGACCAGCGCGCCGGCATCCAGCACCATGCCCAGCCCGGTCAGGCGCAACGGCCAGGTGCCCAGCTCGATCAGTTGCGGGGCGCTGACGAACAGGCCGAGAATCGCCTCGGGAAACAGCCAGAACGGTGTCCCCAGCAGGGCCAGGCCGCCGATGGCGACCCGCACCACGTCCCAGCCCCAGCGGTGGGCGGCGTCGACATCGCCGGCGCCGAGGCTGTGGCTGACCAGGGTGGTGGCGGCCATGCCCAGGCCGACCGCCGGCAGGATCAGCAGCAGCGCCAGATTCACCAGCACATGCGCCACCGCCAGCTCGGCGGTGCCGATCTGGGCGATGATCCAGAACAGCAGGGTGATGCCGGTGGCGAAGAACAGTTGCTGCAGCGAGTTGGGCAGTGACAGGCGCGACAGTCGCTGGATCTCGACCGGCGGCGGGCGCTGCCAGCGGAAGCCGGCCGCCGGTGCCACCCGCCAGGTCTGGCTGGCGAAAATCAGCGAGCCGGCGTACTGGGCGATGCAGGTGCCCAGTCCCGCGCCTTGCGCACCCATGGCCGGCAGGCCGAGCAGGCCATGCACCAGGCAATAGCTGAGCGCGGCATTGAACAGGTGGATGCCCAGCAGGAGGCGCAGGTACAACCCGGAACGGTGGCTGCCGTTCCAGTAGCCGCGAAAGGCGAAGTTCATCCCCACCGCGGCCACCGCCAGCACCCGCCACTGGAAATAGTCGCTGCCGATGGCGGCGACGGCGGGATCGTTGCTGAGCAGGCCGATGATCCACGGCGCCGCCAGCCAGCCGCCCAGCCCCAGCGGCAGGCCGACCAGCACGGCCAGCAGCAGCCCGGCAGTCAATGGCCCACCGGTTTCCGCCAGGCGTCCTTCGCCGCGGCGCCGCGCCACCAGCGCCTGCACCCCGGAGCCGAGGCCCATGACCAGGGCGATGGCCATGAAGTTCGCATAACTGCCGATGCCCACGCCGGCCAGTGCGGTTTCGCCCAGATGGCCGACCATGGCCGCATCCACCAGATTGATCAGGCTCTGGCTGAGCATGCCGCCGATGATGGGCAGGCCGAGGATCAGGATCTGGCGCAGGCGCTGGGGCATTGGCAGTGGGTCTCGGGCAGGGGCGCGGGCATTCTAACCCGGAAATCCGGGGCTGCAGGCTGCCCCCGGATGCCGGTGTACAATGCCTGTTACAGGGCTGTGCCAAGGGCCAGTCCGTGGTTTTACATCGCCGTGTCACGTGCGTGGCGACCTTACGATACGGCAGCAAAAGCCATGCCGACAGGTGATTGATGACCCACGAACCCCAGCATCCGGGCGAGCTCCAGCGCAGCCTGAAGAACCGCCACATCCAGCTGATCGCCCTGGGCGGCGCCATCGGCACCGGCCTTTTCCTCGGCTCGGCCGGGGTGCTGCAGAGCGCGGGACCGTCGATGATCCTCGGCTATGCCATCGCCGGCTGGATTGCCTTCCTGATCATGCGCCAGCTCGGTGAGATGATCGTCGAGGAGCCGGTGGCCGGCTCGTTCAGCCACTTCGCGCACAGGTACTGGGGCGGCTTCGCCGGCTTTCTCTCCGGCTGGAATTACTGGGCGCTGTACATCCTGGTGGGCATGGCCGAGCTGACCGCGGTGGGCAAGTACATCCAGTTCTGGTGGCCGGACGTGCCGACCTGGGCCACGGCGGCGGCGTTCTTCGTGCTGATCAACGCGATCAACCTGACCAACGTGAAGTTCTTCGGCGAGGCGGAGTTCTGGTTCGCCATCATCAAGGTGGTGGCGGTGCTCGGCATGATCGTGCTCGGCCTGTGGCTGCTGCTCAGCGGCACCGGCGGCGAGCAGGCGCAGGTCAGCAACCTGTGGGCGCACGGCGGCTTCTTCCCCCACGGCGTCGGCGGGCTGGTGATGGCGCTGGCGTTCATCATGTTCTCGTTCGGCGGCCTGGAGCTGGTGGGCATCACCGCGGCCGAAGCGGCCGAGCCGAAGAAGGTGATCCCCAAGGCGATCAACCAGGTCGTCTATCGCATCCTGATCTTCTACGTCGGCGCCCTGGGCGTGCTGCTCTGCCTGTATCCCTGGGATGCGCTGCTGGCCGCCCTCAACGCCTCCGGCGACCCCTACAGCAGCAGCCCGTTCGTGCAGATCTTCTCGCTGCTCGGCAGTGAGGTGGCGGCCAACATCCTCAACTTCGTGGTGCTGACCGCGGCGCTGTCGGTCTACAACAGCGGCGTCTACTGCAACAGCCGGATGCTCTATGGCCTGGCCGAGCAGGGCAATGCACCGCGCGCGTTCCTTAGGATCGACAAGCGCGGCGTGCCGGTGATCGCCATCGGCGCCTCGGCGTTGATCACCCTGCTGTGCGTGCTGATCAACTACACCCTGCCCAAGGGGGCGCTGGAGCTGCTGATGTCGCTGGTGGTGGCGGCGCTGGTGATCAACTGGGCGATGATCAGTCTGATCCACCTCAAGTTCCGCGCCGCCAAGCAGCGCGAGGGCGTGCAGCTGGAGTTCAAGGCGCTGTGGTATCCGTTCGGCAACTACCTGTGCCTGGCCTTCGTGCTGCTGATCCTCGGCGTGATGTGGCAGCTCGAGGGCATTCGCCTGTCGGTGTACGCGATCCCGCTGTGGCTGCTGTTCATCGGCCTGTGCTACCGGCTCAAAGGTGCGTTCGGTGCGGCCCCGAGCCCGCGCATAGTCCGCTGAGCGAGGCTGCGCGGCGCGCCAGCCCGCAGGGCAATCGCATGAACGGTGTAGGAGCGAATTTATTCGCGACCTTGGCCGCGCAATCGCGAATAAATTCGCTCCTACAGTAAGGAATACAGCGGATTCACCCCACGCATGGTGGTTTTTTCAGCTTCGTGCGATTGTCCTGGGTCCGCCCGAACGGTGGCTACGCCGTCTTCGCCAGCTGATCGGTGCGGGCCGCCATGATGAAGTCGTTGCGGTGCAGCCCGCCGATCTTGTGCGTCCACCAGGTCACCGTGACCTTGCCCCATTCGGTGAGCAGCGCCGGGTGATGGCCCTCCACCTCGGCGATGGCAGCGACCGCATTGGTGAAGTTCAACGCCCGCTGGAAGTCGGGAAAGCTGAAGACTTTCTCCAGCTGCATGACGCCGTCGCGCACCTCGATGTTCCAGTCCGGGATCTGGCGGATCAGCTCGGCCAGTTCGGCGTCGGAGACCTGCGGCGCGCCAGCGCGGCAGGCTTCGCAGTGGGCTTGGGACAGGGGGTTCATGGCGGGCACCTCGACGTTTGCTGATTGCATGAGTGTAGGGTGCTCTCGCCAGGTTGCCGTCGTCTGCCCATGCAGGCCGTCAGATGGCCGCGAGGCAGGCGTCGAGGCTGGCGAAGTCCGGGCGCTGCTCGATAGGTTCGGTCACGCACTGCTCCTGCAGTTGGCGCAGGCGCTGCTGCCGGCCGATCTGTTCGTCCGCCGGGCAGCGCTGCAGCAGCTCCTCGAGCAGATAGCCGAAGGCACGCGCCTCGATGCGTTGCAGGGCCTGGCCGCTGGCACTGCCCGGATCGAAGAACGAGGCGGCGCCGAAGTCGCCGAGCAGGCAGTCGCCCGCCGCATTGACCAGCAGGTTGTGGGCGTACAGGTCGCCATGCAGGATGCCGCGCTCGTGCAGGTGCGCCACCGCCGATGCCACGCCGCGGGCGATGTGCAGGGCCTCGTCGACGCCGAAGCGCCGCTCCGTGGCGTAGCAGTCGCGGGTGCAGCTGGCCAGCGACGGCGGCCCGGCCAGGGGCTGGAAGGTCGGGGCGATCAGCTCCAGCAACAGCCCCGGCGCGGTGTCTGGCTGCGCGGCCAGCGGCCCGGCCACGCGGATCAGGTTGGCATGCTCGCCAGCCGCGATGCAGGCGGCCATTTCGCTGTGCGCCAGGCCGTCGCTGGTCACATTGCCCTTGAACAGCTTGGCCGCCATGGCCTGTGGCGGCTGGGCGGGCTGGTGCCACTCGGCGCGGTGGATGACCCCGGAGGCGCCCTGGCCCAGCACTTCCTGCAGGGCGATGCTGCTGCGCGCAATGGGCGGCAGCGGATGCTCGGCCAGTGTCTGCGCCTCGCGGCTGTCGCTGAACGGGTTGCCGGCAAAGGCCAGCCAGGCCAGGCGCGGCAATTCCGTCAGCCAGCCGGGCAGGGCGTCGAGGCGGTTGGCGGCGATGCGCAGCAATTCCAGGTTCTGGCAATCCGCCAGGCTGGCCGGCAGCGCGTCGAGCCGGTTGCCGGCCAGCGCCAGTTTTTGCAGGCGCCGGCACTCGCCCAGTTGCTCGGGCAGTCGCTGCAGCCGGTTGTCGGTGAGGATCAGCCAGCGCAGCAGCGGCGGCAGGGCGGCGGCTGGCACCTGCTGCACCTGGCAGGACTTGAAGCCGACCATCTCCAGTCGGGCGCAGTCGCCAAGCACTTCCGGCACCGTGGTGAACGGATTGTCAGAGCAGAACAGGATGCGCAGTTTGCGCAGGCGCGGCAGCTCTGCCGGCAGCTGGCTCAGCTGGTTGCCGGAGAGGTTGAGCACCTCCAGGCTGTCGGCGAGATCGAAGATCTCCTCGGGTAACTCCGTCAGCCCGGCAGACAGGTCCAGGCGCCGGATGCCGGCCAGTTCGCCGCGACGCAGTTGTTCGAGAGTATGCATGGCGAATTCAGACTGCCCGCTCGAAGTAGGTTTGCGTGGCGGTGATGCGTGCCACCTCTTCGACATAGGCGCGCACCGCCGGCGGGAAGGCCAGGCCCTTGACCATGCTCAGGTTGCGCAGGCCGGGGTAGAGCAGCACGTCGTCCCAGCCCAGGGTGTTGCCATGGGCGCTGGGCAGGTCGAGTGGCGGCAGGCTGGCCAGCATCTGCTCGACCACGGCCCGGTGCTCGGCGGTTTCCGCCAGGGCCTGGGCGAAGGGGCGCTGGATGATCTGCTCCTTCTTGGCCTGGAAGTAGTCGCGCGCCGACTGGGTGGCGAACTCGGGCAGGCCGAGGGCGATGTCGCGGGGGAACAGCAGGCACCAGTTCGCCAGGCGTACCTGGTTCATGTGCTCCTGGATCGCCAGGTAGTCGCCGTGCGGGCGGATCACCTGTGCCGGGTTGCCCAGCTCGTCCAGCTTGCGGGCGATGTCCAGGCTCTCGCCCATGGCGCGGCCATCGTCGAACTGCAGGATCGGCACCTGCTTGGCACCGATCAGCGCGAAGCAGCTCGCCTCGTCGTCGTTGAGCAGGTAGACCTGCTCGACCGGCACCTGCTTGTAGTGGGCGACCATCTCGGCGCGCACGCAGAACGGGCAGTGGTCGTACAGATAGAGCTTCATGCAGCCTCCTTGGTCTGGGCAGGCTGCAGAGTTTAACCGTTCAATCCGGGCTTCAGCCTCTCTATGTTGTGCTTGATGACCTCTTTCACCGCCGCGGTCATTACCCCGGTGGAGATCCCGAGCATGAGCACGCCGTTGCCGGCCTCCAGCGCGCCAAGCAGGCGCCAGGGTTTGGAGAGGACGATGTCGCCATAGCCGAGGGTGGCGAAGGTCACCCCCGAGTAGTAGATCGCCGTGGCGAACTCGTCGAACTCGCCGAGCAGCATGAACAGGCCGGCCCACAGGGTGATCTGCACGAAGTAGCCAAGCATCATCAGCAGCATCACAACGCCGAGCACCAGGAGATCCCACAGGATGGCCTTGTTGCCCGCCCCATTGCCGCTGGGGCGGGTGTGGTAGCCCACGTAGTAGCGCAGGCATAGGACCACGATGTACGCCTCCATGAGCAGGCAGAGCAGCATGGTGGGAAGGCCGACGAGCATATTGAGCAGCATGGGGATCTCCTCAGCAGCCGGGCTGCCGGATGGCGCGACGTTGGCGGTATTGGTCGAGCAGATAGACCATCAGCCAGGCATACAGACTGATGGCGACGAACAGCGCCATGCGCACGACGAAGGCGCTGTAGACATCCTTGCCGTTGGCGCTGTCCTGCACCGACAGGCCGAGCAGGATGATCATGGTCACCAGGCTGTTCAGCCAGAAGCCGGGGCTTTGCCGGGTCGGGCTGAAGCCGTAGAGCTTGCGCGCCACCAGCAGGCCGAACAGCAGCATCCACAGGAAAAACATCCACAGGTGCACGAACAGGCCCAGCGCCCACCAGAACAGCATGGCCAGCAGGCCGCCGAGCAAGGTCGAGCCGATCAGCTCGCGCGCGGCATCGCGCACCGTTGCCGTGCAGCTCTGCTGACCGAGGCCGACCGACTTGAGGATGATCGCCATGTAGCTGGCCGGGTCGATCAGCGCCAGCAGGTAGGCCGGCATCACCACCAGGGCAGCGCGCAACGCCACCCAGCCGGTCTCTTGCGCAGGCAGGGCCGGCGCGGCTGGCGGCGCCTGCGCCCCGGCTGGCTCGGGAAACAGCCAATGACTGACGGGCAACATCAGCACGGCGAGCAGCAGGCCCTGCACGAGGGCGCTGATGACCTTGAGCGCCAGGGCGAATTCGGCGGTCCCGGCGGCCGAAATCATCGTCAGGCCGACCACCAGAAAGGTGGTGACCAGACTGTTGCCGCCGCTCAGGCCATGGCGAAAAGCCAGGAACAGGCACAGGCCGACCAGCAGCACGCCGCTGACGGGGGCGTAGCGCAGCAACGGGATCAGCAGCAGGCCGCTGCCGGTGGTGAGCATCACCACCAGGGTCAGGCCCAGCCCGGCCTTGAACGACAGCGGTTGATTGAGCTTGGCGAGCAGGAACAGGGCGAATATGGGAGCAATGAAGGACAGCTCCAGCCCCAGGCCGTAGCTGACCGTCAGACACAGCGCAACACCGCTGGCCAGACGCAGCGCACGCTGGGCGCGGGGCTCACGCGGGGTGGCCATGGCCGCACTCAGTAGGCATAGGACAGCCAGCTCATCAGATGCACGAACAGGCGACCGAGCGGATTGAGCGGATTGCCCTCGGTGGGGAACGCCATGACATCGGCCTGGCCGCCCACGCGGATGCCGCGCAGCTTGGCCAACCGGGCCGCCTCGCCCGCGGCGAACTCGACGATCACCGGGAAGCGCTGCGCCGGGCGCAGCCAGTCGCGGCTGTTCTCCACGCTGGGCAGGCTGCCGGGGGCGGTGCTCTGCCCGACGCTGACGCCGTAGCCGACGCTGCGTACCCGACCTTCGAACACCTCGCCAGGCAGGAC
>DATCUN010000055.1:0-33219 GCA_036561825.1 Pseudomonas sp.
CGGCGCCGCCGCCGGCGATCCGCCCGGTGGCCCCGCCGGCGGCGGCATCGAAGCCCTCGAGCTTGGCGATCATCTGCTCCACCGGGCCGCCGGGAGCGGCCTGGATGATGATGAAGTTGATCAGCAGGATGCCGAACAGGGTCGGCACGATCAGCAGCAGGCGGCGGAAAATGTAGGCCAGCATTCAGCGAGACTCCCCGGCGGCGACCGGCGCGCTCTGCTCGCCCGGCTTGGTCCACCAGGTGTACAGGCCGATGTCGTACAGCGGTGCCACGGCCGGTCGCTCGAAGCGGTTCCAGCGCGCCACCCGCCAGGTCTTGATGTGCCAGTTGGGGATCACGTAGTACCCCCATTGCAGCACGCGGTCGAGGGCGCGGGTATGGGCGATCAGGCTCTCCCGGCTGTCGGCCTTGATCAGGCCTTCCACCAGCGCGTCGATGGCCGGATCCTTGAGGCCGATCAGGTTGCGGCTGCCGGGGTTGTCGGCGCTGCTGGAGTGCCAGTATTCGCGCTGCTCGTTGCCCGGCGAGCTGGACTGGGCGAAGCCGCCGACGATCAGGTCGAAGTCGCGCGAGCGCAGGCGGTTGATGTACTGCGAGATGTCGGCGCGGCGGATCTGCAGTTCGATGCCGAGACCGGCCAGGTTGCGCTTGAACGGCAGCAGCACGCGCTCGAACTCGACCTGGGCGAGGAGAAACTCGATGGTCACCGGCTTGCCGCTGGCGTCGACCATGCGGTCCTGCTCCAGGCGCCAGCCGGCCTCCTGCAACAGCTGGAAGGCGCGGCGCCGCTGGTCGCGCAGCACGCCGCTGCCGTCGCTGTACGGCGGCTGGAATTCCGCGCTGAACATCTGCGGCGGCAGCCGGTTGCGCCACGGTTCGAGCAGCTTCAGCTCGGCGGGCGAGGGCAGCCCGCTGGCCGCCAGCTCGGAGTTCTCGAAGTAGCTGCGGGTGCGCACGTAGGCGCTGTGGAACAGCTGGCGGTTGGTCCACTCGAAGTCGAACAGCAGGCCCAGCGCCTCGCGCACGCGGGCATCCTGGAACTGCGGGCGACGCAGGTTGAAGATGAAGCCCTGCATGCCGGTGGGGTTGTGGTTGGCGATCTCCTCCTTGATCAGCCGGCCGTCATGAATGGCCGGGCTGTCATAGGCGGTGGCCCAGTTCTTCGCGCTGCTTTCCACCCAGAAGTCGAACTGCCCGGCTTTGAGGGCTTCGAGGGCCACGGTGTTGTCGCGGTAGTAGTCGACCGTCAGGCTGTCGAAGTTGTATTGGCCACGGTTTACCGGCAGGTCCTTGGCCCACCAGTCCTTGACCCGTTCATAGCGGATGCTGCGCCCGGCCTGTACCTCGGCCACCTGGTAGGGGCCGCTGCCGAGCGGCGCATCCAGGCTGGTGCGGGCGAATTCGCGGCCCGCCCAGGCGTGCTTGGGCAGCACCGGCAATTGGCCGACGATCAGCGGCAGTTCGCGGTTGCCGTTGTGGCGGAAGTCGAAGCGCACGCGCCGCTCGCCTTCGGCCACGGCCTTCTCCACGTCGGCGTAGTAGGCGCGATACTGCGGCGCGCCATCCTTCATCAGGGTCTCGAAGGTGAACACCACGTCGGCGGCGGTCACCGGCTGGCCATCGTGGAAGCGCGCCTCGGGGCGCAGGGTGAAGCGTACCCAGCGGTTGTCCGGCGCCTTCTCGATGCTTTGCGCCAGCAGGCCGTATTCGGTGAAGGGCTCGTCGAGACTGCGGCGGGTCAGGGTGTCGTAGAGCAGGCTGATCTCGTCGGCGGCCACGCCCTTGTTGATGAACGGATTGAGGCTGTCGAAACCGCCGAAACCGGCCTGGCGCAGGGTGCCGCCCTTGGGCGCGTCGGGGTTGACGTAGGCGAAATGCTGGAAGTCGGCCGGGTACTTCGGCGGCTCGTCGTACAGGGTCAGGGCATGGCGGGCGGCCGCCGTGGCATTGACTGCCACGGCGAGCATCAGGACACCGCCGGCGAACAGGCGGGTGCAGCGCTGGAAGACGGTCATCGGGAAGCCTCCGGGGTCTTGAGCCACCAGGCGCGCAGGCCTAGGGTGTAGGGCGGCGTGCTGACGTGGTCGAAGCGGTTGCGCCAGGCGAGCCGGTGGTGGTCGCTGTACCAGTTGGGGATGCTGTAGTGCTGTGACAGCAGCACCCGGTCGAGCGCGCGCACAGCAGCGACCTGCTGGTCGCGGGTCTGCGCGGCGAGCAGCTTGTCGAGCAGCGCGTCGACCACCGGGTGGCTGATCCCGGCGTAGTTCTTGCTGCCGCGCACGTGGACCTGGCTGGAATGGAAGTATTGCCACTGCTCAAGGCCGGGACTCAGCGTCTGCGGCAGGGTCATCAGCACCATGTCGTAGTCGAAGCCGTCGATGCGCTGCTTGTACTGGGCGCGATCGACGGTGCGCAGGCTGGCCTCGACGCCGATGCGCGCGAGATTGTCGCGGTACGGCTGGAGGATGCGCTCCAGACTCGGGTTGACCAGCAGGATCTCGAAGCGCAGCGGCTGGCCGCGACTGTTGAGCAGGCGCCCGCCGGCGGATTTCCAGCCGGCCTGAGCGAGCAGGTCGAGGGCGCGGCGCAGCGTCTCGCGCGGCAGGCCGCTGCCATCGGTCTGCGGTATCTGCGGCGCTGCGCTGAACAGTTCGGCCGGCAGCTGCTCGCGGAAGGGCGAGAGCAGCAGCCATTCCTCGCCCTGCGGGATGTCGCGGGCGGAGAACTCGCTGTTGGGGTAGTAGCTGGTTGCCCGGCTGTAGGCATTGTTGAACAGCGTGCGGTTGCTCCACTCGAAATCGAACAGCAGGCCCATGGCCTCGCGTACCCGGGCGTCGGCGAAGTGGGCACGGCGGCTGTTCATGAACAGCGCCTGGGTCTGGGTCGGGATCTGGTGGGGGATCTCCGCCTTGACGATATCGCCGCGCTCCACCGCCGGGATGTTGTAGCCGTTGGCCCAGTTCTTCGCCTGGTTCTCGATGTAGAAATCGAATTCGCCCGCCTTGAACGCTTCGAAGGCGACATGGTTGTCGCGGTAGAACTCCACCTCGACGCGGTCGAAGTTGTACTTGCCGCGGTTGACCGGCAGGTCCTTGCCCCACCAGTCCTTCACCCGCTCGAACACCACGCGCCGGCCCGGGGCCACCTGGGCGATGCGGTAGGGGCCGCTGCCCAGCGGCGGCTCGTAGCTGGTGGCCTTGAAGTCGCGCTTGCTCCAGTAGTGCTGCGGCAGCACCGGCAGCTCGCCGAGGCGCAGGATCAGCAGCGGATTGCCGCTGCGCTTGAACACGAAGCGCACCCGGTGGCGGTTGAGGATGTCGACCCGCTGGATTTCCTGGAGGGCGGTGCGGTATTGCGGATGGCCATCGCGGCTGAGCAGGCGGTAGGAGAAGGCCACGTCGTAGGCGGTGATCGGCTTGTCGTCGTGGAAGCGTGCCTCGGGGCGCAGGTTGAACACCACCCAGCTGCGGTCCTTGCTGTACTCCACCGAGGAGGCGATCAGGCCGTAGCTGGAGGTCGGCTCGTCGCCCGACGGATCGTAGGCGCCAGTGCCGGCCATCAGCGGGGCATTCAGTTCGGAGACGCCGTACTGCAGGAAGTTGCCGGTGCCGGCCGGGCTGGTGCCCTTTAGGGTATAGGGGTTGAGGGTATCGAAGGTGCCGGAGGCCATCAGGCGTACCGTGCCGCCCTTGGGGGCGTCCGGATTGACCCAGTCGAAATGGCTGAAGTTGGCCGGGTACTTGAGCGCGCCGAACTGGGCGTAGCCGTGCCGTTCGGTGACGGCAGCACTGGTCGGCAGACAGGCCGCCAGACCGAGCAGCAGGGCGAGGAGACGACTCATCAGGCGAGGGTCCGGTCCGTGGCAATCTTGTAGGTTGAGAAAGCTACAGTAACAGCTTGTATCGGCAGGAAAAAGAGTGGACCCGGGAGGTCGGGCCGCTGGCTCAGCGCCGCCCGAGGTAGAGGGTCAGGGTCTGCCCGGGCTTGAGGGTGCGGCCGAGGGAGGGGTTCCACTGTTTCAGGTGATGGGTGCCGACCGCGAAGCGCTGGGCGATGTCCGACAGCGAGTCGCCGCGGCGCACCTTGTAGTAGGTTACCGACTGGCGCGTGTCGCCCCCGCTCTTGGCCTTCGCGGCGGCACGGGGACGGTCTTCGTGCAGGGTCAGCACCTGTCCGGCGTGGATGGATTTGCCCTTGAGCTTGCTCCAGCGCTGCAGGTCGGCCACCGCGACGTTGTGCTGCTTGGCCACGCTCCACAGCGTATCGCCCTTGCGCACCCGGTAGCGGCGCAGCGCCGGTTTGGTCGTCGTTTCGGCTCTGGCGGCGACCACCGGCGCGCTGCGCTCCTCCTGCACGGCGTTGCCGGGCAGCTGCGGAATCAGCAGCGCCTGGCCGGTGCGCACCTGCCTGTCGGGCAGCTGGTTGAGGTCGCGCAGGGTGCTGCTGGCGACGCCATGGCGCTTGGCGATGCTGTCCAGGCTGTCGCCGCGGCGCACCTGGTAGCGCTGCCACTGCATCAGGCTGTCCGGCTGCAGACGGGCGAGGCTCTCGCTCAGCCCGTCGGCCTTGGCCACCGGCACCAGCAGGTGGCGCGGGCCATCGAGGGTGATGCCCTGCTTGAAGGCCGGGTTGAGCTGGAGCAGCTCGTCCTTGTCGACATCCGCCATGGCGGCGACTCGCGACAGGTCGAGCTGGTGGCGGATGGCGACTTTTTCGAAGTAGGGCTGATTGGCGATGGGCGCGAGCGCCACCCCATAGCTGGTCGGTGCCTGGATGATCTGCGACACGGCCAGCAGCTTGGGCACGTAGTCCTGGGTTTCCCGCGGCAGCGGCAGGTTCCAGTAGTCGGTCGGCAGGTTGCGGCTCTGATTGCGCTCGATGGCGCGGCTGACCGTGCCTTCGCCGGCATTGTAGGCGGCCAGGGCGAGCAGCCAGTCGCCGTTGAACATGTCGTGCAGGCGCTTGAGGTAGTTGATCGCGGCGTTGGTCGAGGCGGTGATGTCACGACGGCCGTCGTACCAGTCGGTCTGGCGCAGGTTGTAGTGGCGGCCGGTGGAGGGGATGAATTGCCAGAGACCGGCGGCGTGGGCCGGCGAGTAGGCCATCGGGTTGTAGGAGCTCTCGATCATGGGCAGCAGCGCCAGCTCCAGCGGCATGTCGTTCTCTTCCAGGCGCTCGACGATGTAGTGGATATAGGGCCCGCTGCGTTCGGCGGTGCGCTGGATCGACGCCGGATGGCTGGCGAAGCCGAAGCGCTGGCGCTCGATGCGCGGGTTGGTGCCGATCTGGTCCTGCAGCTTGTAGCCGGCGCGGATGCGCTCCCAGATGTCGCCGTGCTGCTCTTCCTGGGGCGGTGGCGTCTTGGTCCACTCGATCTGCCGGCTGGCTCTGACGGTGTTCTCGGGCTCGGCGCCGCCGCGGCTCTGGCAGCCGGCCACGACCACCAGCAAGCCCACCAGCAACAGCTGGAGGGCCCGGGAAGCGGCGGTGCGAACGGAACTCTGGGGCGTTGGCGGTGGCATCGGCTGGCGATTTTCCGGGCAAAAAGTCGGGGGATTCTAGGAACCGTCCCGGAAGTGGTCAAGTTTTCACCAGTTACTAGAAGTTATCTTTCCAGCTACGCAACTCGGCAAAAACTGCACTGGGGGAGTCCAGGGAATGCCCGGCCCGTTGCTCGCCTTGCTGGCGCACCCCGGCTTCGTTGACCCGCAGGAAGGGGTTGGTCGCCCGCTCGATGGCCAGTGTCGAGGGCAGCGTGGGCAGGCCCTGCTCACGTAGGCTGGCGGCTTCGGCGGCGCGTTGGTGCAAGGCCGGATTGTCGGGTTCCACCGCCAGGGCGAAGCGCAAATTGCTCAAGGTGTACTCGTGGGTGCAGTACACGCGGGTCTGCGCCGGCAGGGCGGCCAGGCGCTGCAGCGAGGCGTGCATCTGCGCGGCGGTGCCCTCGAACAGGCGGCCGCAGCCTGCGGAGAACAGGGTGTCGCCGCAGAACAGCAGCGGCTGCACGTCGTCGCCACCGAACAGGGCGATGTGCCCTGCGGTGTGTCCGGGCACGTGCAGCACCTGCCAGTCGTGGTCGAGGAGGCGGATGCGCTGGTTGTCCTCGAGGGCGACATCGCGGCCGGGAATCGCTTCCAGTGCCGGGCCGAGCACCCGCGCGCCGGTGTGCTCCTTGAGCGCGAGGATGCCGCCGGTATGGTCGTGGTGGTGGTGGGTGACCAGGATGTCGGTCAATTGCCAGTCCGCATGGGTCGCCAGCCAGGCCAGCACCGGCGCGCTGTCGCCGGGATCGACCACGGCACAGCGCCGCTGCGCAGCATCCTGTAACAGCCAGATATAGTTGTCGCTGAAGGCGGGCAGGGCGGTGATCTGTATCATGGGCGGGCGAACCACTATGCTGAGTCGATCCGGCATCTTAGGTCGGCAGGCGCGTCTGGCGCCAGACGGGAGGAGTCATGAACGAGCAGCCCTGCGGCAACGCCGCCAGCGACTGGCTGGCCCTGCAGCGCGAAGCCCAGGCCTGGTTCGCCGGACCGCTCGGCCGCCTGCTGCTGGACAGTCAGCAGGCCCTGCTGGAGCAGCAGCTGGGCAGCCACTTCGGCAGCTTTCTGCTGCACTACGGCTTCCCCGGCGGTGATCTGCCGCCGCAACGGCAGATCACCCACTACGTCCGTCTCGGTCCACCGCTGCCGGGGGTGGAGATCGTCTGCGAGGAGTGGGCCTGGCCGGTGCTCGAGCATGCCGCGGATCTGGTCGTGCTGCAGAATGCCCTGGATTTTGCCGCCTCGCCGCACCAATTGCTGCGCGAGGCGGCGCGCTGCGTGCGTCCGGGCGGGCATCTGCTGATCGTCGGCATTCATCCCTGGAGCCTGTGGGGCGCGCGGCATCTGCTGGCCAGCGATGCACTGGCGCAGGCGCGCTGCATCTCGCCGGCCCGTCTGGCCGACTGGCTGCACCTGCTCGGCTTTGCGCTGGAGAAACGCCGGTTCGGATGCTATTGTCCGCCGCTTTCCTCGCAGCGCTGGCAGGCGCGGCTGGGTGCCATCGCGCCGTGGGCCGAGCGCCTGCAGCTACCCGGCGGCGGCTTCTACCTGCTGGCGGCGCGCAAGCTGGTCGCCGGCCTGCGCCCGCTGCCGCAGCCCCGACGTGCCGCCGTTGCGCTGCTGCGTCCGGTTCCCGTGGCCAAGGTCGGCCGTCATCCAGGCAAGAAAGAGTCATGACTGACAGCGTCGAGATCTATACCGATGGTGCCTGCAAGGGCAATCCCGGCCCCGGTGGCTGGGGGGCCTTGCTGATCTACAAGGGCGTCGAGCGCGAGCTGTGGGGGGGGGAGTCGCCCACCACCAACAACCGCATGGAGCTGACCGCGGCCATCCGTGCCCTGGAAACCCTCAACCGGCATTGCCGGGTGCAGCTGACCACCGATTCCGAATATGTCATGAAGGGCATCAAGGAGTGGCTGCCGAACTGGAAGAAGCGCGGCTGGAAGACTGCCGCGCGCCAGCCGGTGAAGAACGCCGACCTGTGGCAGGCGCTGGACGAGCAGGTCAATCGTCACGAGGTGCACTGGCATTGGGTGCGCGGGCACAATGGCCATCCGGGCAACGAGCGCGCCGACCAGCTGGCCAACCGGGGCGTCGGCGAGGTCAACGGCTCCCGCCAGTCCGTGTGAGCGCTGTCGCGTCCTTCCCTTCCGATCCACTTTCGAACAGGTCATCTCCCATGCGCTATGTCGTCCTCGACACCGAGACTACCGGCCTTGAGGCCCGTGAAGGGCACCGCATCATCGAGATCGGTTGTGTCGAGGTGATCGGCCGGCGTCTGACCGGGCGGCATTTCCATGTCTACATCAATCCCGAACGCGAGGTCGACGAGGGGGCGCTGGCGGTCCACGGCATCAGCACCGAGTTCCTCGCCGACAAGCCGCGCTTTGGCGAGGTGGTCGACGAGTTCTTCGAGTTCATCAAGGGCGCCGAGCTGATCATCCACAACGCGGCGTTCGACATCGGCTTCATCAATCACGAGTTCGCCCGCCTCAAAGACCGTCCGCAGCTGGGCGAGGTGCTCGACCATTGCAGCGTGCTCGACACCCTGCTGATGGCGCGCGAGCGGCATCCCGGCCAGCGCAACAGTCTCGACGCCCTGTGCAAGCGCTACGGCGTCGACAACTCGGGGCGCGAGTTGCACGGCGCACTGCTCGACGCCGAGATTCTCGCCGACGTCTACCTGGCGATGACCGGCGGCCAGACCAGTCTGTCGCTGGCCGGGCAGAACGGCGAAGGCGAGGGCGGCAACGGGCCGCAGGTTGCGGAGATTCGCCGGCTGCCGGCCGACCGGCCGCTCACTCGGGTGATCCGCGCCAGCGAAGCGGAACTGGAGCTGCACGCCGCGCGTCTGGCCGCGGTGGCCAAGGCCGCGGGCGGGCCGGCGCTCTGGCAACAGCTGGAGCAGGCCGCCGAGGACGTGGCGTCGACCCTGCATTGACGGCAGGTTTCGCCCGGCAGGCGCAGCTACTACCCTGAAGGCATCGGCAGGTGGAGCCTGTCTGTTTCGGGGGCTGGAGCATGTACAAGGATCTGCGCTTTCCGGTACTCATCGTCCACCGCGACATCAAGGCCGACAGCGTGGCCGGCGAGCGGGTGCGCGGCATCATCCACGAACTGGAGCAGGACGGCTTTACCATCCTGTCGACGGCCAGTTCCCGCGAAGGGCGCATCGTTGCTTCCTCGCAGCACGGGCTGGCCTGCATCCTGGTCGCTGCCGAAGGCGCGGGTGACAACCCCCGCCTGCTGCAGGATGTGGTCGAGCTGATCCGTGCGGCACGGGTGCGCGCGCCGCAGCTGCCGATCTTCGCCCTCGGCGAGCAGATCACCATCGAGAACGCGCCGCCGGAGGCGATGGCCGAGCTCAACCAGCTGCGCGGCATCCTTTACCTGTTCGAGGACACCGTACCGTTTCTTGCTCGCCAGGTGGCGCGCGCGGCGCACAACTACCTGGACGGCTTGTTGCCACCGTTCTTCCGTGCGCTGGTGCAGCACACCGCCGAATCCAACTACTCCTGGCATACGCCGGGTCACGGTGGCGGCGTGGCCCACCGCAAGAGTCCGGTGGGGCAGGCCTTCCACCAGTTCTTCGGCGAGAACACCCTGCGCTCCGACCTGTCGGTGTCGGTGCCGGAGCTGGGCTCGCTGCTCGATCACACCGGGCCGCTGGCCGAGGCCGAGCGCCGCGCGGCGCGCAATTTCGGTGCCGACCACACCTTCTTCGTGATCAACGGCACCTCCACGGCCAACAAGATCGTCTGGCAGGCGATGGTCGGTCGCGACGACCTGGTGCTGGTCGATCGCAACTGCCACAAGTCGGTGGTGCATGCGCTGATCATCACCGGCGCCATCCCGCTGTACCTCAATCCGGCGCGCAACGAGCTGGGCATCATCGGGCCGATTCCGCTGGCCGAGTTCAGTCGCGAGTCGATCGCCGCGAAGATCGCCGCCAGCCCGCTGGCACGGGGGCGCGAGGCGAAGGTCAAGCTGGCGGTGGTCACCAACTCGACCTACGACGGCCTGTGCTACAACGCCGAGCTGATCAAGCGCGAGTTGGCTGACAGCGTCGAGGTGCTGCATTTCGACGAGGCCTGGTACGCCTATGCCGCCTTCCACGAGTTCTATGCCGGGCGCTACGCCATGGGCACCTCGCGCGACGAGGGCGGGCGCGAGCCGCTGGTGTTCAGCACCCACTCCACCCACAAGCTGCTGGCCGCCTTCAGCCAGGCCTCGATGATCCATGTGCAGGACGGCGGCCAGCGCCAGCTGGACGTGGCGCTCTTCAACGAGGCGTTCATGATGCACACCTCCACCTCGCCGCAGTACGGCATCCTCGCCTCGCTGGATGTGGCCTCGGCGATGATGGAGGGCGCCGCCGGGCGCTCGCTGATCCAGGAAGCCTTCGACGAGGCGCTGGCCTTCCGCCGGGCCATGGCCAACCTGCGGCGCAACCTGCCGGCAGCGGACTGGTGGTTCGACATCTGGCAGCCGGAGAGGGGCGAGGCGGCGCTGCAGGTGCAGACCAGTGACTGGCTGCTGGCCCCGCAAGCGCCCTGGCACGGTTTCGGCGAGGTGGCCGAGGATTACGTGCTGCTCGATCCGGTCAAGGTCACCCTGGTCATGCCCGGACTGTTCGCCGACGGCCGACTGGACCGGGAGGGTATTCCCGCTGCGGTAGTTGGCAAGTTCCTCTGGGAGCGTGGGGTGGTGGTGGAGAAGACCGGGCTGTACTCGCTGTTGGTGCTGTTCTCCCTGAGCATCACCAAGGGCAAGTGGAGCACGCTGCTCACCGAGTTGCTGGAGTTTAAGCGCCTCTACGACGGCAATGCGCCCCTGGGCGAGGCGCTGCCCTCGATTGCCCATGCCAAGCCTGCGCGCTATGCCGGCATGGGCTTGCGCGACCTGTGCCAGCAACTGCACGCCTGCTACCGTGACAACGCGGTGCCGCTGGCCTTGCGACGGATGTATACCCGTCTGCCGGAGGCGGTGCTGAAGCCGGCCGACGCCTACGATCAGCTGGTGCGCGGTGCGGTCGAGGCGGTGCCGCTGGATGCCCTGGAGGGGCGCATCGCGGCGGTGATGCTGGTGCCCTATCCACCGGGCATTCCGCTGATCATGCCTGGCGAGCGGTTCACCGAGGACAGCCGGCCGCTCATCGACTACCTGACCTTCACCGGCCGCTTCGAACGGCAGTTTCCCGGCTTTGCTGCCGATGTCCATGGCTTGCAGCGTCGCGGCGGAGCGAAGGGCAAATGGCACACGGTGGATTGCATTCGCGGCTAAGGGGCGGTGGTCGTGACCTGGGTCACTATGGTCGATTCGACTTTTAAGGGATGCTTGATATAGTGCAGCAACTCAAAGAAGGGCAGCACAATCAGCTGCACTCAGTCGAACAACCGCCAGGAGCCGAATCTGTGTCGCGATGGATCGAGACGGGCATGCCGGGCATGGGCAGGGAAGGAAGTTGCCAGCATGGTGATGAACAGGCTTTGGATGTTGTCGGACTGATGGATTCCTATCGCGTGGGAGGCGCACAAGGCGCATGGTAAGTGGAGCCACGTCCCTGGGGCTGGTGCGCAGCGAGCTGTTCGCCACCATCGAGCAGGCGGAACAGAGTCTCGAGCAGTTCATCGCCGAGCGGCACAACGTCAGCCTGCTGCAACAGGCGGTCGAGTACCTGCAGCAAATTCGCGGCATTCTCAAGCTGATCGAGCTGGTTGGTGCCGAACTCCTGGCCCAGGAGGTTCTCCTGCTGGCCACCGATATTCCGGCTGGCGCCGGCCAGGAGCGCGACGGTCAGTTGTCCGCGCTGGGCAAGGCGCTGTTCGTCCTGCGCCGCTACCTCGAGGGACTGGACAATCATCGCCAGGAAATTCCCGAGCTGCTGCTGCCGATGATCAACGAGCTGCGCCAGTCCACCGGGCAGCCGAGCCTGCCGGAAAGCTATTTCTTCAGCGTCCGCCTGGATCAGCCGCGCCCCGCACGGCGCAATGTGGAGATCCAGCCCGGCGTGGCGAACCGCGACGGCACCCGTCTGCGCCAGATGTATCAGCTGGGCCTGATGAACGTCTTGCGCGAGCAGAACCTGGGCGCGGCGCTGAAGCTGATGTCGCGCTCGCTGAGCCGTCTGGATGATCTGCTGGGGGCGCGCGAGCGTTCGCGGTTGTGCTGGATCGGCGCTGCGGCGCTGGAGGCCATGGCCGAGGCGCAGCTGCGCCCGACCAAGACGCGCAAGCAGTTGTTGGCGCGCATCGACCGCGATCTTCGGCAGCTGTTGTCCAATCCGCAGTTCGAGGCGCCGCGCAGCCTGCTCAAGGAGTTGTTGTACCTGGTGGCCCTGGCCGGCAGCCAGGGCGAGCGCGCCAGCGAGATGCGCCGCGTGTTCGGGCTGGCCTCGCTGCCGTTTACCGACCACCTGCTGGACGAGGAGTCCCGGCGCCTGAGCGGCCCAGGTCAGGAGGTCATGCGCTCGCTGTCGCTGGCCATTCGCGAGGAGCTGGTGGCCGTCAAGGATATCCTCGACCTGATCGAGCGCGGTGCTGCGCAGGTGGAGAGCAAGGTCGAGCTGCATGCGCAGATCGGCAAGCTGGCCAAGACGCTCGGCATGATCGGCCTGAGTTCGGCGGCCAATGCCCTGCAGGCGCAGGTGGCGACGGTCGGTTCCTGGGTCGAGCGCAGCGACAATCCGGCGGCTGCCGAACTGCTGCGTCTGGCCGATGCCTTGCTCTATGTGGAAAGCATGGTAGCGACCCTGGAGCAGGGCGATCAGCGCCAGCGTCAGGTGAATGTGGCGCAGGCGAATGGGCAGGGCGATGGCGAGTCGTTCGCCACGCACCAGCTGTTCGAGGCGCATGTCGTGGTCATGGACGAGGCTCAGGCCGGTCTGGCTCTGGCCAAGCGTGCCATTACCGCCTATCTGGAATCCAATGGCGACAAGCTCAACCTGGCCAACGTGCCAACCAGCCTGCAGGCGGTGCGCGGCGGCCTGTGGTTCCTCGGTCTGGCGCGTGCCGCCGAGCTGGTCGGGGCCTGTGCCGACTACATCCAGAAGCACATGATCGAAATCACCCAGATGCCGTCCGAGCAGATGCTGGAAACCCTGGCCGATGCGCTGACCAGTCTGGAGTTCTTCCTCGAGGGGGGCGCCAATCTGCGGCCTGAAGGTCAGCAGGATGTGCTCGATCTCGCTGCGGACAGCGTGCGCGCACTGGGCATGCAGGTCGCTGCCTGATGGGGGGCGACCTCTGGCAGCCGGCGGTCATCGACCCCGCGCAGGCCGGAGGGTGGGCCGTGGCGCATTGCCACCAGCGCTTCCTGGGTGACAGCAGTGGTGTGCTGTTTCCCCGCGAGTGGCTGAAGGCCCGGTTGCCGGCTGCACTGGCCGAACACGGGATCGGCTATTTCCAGGGGCAGTCGGTGTTCGTCCTGGAGCTGGCGGAGCCTGTCGACGGCCTGCTGCCCGGCGGCCAGTGGAAGGGACTGCGTCAGTTCCTGCTCGAGGGCGACATTTCTACCTACCGCATGCTGGGCTACGCCGCGCAGATCGGCACCTGGGCCCGACAGCATCGTTTCTGCGGCAGTTGCGGCGGCCCGTTGCAGCCGTTGTCCGGCGAGCGGGCGATGCTCTGCCCGGCCTGCGACCTGCATCTGTATCCCCGGCTGTCGCCGAGCATCATCGTGTTGATCAGTCGCGGCGAGGAGCTTCTGCTTGCGCGTTCGCCGCGCTTTGCCGCCGGTCTCTACAGCACCCTGGCCGGCTTCGTCGAGCCGGGGGAGTCGATCGAGGAATGCGTGCGCCGCGAGGTGCGCGAGGAGGTGGCGCTGGAGGTCGACAACCTGCGCTACATCGCCAGTCAGAATTGGCCGTTTCCCCATTCGCTGATGTTGGGCTTCCATGCCGATTACGCCGGCGGCGAGATCGTCCCCCAGGCGGAGGAAATCGAGGATGCGCGCTGGTTCCGGGTCGACGATCTGCCGCAGTTGCCGCCACACGGCGCCATTTCCCGCTACCTGATTGAGCTGTACCTGGCGCGTCGTTCAGGCGTGGCCGAGCCGCTGCTGCCCGGCTAGCGCCCAGCCAGGCCTCGCTTCATCCAGACCTCCCCCCTTGCCACGGCGTTGGCGTACTTGAGCATGGCTTTTCGCCGCATTTCTGCCGTCCTGAGGCATAACAAATCTTGATCTGTTAGCGATTGTGCGCAGCTCGCGCTGGCCGCTCGTGGACGCGCGTCCGCATAATGCCGGCATCTTTCGTCGGAGAACTCCTGTCATGCAATACAACGGACTGGCCTGGGCGACCGCCCTGGCGGCACTGATGGTGCTGGCGATAGCCGGGCGCATCCTGGGCAATCGCAGCTGGTTTCTCGGCTGGTTGCGCGGTACCTGCGGACTGGCCTTGCTGGCGCTGGCCCTGCTGGCCGGCGTGGTGGCTTACGATCTGCACAGCTATGCGCCTTTGCCGCGGCAGGGGCAGGCGTTGCTGACCCTGAGCTTTCAGGCCGAGGGCGCGCAGCGCTATCGTGCCACGGTGCGTGAAGGCGGGCGCGAACGCAGCGTGATCCTGTCCGGTGATCTCTGGCAGCTGGATGCACGCGTGTTCGACTGGAAGGGGCTGGCGAGCCTGATCGGCCTGCAGCCCGGCTATCGTCTGGAACTGCTGGCCGGGCGTTACCTGTCCGCGGAGCAGCAGGCCGCTGCCGAGCCGAGTCGCATCGCCTTGGCGTCCAGCCCTTATGGTATCGACGTGTGGCGCTGGCTGCGCGAGGGCCGGCATGACCTGTTTCTGTTCGATGCCCGCGGGGCGCGGGTGACCTTCCTGCCGATGGCCGACGGTGCGGTCTATTCGGTCAGCCTGGGTTCGGCCGGCCTGGTGGCCGAGCCGCAGACTCAGGCTGCGAGGGCTGCGCTGTCCCGGTAGAGGTTGCGCGCCGCGGCTGTTTTTTCGAATCCCAAAAAGAAAAACCCCGGTCAAAGTGACCGGGGTTTTTCTTTTTAGCAGTCTCGGCCCCGAGGGGCCGAGTGAGCCGGTTCCTTAGGAGAACTGGTTCATGGTGTTGTCTTTACCGCTTGCCTTCAGAGCAGCTTCGCCAGCGAAGTACTCCTTGTGGTTGTCGCCGATGTCGGAGCCAGCCATGTTCTGGTGCTTGACGCAGGCGATGCCCTGACGCAGTTCCTGACGCTGAACGCCCTTCACGTAGGCCAGCATGCCTTCTTCGGCGAAGTAGCCCTTGGCCAGGTTGTCGGTGGACAGCGCGGCGGTGTGGTAGGTCGGCAGGGTGATCAGGTGGTGGAAGATGCCGGCATGAGCGGAACCGTCGCGCTGGAAGGTGCGGATCTTCTCGTCAGCGATCTGAGCCAGTTCGGTTTCGTCGTACTCGACGCTCATCAGCTTGGCGCGGTCGTAGGCGGAAACGTCCTTGCCTTCGGCGGCCATGGCGTCGAACACCTGCTGACGGAAGTTCAGGGTCCAGTTGAACGACGGGCTGTTGTTGTACACCAGCTTGGCGTTCGGGATCACCTTGCGAACTTCGTCCATCATCGCAGCGATCTGGCCAACGTGCGGCTTCTCGGTTTCGATCCACAGCAGGTCGGCGCCGTTCTGCAGCGAGGTGATGCTGTCCAGGACGCAGCGAGCTTCGCCAGTACCCTTGCGGAACTGGAACAGGTTGCTCGGCAGACGCTTCGGACGCAGCAGCTTGCCTTCACGCTTGATCACGACGTCGCCGTTGCCCAGTTCGGCTTCGGTGATTTCTTCGCAATCCAGGAAGGAGTTGTACTGGTCGCCCAGGTCGCCCGGCTGCTTGGTTACGGCGATCTGCTTGGTCAGGCCGGCACCCAGGGAGTCGGTACGAGCAACGATCACGCCGTTGTCGATGCCCAGCTCGAGGAAGGCGTAACGAACAGCAGCAACCTTGGCCAGGAAGTCGGCGTGCGGAACGGTCACTTTGCCGTCTTGGTGGCCGCACTGCTTCTCGTCGGAAACCTGGTTTTCGATCTGGATGCAGCAAGCGCCTGCTTCGATCATGCGCTTGGCCAGCAGGTAGGTGGCTTCCGGGTTACCGAAGCCAGCGTCGATGTCGGCGATGATCGGTACGATGTGGGTTTCGTAGTTGTCGATCTGCGACTGGATTTCGGCTGCCTTGGCCTGGTCGCCAGCTTCACGAGCGGCGTCCAGAGCGGTGAACAGCAGGTCCAGCTCGCGGGAGTCGGCCTGGCGCAGGAAGGTGTACAGCTCTTCGATCAGGTTGGAAACGGCAGTCTTCTCGTGCATCGACTGGTCCGGCAGCGGGCCGAACTCAGAACGCAGGGCAGCAACCATCCAGCCGGACAGGTACAGGTAGCGCTTGTTGGTGGTCTTCAGGTGCTTCTTGATGGAGATCAGCTTCTGCTGACCGATGAAGCCGTGCCAGCAACCCAGCGACTGGGTGTAGACAGAGGAGTCGGCATCATACTCGGCCATGTCCTTGCGCATGATGTCGGCGGTGTACTGGGCGATTTCCAGGCCGGTCTTGAAGCGATTCTGAGCGCGCATGCGAGCGACGGACTCAGGGTTAATCGCGCTCCAGCTGCTGCCAAATTGTTCTTTCAGGGCGGCAATGGCCTTGATGTCGTTTTGATAAGCGGACATGGTCAATCCTTCAAAAAGAGTGTTTCGTTGAGCACCGACATTCCCATTCAACACGTGGGTGTTGACGGTAGTGTTGCAAGAGCTCACCGCAGAGCGTCGAGGTGGAGACTGGTACGGCAGGAGGCCGTTGAGAGGGGATGTAGTGACGACCGGTGGGGTGACTACAACAGCCGGATAGGTTGTGTTCGTCATGCCGGTTGAAACCTTGCTTCCCCGTCCCTCGGGACAACTTCGTTCCAGTCGCAACCTTGTCGCACCGCCGTGTGGGTGGTACTGACACGAACCGATTCCAGGGATGGTCTGGACTGCGATCCGGAAGCCATTTCGGGCCTCTGGTCAGCGGGAGCGAGGTCATGATGCTAGGAGCGCGGCGGGGCGTCAATGGCTTTTGTAGTTTTTTTTTGGAGCTACTACAAAAGTTCTAGATCAGTCGAGAAGCTCGACCTTGAGGCGCAGCGCCTGGTTTTGCCGGGCGTTGCGGGCGTCCTGCGAGAGGATGGCGGAGCGGTTGCCGGAGACGCTTTCGCTGACCCCACCCAGCTCGATCCATTCGCCGAGGCGGCCGTTGATGCGGGTATCGGTGTCCTGGGTGTCGATCACGCCGGGCCGGCTGCCCAGGCGATCCTGCTGACTGCGGATGCTGAGCTGGACCATCTCGCCGTGCACGCTGGCCACCACCTCGAAGCCCCGGTTGAGATCGCGGTATTCGGTGTATTCGCGGGGGTAGCCGTAGGCGTCGCGCTGGATACGGGTCAGCGGCACGCTCTGGCCGGTCTGGATCAGCGCCGGATAGCCTTCGGTGGCCTGGACCTGCTGCAGCGAGCCGCTGCTGCCGCGGCTGCTGCGGTTGATGATGCGCAGCTCGTCGCGGCCGTGCTGTTCGCCACGCCCGCCGCTGATCTCGACGTTGCCGGCATCGATACTACCGTCGACCCGGTAGCCCTGGCGGTTGCTGCTGCTGTCCTGCTGGCTGTCCACGCTGATCAGCAGGCGGCGCGGGCGGGTGTCCAGTTGCTGCAGCAGTTCCTGCAGTTCGGCGAGCTTGGCTGGCTCGGCATTGACGATCAGCTGGTTGCCGTAGGCGCTGACGCGGCCCTCGTGGCCCAGTACGGATTGCACCAGCGGCAGCAGTTCTTCGGCGGTGCGGTACTGCAGCGCCAGGATTTCGGTACGCGGCGCGGCCTGCAGGGCGAGACTGCAGACCAGCCCGAGGAGCGCCAGCCATGGCCGCAGGTTCATAGCAGCAGGCTCCGCAGGTTGGGATCGCCGAGGCTGGTGTTCCAGGCCTGGTCGAATTGGCGCCGCAGCTGGCGCACACGCGCCGCGGCCTGGTAGTGGACCTGGCTGGCGGGCAGCAGCGGTGCCGTACGCAGCAGCAGGCCGCAGTCGTCGACCAGCAGGTAGGCGAGGTCTTCGGCGGGGTAGTCGGGGTGCAGCTTGCGGATCTGGCAGTTGCTCGACAGCTGGCGGGCGAGTCTGAGCAGGTGATGGCCGTTGCGCACGGCCAGGCTGCTGTCGCGCAGCAGGATGCGCAGGCGGTTGCGCGGATGGCCACGCAGGAAGCGACTGCAGGCCTCGGCGATGGCGGGATGATCGTACAGCCAGGGCTCGAGATCCGGCGTGTACAGGCACAGGTCGCGGCGTGCCTGGCCGAGCAGGGCGAGGGCATGGCTGCGCAGTTGCTCGCGTGCCGTGCAGGTTTCCACGGGCGCATGTGCGCCGAGGAGGAAGGGCGCCGGCTCTAGGTGGCCGGCGTCTTCGCGCGTCGCCGCTGGCGGGTTGTGGATGGCAAAACGCCCCGGAGAGCGGAATTCGACAGCGGGCAGTTCGCTGGCGTCATCGTTGGCTTGCTCCGGGGCGTTGCTCATGGGGGCCTCTCAGGCGCTGTCGCGCACCATTTCGACGTGGGGGATGCCGGCCTCGAGGAATTCCTCGCTGGCCACCCGGAAGCCTAGCTGTTCGTAGAAACGAATGGCATGGGCCTGGGCGGTCAGTTTCTGTTGCTTGAGGTCGCGGCGCTCGGCCTCGGCGATGGTCGCCTGCATCAGTGCCTCGCCGATGTGCAGGCCGCGCCAGTCCTTGAGTACCGACACCCGGCCGATCTGGCCGTCCGGCAGCAGGCGGCTGGCGCCGACGGCAAAGTCGCCCTCGAAGGCCAGGAAGTGCACGGCGTCAGTGTCGTCGGCATCCCATTCCAGCTCCGGCGACACGCCCTGTTCGACAATGAACACCGCCTCGCGGATGCGCCGCAGGTCGGCGTTGTCGGCGTGCCAGTCGGCAACCCGTACGCTGATCTTATTCATCGGCGGCAAACTCCAGGCTGCCCTGCTTGACCAGTTCGTGAATCAGCGTCAGCGCCTCGTCGCTTTCCAGCCAGGGCTCGAGGTTTTCCAGGTGCAGGGCGTCGGCACTGCACACCAGCTTGAGCAGGTCGCGCAGCGAGGCGTCGACGCGCCGGCTGTTGCCGCTGGCAAACAGCACCAGGTAGTCGTCGACTTCGCTCCAGGCCAGGCGGGCGCTGGGGTTGCGCACCAGCACGGCGCCGTCGCCGAGGGCGGTGAAAAACTCCGCTTCGTCGATCTCTTCGCCGGCGACCATTTCCGGGTAACGCGGTTCGGTCATGAACTGGCCGAACCAGGTCAGCAGCAGTTTCTCGTCGCTCATGTGGCGGTCGATCAGACTGCGCAGGCGCTCGAGGGCGTCGCGCTGGATCTGGTTCGGGTCGCCCGCGGGCTGGCAGCCGGCGTCGCTGTAGCGTTCCTCGTCGGGGAGGAACTGGCCGAGGAAGTCGGTGAAGTGGGTCAGTACTTCGCTGGCGCTGGGCGCCCGGAAGCCGACCGAGAAGGTCATGCACTCGTCCTCGGCAATGCCGTAGTGGGCCAGGCGCGGCGGCAGGTAGAGCATGTCGCCGGGCTCCAGCACCCACTCGTCGGTCTGCTCGAAGTCGGCGAGGATGCGCAGGTCCGGGTGGTCGAGCAGCGGGCTGTCGCTGTCGCACATCTGGCCCAGCTTCCAGCGGCGCTGGCCGTGGGCCTGCAGCAGGAACACGTCGTAGTTGTCGAAGTGCGGGCCGACGCCGCCGCCCGGGGCGGCATAGCTGATCATCAGGTCGTCGATGCGCCAGCTGGGCAGGAACAGGAACTGCTCCATCAATTCGCGCATGTCGGGCACGAACTGGTCGACCGCCTGCACCAGCAGGGTCCAGTCGCGCTCCGGCAGGTGCTGGTAGGCGTCTTCGGCGAACGGGCCGCGGCGCAGCTCCCAGGGGCTGTTGCCGTGCTCGAGGACGATGCGCGACTCGACTTCCTCCTCCAGCGACAGGCCAGCCAGCTCGTCCGGGGAGATCGGGCTCTGGTAGCCGGGGATGGCCTGACGGATCAGCAGCGGCTTCTGCTGCCAGTAGTCGCGGAGAAATTCGCGGGGCGTCAGGCCGCCCAGCAGTTGCAGCGGGGTATCGGGTGCCATATCCAACTCTTCAATAATGAAAACGCCCGACCTCGAGACCGGCTTGGTGGCTGCCAGTCTGGACGGTCGGGCGAAGGGCCGTTCAGGCTGGGATCAGATGCGCTTGGCCTGGGCCACCGCGTTGCCGATGTAGCTGGCGGGGGTCATGGTGCGCAGTTCGCTCTTGGCCTGCTCCGGGATCGCCAGGGTGTCGATGAACTCGCGCAGCGCCTCGGGGGTGATGCCCTTGCCGCGAGTCAGCTCCTTGAGCTTCTCGTAGGGGTTCTCGATGCCGTAGCGACGCATCACGGTCTGGATCGGCTCGGCCAGCACTTCCCAGCAGGCGTCGAGGTCGGCGGCCAGGCGCTGGGCGTTGAGCTCCAGCTTGCCGATGCCCTTGAGGCTGGCCTCGTAGGCGATCAGGCTGTGGGCCAGGCCGACACCGAGGTTGCGCAGTACGGTGGAGTCGGTCAGGTCGCGCTGCCAGCGGGACACCGGCAGCTTGCTGGCCAGGTGCTGGAGCAGGGCGTTGGCGATGCCGAGGTTGCCCTCGGAGTTCTCGAAGTCGATCGGGTTGACCTTGTGCGGCATGGTCGAGGAGCCGATCTCGCCGGCCACGGTCTTCTGCTTGAAGTAGCCGAGGGAGATGTAGCCCCAGACGTCGCGATCGAAGTCGATCAGGATGGTGTTGAAGCGCGCGATGGCGTCGAACAGCTCGGCGATGTAGTCGTGCGGCTCGATCTGGGTGGTGTAGGGGTTGAACGCCAGGCCCAGGTCGCCTTCGATGAATTCGCGGGCGTTGGCTTCCCAGTCGATCTCCGGGTAGGCCGACAGGTGGGCGTTGTAGTTGCCCACGGCGCCGTTGATCTTGCCCAGCAGCGGTACGGCGGCGACCTGGGCGATCTGCCGCTCGAGGCGGTAGACCACGTTGGCCAGTTCCTTGCCCATGGTGGTCGGCGAGGCCGGCTGGCCGTGGGTACGCGACAGCATCGGCACGTCGGCGAACTGCACGGCGAGGGTGCGGATCGACTCGGCCACCTGGCGCATCAGCGGCAGCAGCACGTCGTCGCGGCCTTCGCGCAGCATCAGGGCGTGGGACAGGTTGTTGATGTCCTCGCTGGTGCAGGCGAAGTGGATGAACTCGCTGACCTTGGCCAGTTCCGGCAGCTTGGCGGCCTGCTCCTTGAGCAGGTACTCCACGGCCTTGACGTCGTGGTTGGTGGTGCGCTCGATGTCCTTGATGCGCTGGGCATGCTCGAGCTGGAAGTTTTCCGCCAGCTCGTTGAGCAGGGCGTTGGCTTCGGCGGAGAACGGCGCCACTTCCGGGATGCCGGCGTGGGCGGCCAGGCGCTGCAGCCAGCGCACTTCCACCTGCACGCGGCAACGGATCAGGCCGAATTCGCTGAAGATCGGACGCAGGGCGTTGGTTTTGCTGCCGTAGCGGCCATCAACGGGGGATACCGCAGTGAGCGAGGAGAGCTGCATGGGGACGTTCTCGGACAGTCGGGCTACTGGAAAGGGGCGGAATTATACACGGAAAGACGGCGGCCGGTCCGTGCTCGGGCTGAGCGGCGGCGCAGCGGAGGATCAGGCTGGCGGCCAGGAGCGGTGCCACGCCCCGGCCTGGGCTGCCGGGCCGGGGGCTTGGGGCTCAGTCGCGCAGCAGCGGATACAGCTGGTCGAGCAGCTTGCGCCGGCTGAACAGCAGCTGCCAGCGGCGACCGCCGAGCTGGTGCCAGAGCATGGCGCTACGGATGCCGGCGAGCAGCAGGGCGCGGATCTTTTCGGCGTTGCGGCTGTTCTGCAGGTGCTGCATCTCGCCGTGCACCTGGATGCGCTGGCGGAAGGTGCTGAGGGTGTCCTGGTACAGGGCAGCGCAGGCGGAGATCACGTTGTCGTGGGTGATGCCGAACATCTGGCTCTGGCTGTCGATCTGCTGCAGGCGGTTGCCGATCACCTGCAGCATGTCGCCGCGCTTGTCCAGCTGGCGCTGCAGGGTGAGCAGGGACAGGGCATAGCGCAGCGATTCGCGTGGCAGGGTGCCCGGGTTGCGCTCGAGGGCCCCGGCCAGGGCGCGCAGGCCGTCGCGCAGGTTGAGGTGGTCGCCGCCGTAGACTTCCAGGGTGTCCTTGGGGTTGCGCACCAGCAGGCTGCCGAGCATGCAGGCCAGCGGGCCTTCCTGGGCCTGGCCGGTCTTGGCCAGGCGGTCGACCAGCGCGGCGGCTTCGAACACGCCGGCCAGGGCGATCAGGCGTTCCTGTTCGCGGGTCATGGGCGCTGGATCTCCGCATCCCAGGGGGAGGCGGTCTCGATCACGCCGCCGCCCAGGCAGATTTCGCCGTCGTAGAACACCACCGACTGGCCTGGGGTCACGGCGCGCTGCGGCTGGTCGAAGATCGCGTGGTAGCCGTTGGCGGTCCGTTCCAGGGTGCAGGCCTGGTCCTGCTGGCGGTAGCGCACCTTGGCGGTGAGGCGGCGCGGCTGGTCGAGGTCGACGGGGTTGACCCAGAAGATCTGCGAGGCTTCCAGGCTGCGCGAGAACAGCCAGGGATGCTCGTTGCCCTGGCCGACCACCAGTACGTTGCGGGTCATGTTCTTGGCCAGCACGTACCAGGCGTCGTCGCCGGCATCCTTCATGCCGCCGATGCCGAGGCCCTGGCGCTGGCCAATGGTGTGGTACATCAGGCCGTGGTGGCGGCCGATCACCTGGCCGTCGGTGGTCTCGATGTCGCCGGGCTGGGCCGGCAGGTACTGCTTGAGGAAGTCGCTGAAGCGCCGCTCGCCGATGAAGCAGATGCCGGTGGAGTCCTTCTTCTTCGCGGTGGCCAGGCCGTACTGTTCGGCGATGGCGCGTACCGCCGGCTTCTCCAGCTCGCCGACCGGGAACAGGGTTCTGCCGATCTGCTCGCCGCCGACGGCGTGCAGGAAGTAGCTCTGATCCTTGTTCGGGTCGAGGCCCTTGAGCAGCTCGCTGCGGCAGTCGACGTCGCGGCGGCGCACGTAGTGGCCGGTGGCGATCAGGTCGGCACCGAGCATCAGGGCGTAGTCGAGGAACGCCTTGAACTTGATTTCCCGGTTGCACAGGATGTCCGGGTTGGGCGTGCGGCCGGCCTTGTACTCGGCGAGGAAGTGCTCGAACACGTTGTCCCAGTACTCGGCAGCGAAGTTGGCGGTATGCAGCTGGATGCCCAGCTTGTCGCAGACGGCCTGGGCGTCGGCCAGATCTTCCCTGGCGGTGCAGTATTCGGTGCCGTCGTCCTCTTCCCAGTTCTTCATGAACAGGCCTTCGACCTGATAGCCCTGCTGCTGCAGGAGCAGGGCCGAGACGGAAGAGTCCACGCCGCCGGACATGCCGACGATCACGCGGGTACGGGCTGGGTCACGCATAGTCATCCGGAGAAACCGTTGCTGGGTGGCGAAACGCCAATTCTATCAGGCAGGGGCATGGGCGGCGATCAAGCTGGCGTGCGGATCAGTTCCAGCGGATAGCTGCCGCCAGCCAGATAGTCGTCGATGCAGCGGGGTACCAGATCGCTGCGCCACTGCTCGTGGCGGGCTTCCAGCTCTTCGCGGGTCAGCCAGCGCGGGCCGATGATGCCGTGGTCGAGCGGCAGTTCCGGGCGGTGGCGCAGCGGGCGGGCCGCGAAGCACACGCGCTGGTAGGTGACGCCGTTGGCCGGGGCGGTGTACAGGTAGATGCCGGTCACGCCGGTCAATTCGACCTCCCAGCCGGTCTCCTCGAGGGTTTCGCGCAGGGCGGCCTGGAGCAGGCTCTCGTTGGCCTCCAGGTGGCCGGCCGGCTGGTTCAGCACCATGCGCCCTTCGGCGTGCTCCTCCACCAGGAGAAAGCGGCCCTGGTCTTCGACCACGGTGGCCACGGTAACGTGCGGAATAAAGCGTTTCATGCGGGACTCCGGTTTCAGTCTTGCGGATACAAGAACCCCGGCGCTAGGCCGGGGTTCTTGTGGTGCTAATGGCGACTCGCGTCGCCAGTCAGGCAGTCGTCGCGCTTATGCCAGTGCGGCCAGGGCCGCATTGAAGGTGGCGCTCGGGCGCATGGCCTGGCTGGTCAGCTCGGTATCGGCATGGTAGTAACCGCCGATGTCCACCGGCTTGCCCTGGGCGGCGTTCAGCTCGGCAACGATCTTTTCCTCGTTGTCGGCCAGCGCCTTGGCCAGGTTGGTGAACTGCGCCTGCAGCTCCTTGTCCTCGGTCTGCGCGGCCAGGGCCTGGGCCCAGTACAGTGCCAGATAGAAGTGGCTGCCGCGGTTGTCGAGCTGGCCGACCTTGCGCGACGGCGACTTGTCGCTGTCGAGGAACTGGCCGTTGGCCTGGTCCAGGGTCTTGGCCAGTACCTTGGCCTTGGCGTTGGCGCAGGTAGTGCCGACATGCTCGAGGGAGGCGGCGAGAGCGAGGAACTCGCCGAGCGAATCCCAGCGCAGGTGGCCTTCTTCCAGGAACTGCTGGACGTGCTTGGGTGCCGAACCGCCGGCGCCGGTTTCGAACAGGCCGCCGCCACTCATCAGCGGAACGATCGACAGCATCTTGGCGCTGGTGCCCAGTTCCATGATCGGGAACAGGTCGGTCAGGTAGTCGCGCAGGACGTTGCCGGTCACAGAGATGGTGTCCAGGCCGGCGCGGATGCGGTCGATGGAGAACTGGGTGGCTTCCTCCGGCGACATGATGCGGATGTCGAGGCCGCTGGTGTCGTGGTCCTTCAGGTACTGCTGGACCTTCTCGATGACCAGGGCGTCGTGGGCGCGAGCCGGGTCCAGCCAGAATACGGCCGGGGTGTTGCTGGCGCGGGCGCGGTTGACGGCCAGCTTGACCCAATCCTGGATCGGTGCGTCCTTGGCCTGGCACATGCGCCAGATGTCGCCGGTCTCGACGGCCTGCTCGAGCAGGACCTGGCCCTTGTCGTCGGTCACGCGGACCACGCCGTTGGACGGGATCTGGAAGGTCTTGTCGTGCGAGCCGTACTCTTCGGCTTGCTGGGCCATCAGGCCGACGTTGGGCACGCTGCCCATGGTGACCGGGTCGAAGGCACCGTGCTTCTTGCAGTCGTCGATGACGACCTGATAGACGCCGGCGTAGCAGCGGTCAGGGATCAGGGCCTTGGTGTCGTGCAGCTTGCCGTCGGCGCCCCACATCTTGCCGGAGTCGCGGATCATGGCCGGCATCGAGGCGTCGACGATGACGTCGCTCGGCACGTGCAGGTTGGTGATGCCCTTGTCGGAGTTCACCATGGCCAGCGGCGGACGCTGGGCATAGACGGCCTGGATGTCGGCCTCGATCTCGGCCTGCTTCTCGGCGGGCAGGGTCTTGATGCGCGCGTACAGGTCGCCGATGCCGTTGTTGAGGTTGAAGCCGATTTCCTTGAGGACATCGGCGTGCTTCTCGAGGGCGTCCTTGTAGTACTCGGCGACGATGTAGCCGAACATGATCGGGTCGGAGACCTTCATCATGGTGGCTTTCAGGTGGGCCGACAGCAGGACGCCTTGCTTCTTGGCATCTTCGATCTCGGCGGCCACGAAGCTGCGCAGGGCCTTCTGGCTCATGATCGAAGCGTCGATGATTTCACCGGCCAGAACGGCGGTTTTTTCCTTGAGGACCTTGCTGCTGCCGTCTGCGGCGATCAGTTCGATCTTGACGCTGCCGGCGGCCTCGATCAGGGCGCCTTTTTCGGTGCCGTAGAAGTCGCCGCTGTTCATGTGGGCGACGTGGGTCTTGGAGTCTGCACTCCAGGCACCCATCTTGTGGGGGTGCTTGCGGGCGTAGTTCTTGACCGAGAGCGGGGCGCGACGGTCGGAGTTGCCTTCGCGCAGGACCGGGTTCACGGCGCTGCCCTTGATCTTGTCGTAGCGGCCGCGGACGTCCTTTTCGGTGTCGCTGGCGGGGGCTTCGGGGTAGTCAGGCAGCTTGTAGCCCTGCTGCTGCAGTTCCTTGATGGCGGCCTTGAGCTGCGGCACCGAGGCGCTGATGTTCGGCAGCTTGATGATGTTGGCTTCTGGCGTGGTGGCCAGTTTGCCCAGCTCGGCGAGGTGGTCGCCGATTTTCTGGTCTTCGTTCAGGTATTCGGGAAAGCTTGCGAGGATGCGACCTGCGAGGGAGATGTCCCGTGTTTCAACGGAGATGCCCGAGGAGGCGGTGAAGGCTTGGATGATCGGAAGCAGGGAGTAGGTTGCCAGGGCAGGTGCTTCGTCGGTAAAGGTGTAGATGATCTTTGAGCGAGTGGACATCTTTTAATCTAACCCTCAGTTTTGCTGTGGTTACAGAAAGTCTTGATGCGCGCAAGAGGATGCTTCTTGAGGCGATTTCGGGCGCATCGGCTTTTGGCCATGGGCGGCTATTATTAAGTGGCGTAGACCAACACGCACACTGGACTATAGGCGCAGAACCCCCACTCCAGTGCAGCTCAGTCCCCTGTGCCACCGCAGTCGCGGCGCTAGGATATCACGATATGCCGCTGGCTTTCATGAGGGCTGATCGGCGTCTAGGGGGCTTCCTGCCGGCTTTTCATGCACTGGCGAGGGCAGCAGATCGTTTGCGTGCATGGGGCCGCCAGACCTGTCCGAGAGGGGCGTTCCGGCCCTTGATATTGATGAAAAAAAGGCCGGTCCTGGTTGGTGGTCGGCCTTTTGTCGCCGTACGCCGGCGTGCCTCGGCTCAGTACCCGCTGCTGCGCGGTGGTGTGGTGCTCACAGGCAGCGGCTGGATGTTGACGGCATGCAGCCCCTTGGGGCCTTGCAGGATCTCGAAGTTGACCGATTGGCCGGCCTTGAGGGTCTTGTAGCCATCGCTCTGGATGGCCGAGTAGTGCGCGAACAGTTCTTCATCCCTGCCTTCGGCCAGGATGAAGCCATAGCCCTTGGCGTTGTTGAACCACTTGACCTTGCCGCTCAGCATGCTGACTTCCCTCTGCAAAGGACTCCATCGCTGGAGTATCATCCGTCATGAATTACGCGGATGGATGGGGCGCTCCGCGCTTCAATCCCCTTCACCCTTTATGGGTATGCCTTTCTGTTTGTAACACTGTTTTGCCGAGAGTCAAGGCGAGGCGGCATTCGCCGGCCGAATCGCGCAAACTGGTTACAGCCATTCCATTCACCAGCCAGTGGTGACCACGCCAGCATGCATGCACGCAGCCAGATTCGACTAACATTCAATCAGGACTCGCCAGATCCGTCTGGAGGCGAGGATTCGGGTGTCGCAATCCAGGAGGCCAAGCCGGCACTCAAGGCGCCGCCGATGTACAAGGTCCTCCTGCTCAATGACGATTACACTCCGATGGACTTCGTGGTCGAAGTACTGGAGAGCTTCTTCGGGATGAACCGGGAAACGGCAACCCGGATCATGCTGGCGGTGCATACCGAAGGGCGGGCAGTGTGCGGGGTCTATACCCGGGACATTGCCGAGACCAAGGCGATGCAGGTCAATCAGTACGCTCGCGAGTGCCAGCATCCGCTGTTGTGCGAGATCGAGAAAGACGAGTGACATGGCCTATGGCTTGGGCTTTTGAGGAATGAGGTGAAGTTATGTTGAACCGCGAACTTGAAGTCACCCTCAACCTCGCCTTCAAGGAGGCTCGGACCAAGCGTCATGAGTTCATGACCGTCGAGCACCTCTTGCTGGCCCTGCTGGATAACGGTGCCGCCGCGACCGTGCTGCGTGCCTGCGGCGCCAACATGGACAAGCTGCGGCATGACCTGCGTGAGTTCATCGACTCGACCACGCCGCTGATCCCGCTGAGCGAGGATGAACGCGAAACCCAGCCGACCCTGGGCTTCCAGCGCGTGTTGCAGCGCGCGGTATTCCATGTGCAGAGCTCCGGCAAGCGCGAGGTGACCGGGGCGAATGTGCTGGTGGCGATCTTCAGCGAGCAGGAGAGCCAGGCGGTATTCCTGCTCAAGCAGCAGAGTGTCGCGCGCATCGATGTGGTCAACTACATCGCCCATGGCATTTCCAAGGTGCCGGGTGAAAGCGAGCCGCACGAACAGGAGCAGGAATCCCAGGACGAGGAGGGTGGAGAGAGTCCGGTGTCCGGCAATCCGCTGGATGCCTACGCCAGCAATCTCAACGAGCAGGCGCGGCAGGGGCGTATCGATCCGCTGGTCGGCCGCGAGCCTGAGGTCGAGCGCGTTGCGCAGATTCTCGCGCGCCGCCGCAAGAACAATCCGCTGCTGGTCGGTGAGGCCGGTGTCGGCAAGACGGCGATTGCCGAGGGCTTGGCCAAGCGCATCGTCGATGGCCAGGTCCCCGACCTGCTGGCCAATAGCGTGGTCTACTCGCTCGACCTGGGTGCATTGCTGGCCGGGACCAAGTATCGCGGCGACTTCGAGAAGCGCTTCAAGGCGCTGCTCAACGAATTGCGCCGGCGGCCGCATGCGATCCTGTTCATCGACGAGATCCACACCATCATTGGCGCCGGTGCGGCATCCGGTGGGGTGATGGATGCTTCGAACCTGCTCAAGCCGCTGCTGTCCTCTGGCGAGATGCGCTGCATCGGTTCGACTACTTTCCAGGAATTCCGCGGCATCTTCGAGAAGGATCGGGCCTTGGCTCGGCGCTTCCAGAAGGTCGACGTGCTCGAGCCCTCGGTGGAGGATACCGTCGGCATCCTCCGTGGGCTGAAGAGCCGCTTCGAGCAGCACCACAAGATCAGCTACACCGACGAGGCGCTGCGTGCCGCCGCTGAGCTCGCAGCGCGCTATATCAACGACCGGCACATGCCGGACAAGGCCATCGATGTGATCGATGAGGCTGGCGCCTACCAGCGGCTGCAGCCGGAGAGCCGGCGTGCCGCCTGCGTCGACGTGCCGCAGATCGAGGATGTGGTGGCAAAGATTGCCCGCATTCCGCCCAAGCATGTCACCACTTCGGACAAGGAGCTGCTGCGCAATCTGGAGCGCGATCTCAAGCTGACGGTGTTCGGCCAGGATGCGGCGATCGATGCGCTGTCCACCGCCATCAAGCTGTCGCGGGCCGGCCTCAAGGCGCCGGACAAGCCGGTCGGCTCGTTCCTCTTTGCCGGCCCGACCGGCGTCGGCAAGACCGAGGTGGCGCGCCAGCTGGCCAAGGCGCTGGGGGTGGAGCTGGTGCGTTTCGACATGTCCGAGTACATGGAGCGGCACACCGTGTCGCGCCTGATCGGCGCGCCACCGGGGTACGTCGGCTTCGATCAGGGTGGCCTGCTGACCGAAGCGATCACCAAGACACCACACTGCGTGCTGCTGCTGGACGAGATCGAGAAGGCGCATCCAGAGGTGTTCAACCTGCTTTTGCAGGTCATGGATCATGGCACGCTGACCGACAATAACGGGCGCAAGGCCGATTTCCGCAGTGTGATTCTGATCATGACCACCAACGCGGGGGCGGAAACGGCGGCACGCGCGTCGATCGGCTTCACCCTGCAGGACCACTCCAGTGACGCCATGGAAGTGATCAGGAAAAGCTTCACCCCGGAATTCCGCAATCGCCTGGATACCATCATTCAGTTCGGCCGGCTTGACCATACGATCATCAAGAGCGTGGTCGACAAGTTCCTCACCGAGTTGCAGGCACAGCTGGAGGACAAGCGGGTGCTGCTGGATGTCAGCGAGGCGGCGCGTGGCTGGCTGGCCGAGCGCGGCTACGATGCGCAGATGGGCGCGCGGCCGATGGCGCGGCTGATCCAGGACAAGATCAAGCGACCGCTGGCCGAGCAGATCCTGTTCGGCGAATTGGCCGAGCAGGGTGGCACCGTGCACATCGATGTGCGGGAGGGTGAGCTGGTGTTCGATTACGAGACGGTGGCCTTGCCAGCCTGACAGTGCGGAAGGCTGTAAAAACGACAACGCCCGGCAATGCCGGGCGTTGTCGTTTCATGACCTTGCGTCGATCAACGAGCGCGATAGGTGATGCGACCCTTGCTCAGGTCGTAGGGCGTCAGTTCCACGCGGACCTTGTCGCCGGTCAGGATACGGATGTAGTTCTTGCGCATCTTGCCGGAGATGTGCGCGGTGACGACGTGCCCGTTTTCCAACTCCACGCGGAACATGGTGTTGGGTAGGGTGTCGACGACAGTGCCTTCCATTTCGAAGCTGTCTTCTTTCGACATGCAGTAAAGCCCTCAATTACCTAAGGATGGCCCGATTGACGTGCTCGGGCAAAATCGCCTGGCATTGTGCCCGAAAAACCCCTCCGCAGCCAAGTAGCCTCAGTCGAGGGTCACCCAGTGCTGGTTCACGTACAGCTCCAGCGGACGATACTCGCTCTTGTAATTCATCTTGCGGCAGTTGCGGATCCAGTAGCCGAGATAGACGGCCGGAAGCGCTCGGCGGGATGCTTCGGCTACCTGCCAGAGAATCGCCACGCGCCCGAGACTGCGCCTTTCCTCGAGTGGATCGAAGAAGGTATAGACCGCAGACAGGCCGTTGGGTAGGACGTCGGTCACGGCGACGGCCAGCAGTCGTCCCTGCAGGCGAAACTCGAAGAACACGCAGAACGGCAGGTCACTCACCAAAAAGGTGGTGAACTGTTCGCGGCTGGGTGGATACATGTCGCCGTCCGCGTGGCGCTGCTCGATATAGCGGGCGTAGAGGTCGTAATACTCCTCGCGAAATTCCGGACGAACGGCGTGCACGCTGAGGTCCCGATTGCGCTTGAGGATGCGTTTCTGTTGCTGGCTGGCCTGAAAGCTGGCGGTGGGAATGCGCGCCGGAAGGCAGGCCTGGCAATGCTGGCAATGGGGCCGGTACAGATGTTCGCCGCTGCGCCGGAAGCCCAGTTCCGACAGGCCGGCATACATGCCGGCATCGAACGGGTGGCGCGGATCGAGAAACAGGGTGGTCGCCTGCTGTCCGGAGAGGTAGCTGCAGTCGTGCGGCTGGGTCGCATAGAACTTCAGATGGGCCAGTTCGGTCATGACGTAACCCCCGGTAGTGCAGGTCGAGCGGGATCGCCTTTACCAGTGTAAGTCACGCCGGGGTGCTCGCCCAGGATGTCGGGCCGGACTGGTCAAGGTAGCGCTCGAGGTAGCCGGCAAAATCGGCACGAGGTATCTCGCGGGCTCCGAAGCTGGACAGATGCTGGGTGTGCATCTGGCAGTCGATCAGCACGTAGCCGCATTCGCGCAGCTGTTCGACCAGGGTGACGAAGCCAATCTTCGAGGCGTTGTCCGTGCGGCTGAACATCGACTCGCCGAAAAACAGGCGCCCCAAGGCCAGTCCGTAGAGACCGCCGACCAGTTGGTCTTCCTGCCAGACCTCGACCGAGTGGGCGATGCCGCGGCGATGCAATTCCAGATAGGCAGCCTGCATCGCTCGGGTGATCCAGGTGCCGTCAGCATAGCTGCGTGGCGCGGCACAGGCGCGAATCACCGCGGGAAAGTCACGATCAAAACTGACCTCGAAGCGTCCCTGGCGCATCAGCTTGCGCAGGCTGTGCGAGACGTGCAGCTCTGCGGGGAACAGGACCATGCGTGGGTCGGGCGACCACCAGAGGATGGGCTGCCCTTCCTGGAACCAGGGAAAGCAGCCGTGCCGGTAGGCGCTGATCAGTCGCTCGGGGCTAAGGTCGCCGCCTGCGGCGAGCAGGCCGTCCGGCTCGCGCAGTGCCTGCTCCAGCGGGGGGAACTTCAGGGAGTCGCGTGCCAGCCAGTTGAGCATGCTGGGGGATTACTGCTCGAGGAAGCGTTCGGCGTCGAGTGCCGCCATGCAGCCGGCGCCGGCGGAGGTGATGGCTTGGCGGTAGACGTGGTCGGCCACGTCACCGGCGGCAAATACCCCCTCGATGCTGGTGGCAGTGGCATTGCCTTCGCCGCCACCCTTTACCTTCAGGTAGCCGTCGTGCATCGCCAGCTGGTCGGTGAACAGCTCGGTGTTGGGCTTGTGGCCGATGGCGATGAAAACGCCGGTCAGCGGCAGCTCCTGGGTGGCGCCGTTGTTCACGTCCTTGAGGCGCACGCCGGTCACGCCGCTGGCGTCGCCGAGCACTTCGTCCAAGGCCTGGTTCCAGTGAAGGCGGATATTGCCGGTGGCGGCCTTTTCCAGCAGCTTGTCCTGGAGGATCTTCTCGGCGCGCAGCTTGTCGCGACGATGGATCAGGTGGACTTCTTTGGCGATGTTGGACAGGTACAGCGCCTCTTCGACGGCGGTGTTGCCACCGCCGATCACGCAGACCACCTGGTTGCGATAGAAGAAGCCATCGCAGGTGGCGCAGGCGGATACACCCTTGCCCATGAAGGCTTCTTCGGAGGGCAGGCCCAGGTACTGGGCAGAAGCGCCAGTGGCGATGATCAGGGCATCGCAGGTAAAGGTGCCGCTGTCGCCCTTGAGCACGAACGGGCGCTGTTGCAACTCGGCGGTGTGGATGTGGTCGAACACGATATCGGTGGCAAAGCGTTCGGCATGCTCGCGCATGCGCTCCATCAGCGCCGGTCCGGTGAGGCCTTCGACGTCGCCGGGCCAGTTGTCGACCTCGGTGGTGGTGGTCAGCTGGCCGCCAGCCTGCAGGCCGGTGATCAGCAGCGGCTTGAGGTTGGCGCGCGCAGCGTAGACGGCAGCCGTGTAGCCGGCCGGGCCGGAACCGAGGATGATCAGCCGCGAATGCTTGGCGTCACTCATAAAACACCCCATAAGTCTTTGTCACGAAAGAGAATGCATGCTCCAATTGAGCTGCCATGCGGTCAATGCGGAGCATGCTACACCCCTCTGGCTGGGGCGGCAAAACCCGGCGTTGACGGCCTTCATGGCATCCTCCGGGTAAAGTCTTACAATAGTCTCTGATTTTTTCTCTACCGATTTCGAGCGCCGGACTAGCGCAGGAAAAACACGTTTTGAAGAGCTCTGCCAATACCGCCAAAGCCGATGCCTTGCGCCAGCAGCTGCATTACCGTCTGAAGGAAGCAGCGCTGATTGCGCTGGGGGCGCTGTGCATCTATTTCTGGATGGCTCTGTTGAGCTACTCCCCGATGGATCCGGGCATCGATGTCTCCACCAGTGCGGGCCATGTGCAGAATGCGGCCGGGCGGGTAGGGGCCTGGGTGGCCAGTTTCTTCCTGTTCGGCTTCGGCTATTCGGCCTACCTGCTGCCGCTGCTGATGGGTATCAAGGTTCTCGAGCTGTTCCGCACGCGCCATGAGCCGTTCCGCTGGAATGGCTGGCTGTTTTCCTGGCGGATCATCGGCCTGTTCTTCCTGCTGACCTCGACGGCAGCCCTGGCTTCCATCCAGTTCCAGGCGCTGGAAATGAATCCGCAGGCGCCGGCCGGCGGGATTCTTGGCAAGAGCCTCGGCGAGTGGGCCGAGGACGCCTTGAATGTGCAGGGCAGCACGCTGATGTTCATCGCGCTGTTCCTCTTCGGGCTGACCGTGTTCACCGATCTGTCGTGGTTCCGGGTCATGGACCTCACTGGCAAGATCACCCTTGACCTGTTCGAGCTGATTCAGGGTGCCGGCCACCGCTGGTGGGAGGGCCGCCAGACGCATCGGCAGCTGAAGCTGAAGTTGCGAGAGTCTGACGAGGCGGTCGAGCCCGCGGCGGAACCGGTATCCGGGCGGCCACGCTCGGCAGCCAGTGCCCCGGCTGCGCCCGTCGCCAGGGCGGTGCCGGCAGGTGTCGCGGCG
>DATCUN010000056.1:0-7296 GCA_036561825.1 Pseudomonas sp.
CGCCAGTAGCGAGAATTTCTCTACCCGGCGGCGCGGGGCGGGATTCTATCGAAGATGGTTCAAAAGGTCGGCAGCTCGTATCTCTTTATGGCTGCTCATTTTTTTCTTGAGTATAGGAGGGTGGCGGGCATCCTCAAGGCAGCTGCGGATTTGCCTGACTCGGTACGCTGCTAAATACGCTATTTAACATAATGAAATGATGCTGTTTCTTGCCTATTCCCGTGGCCTTGTTGCGATCGAACAGGCGATCAATGGTGAGCCCTGGCTTGCATCGAAGAGGAGTGCATCCCTGTCGGCAGATGGGAAATTTTGTCTGCGCGGAAAATGACCGGTAACGGCTTAGCCGTTATGCTCGCGCGATTCCATCCGGAAATTGCCATGCAGGGAGAACCAACTTGGCTGGAAGTAGCTTGCTTGCACTGATCGATGACATCGCCACGATCCTGGACGACGTATCGGTAATGACCAAGGTGGCGGCGAAGAAGACCGCCGGAGTGCTCGGTGATGACCTGGCGCTGAACGCCCAGCAGGTCACCGGCGTCAATGCCGACCGCGAGCTGCCGGTGGTCTGGGCCGTGGCCAAGGGCTCGTTCATCAACAAGCTGATCCTGGTGCCGGCGGCGCTGCTGATCAGCGCGCTGGCTCCCTGGGCGGTCACTCCGCTGCTGATGCTCGGCGGCGCGTTCCTGTGTTTCGAGGGCTTCGAGAAGCTCGCGCACAAGTTCCTGCACAGCCAGGCAGAGGAGGCTGGCAAACACGCCGAGCTGGAGGTGGCCCTGGCCAATCCCGCGGTCGACATGGTGGCGTTCGAGCGGGACAAGATCAAAGGCGCGGTGCGCACGGACTTCATCCTGTCCGCGGAGATCATCGCAATCACCCTGGGCGCGGTCGCCGGTGCGCCGTTCATGCAGCAGGTCGTGGTGCTGGCAGGAATCGCCATCGTCATGACCATCGGCGTCTACGGCCTGGTGGCCGGTATCGTCAAGCTCGATGACCTGGGCCTGCACCTCAGTCGTCGGGCCTCGAGCGCGGCGCAGGCGGTCGGCGGGCTGATCCTGCGTGCCGCCCCTTATCTGATGAAGGGGCTGTCGGTGGTCGGTACCGCGGCCATGTTCATGGTCGGTGGCGCCATCCTTACCCACGGGATGGCGCCGGTGCACCACCTCATCGAAAACGCCGCCGAGGCAACCGGCGCCGTGGCGGGTATTGGCGCACTGCTGCAGGCGCTGACCCCGACGTTGCTCAATGCACTGTTCGGCATTGCCGCCGGTGGCGTGGTGCTGGCTGCCGTCAATCTGTTCGGGGCTCTGCGCAGTCGCTTGAAACAGGCCTGACTCACTGCGGCCTGCCGCCTGCGCGTTGGCGGGCGGCAGGCGCGGCGCTCTCAGCGCATGTCGAACAGCTCCTGATGGAAGTCCGCGGCCGCCAGACCGCGGGCGAGCAGATCCTGACGCAGCGACTGGCCGAAGCCGGCCGGCCCGCAGAACCAGACGCTGGCCGATTGCCATTCGGGAACCATCTGACACAGGCGATCAGCCGTCAGCCGGCCGTCCTTGCCGCTGACCAGCACGTGCAGCTGCACGTTCGCGCGTTTGGCCAATTGCTGCAGCTTGTCGATGAAGCCCTGGTCCGGCGCGCTGGTGCTGTAGAACAGGTCGATGCTGCGTTCTTCCGGATGACGCTCACGGCTCTGCATGCGGGCGATGAACGGGGTGATGCCGATACCGCCAGCCACCCAGATCTGTCGCGGCTGCTTGCTGCGGAAGTTGAAGGTGCCGTAAGGGCCCTCGACCTTGACCAGGTCGCCGACCTTGAGGGTTTGCGGCAGGGTCGCGGTGTAGTCGCCGATGCCCTTGATGTGGAAGCGCAGCTTGCCGTCGTTGTGCCATGACGACGAAATGGTGAAGGGGTGCGGGCCTTCGGCCGGATCGAAGGTGACGAAGGCGAATTGCCCGGCGGCATGCCCGAACCAGCGGTCTTTCAGCTTGATCTCGACGCCCAGCACGCGGTTGTCGCGATGGTGCACCAGTTGCTCGATCACGCCGACCGCGCGACGCGTATGGCCCACCCGGCGCAACAGCGAGACGAAGGCGGCGAGGGTGCCGACCAGCATCAGCACCGCCACCAGCGGGCCGATGGGCGAACTCCAGTAGGCGGTCTTCATCAGCACCAGCGAGTGGAACACCAGCACCAGGTAGACCACCGCCAGCAATCGATGGGTCTTGAAGAAGTAGCGATAGGGAAAGCGCTTGAGCAGCGCCAGGACGATCAGGGCGACCACCGCATAGAACGCCCACTCGCCGAGGTCTTCGGCCAGACCACGCTGGCTGCGGAAGAACTGGAAAATGGCCGGGATCGGTTCGCTCGGCCCCGCGGCCGTGGCTGCCTTGCGCACCGGCTTTTCCATCCAGCCCCAGCCAATCAACCACTTCGGCGCTTTGATCAGCAGCCAGTGCACGACGGAAAGCACCAGGGCGGTGATGCCCAGCCACTTGTGCAGCCGGTAGGACTTGTCCAGCCCGCCTAGAAACGGCTCGATGCTGATCGGGCGAATCGCCAGGAACATGCCGAAGCTCATGACGCCGATGGCGAGAATGCCGGTGTAGTTGACCAGCGACGAGCGCAGGGCGAAGAACTGGTAGGGCGCGGTCAGCACGTTGTCGGCCACCAGCCAGAGCAGGCTGAGGACGATCAGCAGCAGGAGATAGCTCAGCTTGATGTTCTTCATAGGGCAAATCCTTTCAATCCTTTTCGAAGAGGTGTGCGTTGTATAGCGTAACCGCTCAAGGACGGTGTTGCGCTGCTGCAAGAGGACGCAGTGCGAGCCCGCAATCCATGGCAGCCACGAGCGTCTACATCCCGGAGCTCGGCAAGCTGCCTTCCGCGCTGGCAGCAGGCGCGAGACGGAACCACAGCGCATAGAGCGCCGGCACGAACAGCAGGGTGATCGCCGTACCGACCGCCACGCCGCCGATCAGCACGTAGGCTAGCGGCCCCCAGAAACTGTCCTGGGTGAGGGGGACGAAGGCGAACACGGCGGCCAGCGCCGTCAACATCACTGGGCGGGCGCGCTGCACGGCCGCCTCTACCACCCCCTCGAACGCCGCCATGCCCGCGTCGAAATTGTCGGCCACCTGCTGGGTCAGGATCAGGGTGTTGCGCATCAGGATGCCGGCCAGGCCGGTCAGGCCGAGCAGGGCGACGAAGCCGAACGGCTGGTCGAACAGCAGCAGGGCGATGACCGCGCCGATCAGGCCCAGCGGGGCGGTCGCCAGGACGATGAAGGTGCCGGAGAAGGAGCGCATCTGCAGCATGATGAGAATCAGCATGAACGCCATCATCGCTGGCTGCAGTTTCTGGATCGAGGCATCGGCCTTGCCCGACTCCTCGACCGAGCCGGCGATGTCGATGCGGTAGCCCGGCGGCAAGCGGCCGCGCACATCTTCCATGGCCTGCCACACGGCAGCAGTCACGTCGTTGGGCTGGGCATCGCGAATGTCGGCCTGCACGGTCAGGAACGGCTCGCGGTTGTAGCGCTTGATAACCGGGTCCTCGAAGCGCACCTCGACCTGCCCCAGCTGGCTGAACGGCAGCTTGCGGCCGTCGCGGGTCAGCACCTCCAGGGTGTCCAGACTGTCGGCGTCGAGCCGGCGGCCGCCGCTGCTGCCACGGGCGATGACCACCACGCTGCGGATGTCCTGGCGCAGCTGGGTGACCGGCACGCCGTCGAGCTGGAACTGCAGTTGCTGCGCCACTTCCTGCGGGGTTAGCCCCAGCAGGCGCAGGCGCTCCTCGTCCATGGCCAGATGCAGCGCCGGGGCGCGCTCGTCCCATTCCAGGTGCGGGTCGACCACATGGGGATCGGCCGCCATCACGGTGCGGACCCGATGGGCGATGCCGCGCAGCTCGACCGGATCGGGGCCGATGACGCGGAAGGCGACCGGCCAGATCACCGGCGGGCCGAACAGCAGCTGGTACACCCGCACCCGCGCCTCGGGGAACTCGCCCCGGTCGATGTGCTGCTGCAGGGTGGCCATGACCTTGTCCCGCGCCTTGGGATCCTGCGCCACGGCGACGATCTTGGCGAAGGCGGGCGAGGGCGGCTCGGGGTTGGCGCTGATGAAGAAGCGCGGCGCCCCGGCCCCGACATAGGCGGACAGGCTCTTGACCTCCGGCAGCGGGGCGAGGATGGCTTCGAGCTTCTTGATCGTGCGATCCGTGGCGGCGACGCTGCTGCCCTGCGGCAGGTAGACCGCGACCAGTACTTCCGGGCGGTCCGAGCTGGGGAAAAACTGCTTCTGCACCAGCAGGGCCATGCCGGCGATGGACAGCACCAGCAACGCTACGGTGGCGCCGACCACCGTCTTGCGCCGGGTCACGCACCAGGTCACGACGCTGCGCAGGCGCCGGTACAGCGGGGTCCGATAGGCGCCGGCGTGGTCGTGGGCCTTGGGAAAATCCGGCAGCATCCGCACGCCCAGCCAGGGCGCGAACACCACCGCGACCAGCCAGGACACCACCAGCGCGATGGCCAACACCCAGAAGATGTTGCCGGCGTATTCGCCGACGCTCGAGCGGGCGAAGCCGATGGGGAAGAAGCCGGCCACGGTCACCAGGGTGCCGAAGAGCATGGGTGCGGCGGTGACCGACCAGGCATGGGCGGCGGCGCGCACGCGGTCCCAGCCTTCCTCCATCTTCACCAGCATCATTTCCACGGCGATGATGGCGTCGTCGACCAGCAGGCCCAGGGCGATGATCAGCGCGCCCAGGGTAATGCGGTCGAGGTTGATGCCCATCAGCATCATCACCAGGAAGGTGAGGCCCAGGGTCAGCGGCACGGCGATGCCAACGATCAGCCCGGCGCGCAGGCCGATGGCCAGCATGCTGACCGCCACCACCACGGCCACGGCGACGAGGAACTTGACCTGGAACAGGTTGACCGCCCCGCTGATGGCCTCGGCCTGGTTGGTCAGCACGTCGAGCGCCATGCCCAGCGGCAGTCGCTGGCGTTCGGCGTCGAGGAAGTCGGCGAGCCGCTCGCCCAGCTCCAGGCCGTTTTCGCCCTTGGCCATGACCACGCCGAGCAGCAGCGCATCCTGCCCGCGCGAGCGCACCAGGTAGCTGGGCGGGTCCTCGTAGCCGCGCCTGATGGTGGCGATGTCGGCGAGCTTGAGCACCCGCTCGCCGATGCGCACCGGCACCGTGGCCAGCTGCTCGAGATCGGCGAGGTCGGCGTCGAGGCGCAGATGCAGGCGCGGGCCGTCGGTCTCCATGCGTCCCGCCGGCAGCAGGCGATTGCTGGCGTCGATGGCGTCGAACACCGCCTGCGGGGCGATCCCCAGGTTGATCAAGCGGGCATTGTCGAACTCGAGATACACCCGCTCGGTGCGCTCGCCCAGCAGCATGGCCTTGTGCACCCCGGCGACGCGCTGCAGGCGATCGCGGATCGCCTCGGCGTCGCGGGTCAGTTCGCGCATCGGCAGGCCCGGGGCGGTGATGGCGATCAGGCTGAAGTACACATCGGAGAAGTCGTCGTTGACGATCGGGCCGATCACCCCGGGCGGCAGGTTGGCGGCCTCTTCCTGCATGCGCTTGCGCACCTGGTAGAGCAGGTCGGGGATCTTGGCCTGCGGCGAGTAGTCGTGGAACTCGATCTGCAGGTTGGCTTGCCCGGGACGGATGGTGGTCTCGATCCGGTAGAGGTACTCCACCTCCTGGATGCGCTTCTCCAGGCGGTCGACCACCTGGGTCTGCAGTTCCTCGGGCGTGGCGCCGGGCCAGACCGCGGTGACGACCGTGGCCCGCACGCTGAAGGCGGGGTCTTCCGCCCGGCCGAGGGCCAGGAAGGCGTAGATGCCGGACAGCACGGCGAGGATCAGGAAAAACAGCGTCACCGAGCGCTCGCGCACGGCCAGGGCGGACAGGTTGGGGAAGCTCATTGGCCGAGTTCCCGCACGGGCATGTTTTCACTCAGCAGATGGGTGCCCAGCGCCACGACGCGGTCATCGCCTACCAGCGGGCCGCGGATGCGCGCCGTTTCGCCATCCAGCGCCAGCACGCTGACCGAAACGGACACTGCACGACCCTCGCGGACTCGCCAGACCCGCGGTCCCTGGCTGCGCTCATCGATGGCGCCGATGGGCACCGAGAAACTGGCTTCATTCGCCGCCTGCGCGGCGAAGCGGGTACGCAATACCGTTCCGAGCACCAGGGCATCCGGCTGCTCCAGCACCGTGTAGCGGGCGCGGAGGGTGCGTCCCTGCGGATCGACGGCGCCGGCCGTTTCGCGCAGGCGCAGCGGCAGGGTTGTCCCGTCGGCAGCCAAGACCTCGCCGCGGTCCGGCGGTGTCACGCCCTCCGGAAAGTACACCTCGATCTCGCGCGCATCGGCCTGGGCGAGGAGGGCCACAGGCAGGCCTGCGGCCACCACCTGGCCGGCCTCGCCGGTTACCTCGATCAGCACGCCGGCAGCCGGCGCCCGCAGTCGGCCGTAGCCGAGGGCATTGCGGGCCTGGGCCAGGTGCGCGGTGCTGGCGTCACGCCGGGTCTGGGCTTCGCGGCGGGCAAGCTGGACACGCTCCAGGGCTTGCGCGCTGACGAAGTTCCGCGCCTCCAGCTGGCGATGGCGGACCAGGTCGGCTTCGGCAGTGGCGAGCGCGGCAGTGGCGGCGGCCAGGTCCGCTTCGGCCGCGCTGACCGCCTGGGTCAGGTCACGGGTATCCAGCTCGAACAGCACCTGCCCGGCGCGCACGGACTGCCCGGCATCTATCGCGCGCTTGGCAATCCGCCCGCCCACCTGGAAGGCTAGCGGCGACTCGACCTGCGCGCGCACCGTACCCGACAGGCCCAGCGTCGCTGCGGAACTGCCGAGTACCGCTACTGTCTTGACGAAGGGCGGCATGGCTGCCGCGGTCTTGGGCTCAGGGCTATCATTGCAAGCTGCGAGAAATATCGAGCATGCAGCCAGCAAAAGTAGCGAAATACGCATGACAAGTCGTTCCCCTGATTAGTGAACACGAATGTACAGAAATCATTTTTGCTCATCCAGCACCGAGTGCAGGCGCGAAACCATGTCAGCAAAAGCCGGACGCCCCACCGATCACCAGAAGGATCGCGACATTCTCCACGCTGCCCGGGAGCTGGTGTTCGCTGAGGGGCCGCAAGCGCTCACCATGGACAAGGTGGCGAGCCTGGCGGGCATCTCCAAGGTGACGCTGTATGCACGCTACGCCAACCGCTATGCGCTGTTGCAGGCGGTGGTGAGCAGCGAGGCGTTCGGCATCCACAAGGCACTCG
>DATCUN010000057.1:0-8928 GCA_036561825.1 Pseudomonas sp.
CCGTGGGGATCAAGGTGAGTTGCACCTGCGGCGCGCGGCGGCGGAACACGCTGATGATGTCGCGGATCACCGCGCCGCTCGGCGAGCTGACGATGCCGATGCGCTGCGGATGAGCGGGCAGGGCGCGCTTGCCCTCGGCGACGAACAGGCCCTCGCCGGCCAGCTTGTCCTTGAGCGCCTCGAAGGCCAGGCGCAGCGCGCCGTCGCCGGCCGGCTCCAGCGTGTCGAGGATCATCTGGTAGTCGCCGCGGCCCTCGAACAGCGAGACCTTGCCGCGCACCTTCACCGCCAGGCCGTCGCGCAGCGCCTGGCGCACGCGCGCCGCGCTGGAGCGGAACAGCGCGCAGCGCACCTGGGCGCCAGCGTCCTTGAGGGTGAAGTAGACGTGCCCGGAAGAGGGCCGCGCCAGGTTGGAAATCTCGCCCTCGACCCACACCTGCGGGAACACGTCCTCGAGCAGGTGGCGGGCACGCTGGTTGAGCTGGCTGACGGTCAGCACCTCGCGATCGAGGCCGAGCCGTGCGAACGGGTCTTTGATCATGGCCGGCATGATAAAGGCTTTGCCGGGACTACCATAGGCATTGACCTGCGCCGGCCGCCGATTAAGCTGCGCGGCTTTCTTCACGCCGAGGGCATTCCATGGCCGACCAGCAGCTCATCATCGTCCCGCAGCTTTCCAGCGTCCCCGCCCACGAGGCGAAGGCGCGGCAGCTGTTGAACTGGCTGGTCAAGCGCGAGATCGTCGAGGCGCTGCCGACCACCTGCGGGCGCGGCGGCAACGGCATGGCCTATGCCATCGCTCCGGGAGCGCGGCGGGTGGTTGAGCATCCGCAGCTGTTGCCGTTCGGCCAGCCGCACAACGGCCTGGAAATCGTCACCCAGCGCTGCATCTATACGCCGACTCGCGACTTTCTCGAGGAGGCCGGCTGTCCGCACTGCCGCCAGGAAATCGGCGAGCCGCTGTTCGCCAGCCTGGATGAGTGGTGGCCGGGATATACCGACAATTTCACCTGCCCGGAATGCGGCTTCGAGGACGACATCAACGGTTTCCTGTTCCTGCAGCCGTGCGGCTTCTCCAATCTGGGCTTCATCTTCAACGGCTGGGCGGAGGCGGGCCTGCGCCAGGACTTCCTCGCTGCCTTCGCCGAGCGCCTGGGCTTCAAGATCCGCGTGGTGCAGGTACAGCTGTAGTAGGCGGCTGTTACCCGTTTGCTGCGGGCTGGACGATACTGGGTGCACTTCAATCACCCGGAACAGGGAGCAAGTCCATGGCTGCGAAGAAGATCCTCATGCTGGTCGGCGACTACGTCGAAGACTATGAAGTGATGGTGCCGTTCCAGGCGCTGACGATGGTCGGTCACCTGGTGCATGCGGTGTGTCCGGGCAAGAGCGCCGGGCAGAGCGTGCGCACCGCGATCCACGACTTCGAGGGCGACCAGACCTACAGCGAGAAGCCGGGGCACAACTTCGTCCTCAACTTCGACTTCGCCAAGGTCGAGGCCGCCGACTACGACGCCCTGCTGGTGCCGGGCGGCCGCGCGCCGGAGTACCTGCGCCTGAACGGTCAGGTGATCGAACTTGTGCAGGCCCTCGCCCAGGCCGGCAAGCCGATCGCCGCCATCTGCCACGGCGCGCAGCTGCTGGCTGCTGCGGGCGTGCTCAAGGGCCGCGAATGCAGCGCCTACCCGGCCTGCGCGCCGGAAGTCGGCCTGGCCGGCGGGCGCTACGTGGAGATCCCGGTCGACCAGGCGCACACCGACGGCAATCTGGTCAGCGCCCCGGCCTGGCCGGCGCATCCGGCCTGGCTGGCGGCGTTCCTCAAGGTGCTCGGCACCCGTATCGAACTGTAATCCGCGCCGCGGGACGGTAGAAAATCGCTGCGCGATTTTTCTACCCTACGGAGGCTGCGCCGTTAGCTGGTAGGGTGGACAACGGCGCAGCCTTGTCCACCACCCCGGCGATGCCAATGAGGGGAAAACAGTCATGTGCGAGCTGTACGTCAAGGCCGATCCGATCCTCTACGAGTCGCGCTCGCGCTCCCTGCGCATCCGCGGGGTGGTCACCACCCTGCGCCTGGAGAACCAGTTCTGGGACATCCTCCGCGAGATCGCCGAGGTCGACGGCATGACCACCAATCAGCTGATCGCCAAGCTGTACGAGGAGGTCATGGACTACCGCGGCGAGGTGGTCAACTTCGCTTCCTTCCTGCGCGTCAGCTGCACCCGCTACCTGGCCCAGCGTCGCGACAAGGTCGCGGAGCTTAGTCTGGTCGCTGCCCGGGCGGTGTCCTGAGCGGCGAGTTAACGACCAGCCGCGTTGAGCGCGGGCGCTGGGCCGGGTATACTGCCGCGCTTCCATTTTTCCCGTCCGGGAGCCCCCGCCATGCTGCGTATCAGCCAAGAAGCCCTGACCTTCGACGATGTTCTATTGATCCCCGGTTACTCCGAGGTTCTGCCGAAGGATGTCTCCCTCAAGACCCGTCTGACCCGCGGTATCGAACTGAACATCCCGCTGGTTTCCGCAGCCATGGATACCGTGACCGAGTCCCGCCTGGCCATCGCCATGGCCCAGGAAGGCGGCATCGGCATCATCCACAAGAACATGACCATCGAGCAGCAGGCTGCCGAGGTGCGCAAGGTCAAGCGTCACGAGACCGCCATCGTGCGCGATCCGGAGACCGTGACCCCGGAAACCAAGATCAGCGAGCTGCTGCGCAAGGCCGACGAGCTGGGCTTCTCCGGCTTCCCGGTGGTGTCCGGCAAGGAACTGGTGGGCATCGTCACCGGCCGTGACCTGCGCTTCACCCCGAATACCGGCGACAGCGTCGCGGCGATCATGACGCCGAAGGACCAGCTGGTCACCGTGCAGGAAGGCACCGGCCTGGAAGAGATCAAGACCAAGCTCTACGAGCACCGCATCGAGAAGATGCTGGTGGTCGACAGCCAGTTCCACCTGCGTGGCCTGGTGACCTTCCGCGACATCGAGAAGGCCAAGACCTACCCGCTGGCGTCCAAGGATGACCAGGGTCGCCTGCGCGTCGGCGCCGCCGTCGGCACCGGTGCCGACACCGGCGACCGCATCGCCGCGCTGGCTGCCGCCGGCGTCGACGTGGTGGTGGTGGATACCGCCCACGGCCACTCCAAGGGCGTGATCGACCGCGTGCGCTGGGTCAAGCAGAACTTCCCCGAAGTGCAGGTGATCGGCGGCAACATCGCCACCGCCGAAGCCGCCCTGGCGCTGGTCGAAGCCGGCGCCGACGGCGTCAAGGTCGGCATCGGCCCGGGCTCGATCTGCACCACCCGCATCGTCGCCGGTGTCGGCGTGCCGCAGATCAGCGCCATCGCCAACGTCGCCACCGCCCTGGCCGCGGTCGGCGTGCCGATGATCGCCGACGGCGGCATCCGCTTCTCCGGCGACCTGTCCAAGGCCATCGTCGCCGGCGCCAACGCGGTGATGATGGGCTCGATGTTCGCCGGTACCGAAGAAGCGCCGGGCGAGGTCGAGCTGTTCCAGGGCCGCTCCTACAAGGCCTACCGCGGCATGGGCTCGCTGGGCGCCATGGCCCAGGCCCAGGGTTCCTCGGACCGCTACTTCCAGGACTCCTCGGCCGGTGCCGAGAAGCTGGTCCCGGAAGGCATCGAAGGCCGCGTACCGTACAAGGGTGCCCTGAGCGCGATCATCCACCAGCTGATGGGTGGCCTGCGTTCCTCCATGGGTTACACCGGCTGCGCCAACATCGAAGAGATGCGCACCCGCCCGCAGTTCGTGCGCATCACCGGCGCCGGCATGGCCGAGTCGCACGTGCACGATGTGCAGATCACCAAGGAAGCCCCCAACTACCGCGTTGGTTGAAAAATCGATTTGACGCTGCTGCGCTTGGCCATGCTGCGTTGGAAAGAGGTTCGGAATGCTCATTTGCTCCAGCAAACTCCGCTTCCTCACCTCTTTCCGCCTTGCCTGTCCTGCGCTCGCGACGCGGCAAATCGATTTTTGCCTGATTGAGAAAGACCCGGGGTTGCCGCTGTAACAGGCGGGCAGCCCCGAGTCGTTTGTGAATTCCGCTACGAGAGACGGCTATGGCCCACCACGACATTCACGCCCACCGTATCCTGATTCTGGACTTCGGCTCCCAGTACACCCAGCTGATCGCCCGCCGCGTGCGCGAGATCGGCGTGTACTGCGAGATCCACCCGTTCGACATGGACGACGCGGCCATCCGCGCCTTCGCGCCGCGCGGCATCATCCTCGCCGGTGGTCCGGAGTCGGTGCACGAAGCCGACAGCCCGCGTGCGCCGCAGGCGGTGTTCGAGCTGGGCGTGCCGCTGTTCGGCATCTGCTACGGCATGCAGACCATGGCCGAGCAGCTGGGCGGCAAGGTGCAGGGCTCCGACCTGCGCGAGTTCGGCTACGCCCGCGTCGACCTGGTCGGCAAGAGCCGCCTGCTCGACGGCATCGAAGACCACATGGCCGACGACGGCATGCTGGCGCTGGACGTGTGGATGAGCCACGGCGACAAGGTCACCGCGCTGCCGGAAGGCTTCCACATCGTCGCCAGCACCCCGAGCTGCCCGATCGCTGCCATGGCCGACGACAGCCGCGCCTACTACGGCGTGCAGTTCCACCCGGAAGTGACCCACACCAAGCAGGGCGGCCGCATCCTGTCGCGCTTCGTGCTGGACCTCTGCGGCTGCGAAGCGCTGTGGACCCCGGCCAACATCGTCGACGACGCCATCGCCAACGTGCGCGCCCAGGTCGGCGACTCCAAGGTGCTGCTCGGCCTGTCCGGCGGCGTCGACTCCTCGGTGGTGGCCGCGCTGCTGCATCGCGCCATCGGCGACCAGCTGACCTGCGTGTTCGTCGACAACGGCCTGCTGCGCCTGCACGAGGGCGACCAGGTGATGACCATGTTCGCCGAGAACATGGGCGTCAAGGTGATCCGCGCCAATGCCGAAGACAAGTTCCTCGGTCGCCTGGCCGGCATCAGCGATCCGGAAGAGAAGCGCAAGATCATCGGTCGCAGCTTCATCGAGGTGTTCGACGAAGAGGCCACCAAGCTGCAGGGCATCGACTTCCTCGCCCAGGGCACCATCTACCCGGACGTGATCGAGTCGGCCGGCGCCAAGACCGGCAAGGCCAAAGTGATCAAGTCGCACCACAACGTCGGCGGCCTGCCGGAAGACATGCAGTTCAAGCTGGTCGAGCCGCTGCGCGAGCTGTTCAAGGACGAGGTGCGCAAGATCGGCCTCGAACTCGGCCTGCCCTACGACATGGTCTACCGCCACCCGTTCCCGGGCCCGGGCCTGGGCGTGCGCATCCTCGGCGAGGTGAAGAAGGAGTACGCCGACCTGCTGCGTCGTGCCGACCACATCTTCATCGAGGAGCTGCGCAACTTCGACTGGTACCACAAGACCAGCCAGGCCTTCGTGGTGTTCCAGCCGGTGAAGTCGGTCGGCGTGGTCGGCGACGGCCGTCGTTACGCCTGGGTCGTCGCCCTGCGCGCGGTGGAAACCATCGACTTCATGACCGCACGCTGGGCGCACCTGCCCTACGAGCTGCTGGAGAAGGTCTCCAACCGCATCATCAACGAGATCGAAGGCATCTCCCGCGTCACCTACGACGTGTCGAGCAAGCCGCCGGCGACCATCGAGTGGGAGTGATCCCTCGGCTTCGTTGAGGCAGTGAACACAAGGGCAGCCTAGGCTGCCCTTGTGCTGTCCAGAGGGTGTGAGGGCGAGGGCGCTGGCCATGGCGACTGTCGCGCGTGCCCCGGCTGCGCAGCTCCTTGCACAGCCAAAGCGCCATGCAAGGCTAGAAAACGCTGCAGACCCCGCTACCCGTGGCGTTGCGATGACCGCGCAAGATCCTGCGCAGCAGTGCGCAAGGAGTTGCGCCGCTTTTGGTGACAGGCTTCACGCCACGCCGCGCACGCCGATCTACCTATATCCTAAGTAATTGATATTTAAAGAATAAATATGGCTGGCACGGCTCTTGTACCCGTCATGGCTCCCGGACCTCCACCGGTCCATGACCCAGGCAAGGAGAGCACTCATGCCAACACCCGCGTACCTGTCCATCGAAGGCACCAAGCAAGGTCTGATCACCGCAGGCACCTTCACCGAGGGCTCGGTCGGCAACATCTTCCAGGAAGGTCATGAGGACCAGATCCTCGTCGAGGCATTCCAGCATCAGGTCATCATTCCGCGTGACCCGCAGTCCGGTCAGCCGACCGGCCAGCGCGTGCACAAGCCGCTGATGATCACCAAGGTGTTCGACAAGTCCTCGCCGCTGCTGTTCAACGCGCTGACCTCCGGCGAGCGCCTGACCAAGTGCCGCCTGGAGTGGTATCGCACCTCGGCCACCGGCACCCAGGAGCACTACTTCACCATCGAACTGCACGACGCCATCATCGTCGACGTGCAATCGCGCATGCCGAACTGCCAGGACCCGAACATGGCGCACTTCACCCACCTGGAAGACGTCTACTTCACCTACCGCAAGATCGTCTGGACCCACGAAGTCTCCGGCACTTCCGGCTCCGACGACTGGCGCACGCCGATCTCCGTGTAAGGCGGGAGCCGCGCACCACCCCATCGGCCAGGTCTCCTGGCCGATGCTTTTTCTGCACGGGCGAGAAGCAGCGGATGTTCGCTGTGGTCAGGCGCTGGAGGGCTGGCTGGCGTGGGCTGGGGAAGGGCGGTTGAGCCGGTGGCCGGCGCGGCGGCTTTGCCGCATGATGCCTGTGCTTCACGTTCATTCGCGGTGTTGCTCCCGGTTGCGGCAGTTGTCCCTGTCGACTGTCGCAACCGGGGCGACGGTCTGACGGTCTGCCTGGGATTTCCTGTGCCAATGCTTCCACGTCGCTCTCCTGTCGGATTCTCCCCGCTGGCCCGCATGAAGGCCCTGGCCCTCGGCCTGCTGCTGCTGGCGGCGCTGCTGTACGCCCTGGCCACCCACCTGCTGGCTCTGCATCCGGCCTGGGGTTATCTGGCAGCCTTCGCCGAGGCGGCGATGGTTGGCGCGATTGCCGACTGGTTCGCCGTCACGGCCCTGTTCCGCCACCCCCTGGGGCTGCCGATTCCGCACACGGCGATCATTCCCCGCAAGCAGGCCCGTCTCGGCCGCAACCTGGCCGACTTCATCTGCACCCACTTTCTCGCCACGCCGCAGGTGATGGCCAAGCTGGAGGCGTTCGACGCCGCCGGCCGGCTGGCCAGCTGGTTGCGTCAGCCGGCCAACGCCGATGCGGTCGGTCGGCAGCTGGTCGGCGTGGCCCGCTATGGCATCGGCGCCCTGCGCGACGAGCGGGTACGCCAGTTCATCCAGCGCACCGCCACCGCCAAGCTGCGCGAGGTGGATCTGGCCTGCGTCGGCGGCCAGTTGCTCGACATGCTGACCCACCAGCGCCGCCATCAGGCGATGCTCGACGAGGTGCTGGCTCGGCTGGACGAGCTGCTGCAGGACGAGGCGGTGCAGCAGCGCATCGCCGCCGGCCTGTCCAGCGAGTTCAGCGCCCTGCGTTTTCGCCTGTTCGGCAAGGACATCGGGCTGGACGAGAAGGCTGGGCAGTGGTCGGCGGACAAGGTGGTGCGCCGCGTCTCGGCCCTGATCGGCGAGATCAGCCGCGACAGCCAGCACGAGCTGCGCGGCAAGTTCGATGCCTGTGTCGCCGTCCTGATCGGCAAGCTCAAGGACGATCCCGACTTCCGCCTCAAGGGCGAGCAAATCCGCGAGCAGCTGCTCGCTCATCCGGCGGTGGCCGGCTACCTGCGCAAGCTGTGGGACGATCTGGTGGACTGGCTGCAGGCCGATCTGGCCGACGCCGACTCGACCATCCGCCGGCGGCTGATCCGCCTCTGCCAGCGTCTGGGCGAGGCGCTGGCGGCGGACGAGGCGATGCGCCGCTGGCTCAACGACCAGCTGCTGGAGGTGGCGCCAACCCTGGTGGAACGCCACCGCGAGGACATCCGCCGCTACATCGCCGAGCGGGTGGAGAAGTGGAACAGCGACGAACTGGTCGCCCAGCTGGAGTACAACGTCGGCAAGGACCTGCAGTTCATCCGCATCAACGGCACCCTGGTCGGCGGTCTGGTCGGCCTGGTGCTGCATGCCGTGACCCGCCTGCTCGCCAGCTGATCCGCCGCGCCGCCCTGACGAGGCGACGGCTGGCAGCGGGGGAGCGCTGTTGTGTCGCAGGCGGGGCTCGCATCGAGCGCAGAGAAAATGAGAAACTCTGTCATCTGCGTTTGCGGCCCGACTACCTGCGGCGGCGCGCCATCTTTCGCAAGCTTGGGGGCCCGATGTCCTTTACCCGCAGACAAGTCCTCACCGGCCTGGCTGGCCTCGGCGTGCTCGGCCTCGCCGGCGGCGGCGCGCGCTACTGGCTGGGGCGTCCGGCCGCAACGACTACCCACGACTATGAGTTGATCGCCGCGCCGCTGGATGTGGAGCTGGTGCCCGGGCACCAGACCCGCGCCTGGGCCTACGGCGGCCAGCTGCCCGGGCAGGAACTGCGCGTGCGTCAGGGCGATTGGCTGCGGGTGCGCTTCATCAACCGGCTCGAGGTGCCGAGTACCATCCACTGGCACGGCATCCGTCTGCCGCTGGCCATGGACGGCGTGCCCTACGTGTCGCAGCTGCCGGTGCTGCCCGGCGAATACTTCGACTACCGCTTCCAGGTGCCGGATGCTGGCAGCTTCTGGTACCACCCGCACACCGCCAGCGGCGAGCAGCTGGGGCGCGGGCTGGTCGGTCCGCTGATCGTCGAGGAGCGTGAGCCGAGCGGCTTCCGCCACGAGCGCACGCTGAGCCTGAAGAGCTGGCATGTGGACGAGCAGGGCGCCTTCAGCGACTTCAGCGTGCCGCGCGAAGCCGCCCGCGGCGGCACCGCGGGGCGGCTGAGCACGGTCAACGGCGAGCATGCGCCGACCC
>DATCUN010000058.1:0-17138 GCA_036561825.1 Pseudomonas sp.
CGTCGCCGCACCGATGCCCTTCACCTCCAGCAGTTCATCCACCGAAGTGAAGGCCCCCTTGGCTTCGCGATATTCGACAATGGCACGCGCCTTGGCCTCGCCGATACCATTCAGCTCGCGGGCCAGGGTTTCGGCATCGGCGCTATTCAGATTGACTCTGGCCAGCGGCGCAACGACGGGGGCCTGCACAGCCAGCGGCTGGGCGGCAGGCACTTCGGCGGCAGTGGCGGCAGTGGCGGCAACAGAAAAGCCCGAGAGCAGAGCGAACAACAGAGCGGAAATACGCAATTTCGACATGATCGACCATCCCTGTGAGAGTAGGAAAATGCCGCCTTATCCCGAGGCAGCCCAGCGAACCTAAATCACGCCAGCGAAATAGCCAATAGTCCCCATTTCGATTGGTAAAAGGTTTATTGCGCAAAAGCGACCCAATTCACATTTGCGACCGGCAAGCGCGGCTGGCAAAATTTGCTCCACCCTACTCACAAAGACCCACCCCAGATATATGCAGACCCCCAAAGACCTGTTGCGCGAACAACTGGCTCAGGCCGCCGAACAGTTCAAGAGCGAGCAGAACGGCGAAGTCGTTATCTACGCCGCCCAGCCAGCGCCGGAAAAGCGCCCGTGGCGCAAGAGGCCGAGCATCCACGACGAAGTATTCGCCAAGGAACTCGACAGCATGCGCAAGCAAAAGGCCGAGACGGAACAGGGCGACAGCAGCCGCGCCCCGAGCGCGTGAAACACGCCAAGAGTCCTACCTGCCGTGCCCCTGTAATCTAATAGCGCCTGCTGCCCAGCAGGCCTGCGCGTCTCGCCCAACGCCCATGGTCTAGAGTTCTTTCTGCGCCCCGCGTAATCGCCGCACCGCTGCGGCGGCGGGGCGCGCTGGACGTGATCCCCACCCCGCACGCATTCCGATCAGCAGGGCCAGCGCATTGACTGCTCTCCGCCCTGAAGGACGGAGATTCCCAATTCATCGAGATCAGGACAGCGGTACACGACCGATGCCACTTACGTTCTCTCCAAGGGCTAACACCGCCAGCCCGGCGGCTTTAATGTTGATCGCGGCGTTCAGGTCGCGATCGTGTTCCGCGGCGCAGGCCGGACAGGTCCAGTCGCGGGCCTTCAGCGGCAACGAGGTCAGGGTGTGACCGCAGCACGAGCAGCGTTTGCTGCTGGGGAACCAGCGGTCAATCTTGACCAGCTGGCGCCCGGCCCACGCCGCCTTGTACTCGAGCTGGCGCACCAGCTCGCCCCAGCCGGCATCGGCAATGGCCTTGCTCTGGCTGCGGTTGCGGATCAGGTTCTTCACCGCCAACGACTCGACACAGACCACTTGGTTTTCGTGAATCAGTCTGTGCGTCAGCTTGTGCAAGCCGTCGCGTCGGGTGTCAGCGATTTTCGCGTGCAGTCGAGCAACCTTCAGCCGGGCCTTGGCCCGGTTCTTCGATCCCCGCTGTTTGCGGCTCAACGCCCGCTGGGCTTTCGCCAACCGGGCGGCGTACTTCGCGGTATGCCGTGGGTTGTCGATCTGTTCGCCGTCGGCGGTGACGAACAGCGCCTTCAGGCCAAGGTCGATGCCGGTCGTCCGCGGCGACACCGGCAGCGACTGGGTCTCGACCTCGCACAGCATCGAAACGAAATACCGGCCCGCGGTGTCGCGGGAAACCGTCACTGTCGACGGCGCCGAGGGCAATGTTTCACGCCCCTTCGTCCAGCGGATCACCAACGGTTCCTTGCACTTGGCGAGGAACAGCTGGCCGTCGCGAAATCGGAAGGCCGAGGCTGTGAATTCGGCCGACTGGCGGTGTTTTTTCGACTTCGTCGTCGGGTAGCCGGCGCGTTTCTCAAAGAAGTTCGTGAACGCCTGTTGCTGGTGCCGGAGGCACTGCTGCAGGGGAACGCTGGACACCTCGTTGAGATAGGCCCGCGCCGGGTCTTTCTTCAATGCGGTCAGCTGGGCACTGGCGTCCTTGTAGCCAATGCGCGTTTTCTCGTGCTGAAACGCCTCGGTACGCCAGGCCAGGATCGTGTTGTAGACGGAACGCACGCAGCCGAACGTCCGCGCCAGCAGGGCATCCTGCTCGGGCGTCGGGTAGAAACGGTACTTGAACGCACGCTTCGTCCTCATACGTATAACTGTATGCATATCCAGCAAAGCGATCAACCCAAGATAGCCCAATCCAAGGAGAAGCGAGAACAGGGGCACCCTGCGGGCGCCACGCTATCCCTCCCCGGCATGAATGCCGAGGTTTCTCGCGCAAATCTGATGAATCTTGCCGATCCGCGCCAGTTGGCGACGGTGCTCGAGGCGATCCTGCTGGCGGCCGGCAAGCCGCTGCCGCTGGAGCGCCTGGCCGAGCTGTTCGACGAGCATGAGCGGCCCTCGCCCAAGCTGCTGCGCGAGGCCCTCGGGGTGCTGGGCAGCTCCTGCCTGGGGCGTGGCTTCGAGCTGAGCGAGGTGGCCTCCGGCTACCGCCTGCAGGTGCGCGAGCGCTTCTCGCCCTGGGTCGGCCGGCTGTCGGAGGAGCGTCCGCAGCGCTACTCGCGCGCGCTGCTGGAGACCCTGGCGCTGATCGCCTACCGCCAGCCGATCACCCGTGGCGAGATCGAGGAGGTGCGCGGTGTGGCGGTCAACAGCAACATCGTCAAGACCCTGCTCGAGCGTGAGTGGATCCGCGTGGTCGGCTACCGCGAGGTGCCGGGTCGGCCGGCGATGTTCGCCACCACCCGGGAGTTCCTCGACAACTTCAACCTGAAGAATCTCGACGAGCTGCCGCCGCTGGCCGCACTGCGCGAGCTGGAGCCGCGGCTGCCGGCCGAGGATCTCGATCCCGAGGTGCCGGCCGGTCTGCAGGCGCGGGCCGATCTGGCCCTGGCCGAAGGCAACGAGGAGGCCTCTGGCGAGCCGCGCAGCGAAACCAACTTCCGCAGCCTGCTGGCCGAGCTGGATGCGATGGAGCAGGGCTTGAAGAGTGATTTCGACGACCTGCCGCAGCTGCAGCTGGACGATGAAGACGCTGCCGCGCAGACCGCTGCCAGCGCTGAGCGGGCCGACTGACGCGCTACAGCCGTACCGCAGGTCCGGTCTGTCGCCTGCGGGGTGCGCGTTTTCGGTCATCGGCGTATGATGCGTGCCCGCTCTTTTAGATAGAGCCAGTTCACAGAATCCGGTTACACCGGGAGGTGCCCAGAATGAACGAAGAATACAGTTCCGCCGAGTCCGCCGAAGAGTACCGCCCTGCTGGCGAAAAGCTGCAGAAGGTGCTGGCGCGCATGGGCGTCGGCTCGCGCCGTGACGTCGAGGAGTGGATCGCCCAGGGCCGCATCAAGGTCAACGGCGTCGACGCCACCCTCGGTCAGCGCATCGGCTACAAGGATGCCATCGCCCTCGACGGCCGCCTGCTGCGTCGCGAGGAAGACGAAGTGGTACGCCGCGTGCTGATCTACAACAAGCCGGAAGGCGAGGTCTGCACCCGTTCCGATCCGGAAGGCCGGCCGACCGTGTTCGACCGCCTGCCGCGGCCGAAGAGCGGTCGCTGGATCAACATTGGCCGTCTCGACATCAACACCACCGGCCTGCTGATGTTCACCACCGACGGCGAGCTGGCCAACCGCCTGATGCACCCGTCCTACGAGATGGACCGCGAATACGCCGTGCGCGTGCGCGGCGAAGTCACCGACGAGATGCTCGAGAACCTGAAGAACGGCGTGGTGCTCGAGGATGGCCCGGCGCGCTTCACCGACGTCAAGGAAGCCCCCCAGGGCGACGGCTTCAACCGCTGGTTCCATTGCGTGGTGATGGAAGGCCGCAACCGCGAGGTGCGCCGCCTGTGGGAGTCCCAGGGGCTGGTGGTCAGCCGTCTGAAGCGCGTGCGCTTCGGTCCGGTGTTCCTCACCGCCGACATGTCGGTAGGCCGCTGGCGCGAAATGGACCAGGTCGAGGTGGATATCCTCGCCGGCGAAGTCGGCCTCAGGCCGATGGCCCTGCCGGGGATGACCGGCAAGGCGCGCGACAAGCTCGATCGCCAGCAGCGCAAGTCGGCCAAGCCGGTAGCGGGTGAGCGCAGCCGTTCGTCGCGCGGCGACAGCCGGGATGAGGGCCGCGGCCAGGGTTCGCAGCTGGCCGAGCGTCCGGCCGACGTCAAGCGTAACCAGCGTCCGGGCAAGGCGCGTGACGACCGTTCCTCGCCGAACCTGACCGAGCGCCCGTCGCGCAAGCCGGCCGCCGCAGCGCAGCCGGCCAAGCGTCGTTCGCAGCCGGCGGGTGAAGGCCAGCGTCCGGGCTTTCGCCGGAAGTAAGCCGCCGCCAGTCGGCGTGGCTGAATGAAGAAGGCGACCCGTGGGTCGCCTTCTTTTTGTCTGTGATTTTCCGAGTCAGCTGGCGGCCAGCTTCAGACCGACCAGGCCGGCGACGATCAGCAGCACGCTGCACAGCCGCAGCGGGGTCAGTGATTCGCCGAACAGCAGGATCCCGGCGAGCACGGTGCCGACCGCACCGATGCCGGTCCAGATCGCATAGGCGGTGCCCAGCGGCAGCTCTTTCATCGCCAGGCCGAGCAGGGCGATGCTGGCGAGCATGGCGGCAACGGTCAGGATGGTGGGCAGCGGGCGAGTGAAGCCGTCGGTGTATTTCAGGCCGATGGCCCAGCCGACCTCAAGCAGGCCGGCGAGCAGCAGGATAAGCCAAGGCATGGGAAACCTCCTCCAGTGGCAAGGAAGGGGCCGTCCCCGGGTGGTCACTCGGCAAGTGCTGAGGTCGTCCTCACGTGCAGCGCATTATCCATGTGCACCCGTTTGGGGCAAGCGACGGTCGTCGCCGGCCCCGTGGCGGAACTCAGATCCCCTGCGGGATTTCTTCGCCGCCGAGGGCCTCGATCAGCTGCGGCAGGAACTCGACGAAGGTCAGCATCATCAGGGTGAAGCTGGCGTCCTGCTGGGCCAGGGCATCGTCGCCGCCATCCTGTTCGGCCTGATCCTGCAGCAGGTCCTCGAAGCGCAGGCGCTTGAGGGCCAGCTTGTCGTCGATCAGCAGGGACAGCTTGTCCGACCAGGCCAGGCTCAGCTTGGTCACCAGCTTGCCGGCGGCCAGGTGGTTCTGTACTTCGTCGCTGCCGAGATCCTGGCGCTTGCAGCGCACGATGCCGCCGTCCTCGTGGGTGTCGCGCAGCTCGCACTCGTCGAGCAGTTGCAGGCCGTTGCTGGCCTGCTGGATCTTCATCCAGTCGGTGAAGGTGGCGGTGGGGGCGACCTTCACGCTCAGCGGGCGCACGGGCAGGCTGCCCAGGGCTTCGCGCAGGGTGGAAAGCAGGTCTTCGGCCTTCTTCGGGCTGGAGGCGTCGACCAGGATCAGGCCCTGCTGGGGGGCAATGGCGGCGAAGGTCATGTTGCGGCGGATGAAGGCGCGCGGCAGGAAGGTCTGCACGATCTCGTCCTTGAGCTGGTCACGCTCCTTCTTGTAGACCTTGCGCATCTGCTGCTCTTCGATCTCGTCGATCTTCTCCTTCAGCGCGTCGCGCACCACGCTGCCGGGCAGAATGCGTTCCTCCTTGCGCGCGGCGATCAGCAGGAAGTCCTGGCTGGCGTGTACCAGCGGCGCATCGGCACCCTTGCCCAGGGGGGCTACGAAGCCGTAGGTGGCCAGCTCCTGGCTGGCGCAGGGGCGGGCGGGTTTGCTGGCCAGGGCCGCCTCGAGTTTTTCGGCGTCCAGTTGCAGATCCTGGGTAAGGCGGTAGACAAGCAGGTTGCGGAACCACATGGCGACGAGGCACTCCATCAAGCAAAGAAGGGCATTATTCCTGCTGGCGCGCTCGCCGGCCACCGGCGATTGTGCCAAGTGGTTGGTTTGCCTCGAATTTTTTTTGAAAAAAACGCTTGCCAAGGTGAAGCGACCTGCCTAGAATGCGCACCACTTCGAGAGCAAACGCTAACAAGCGAATGCAACTGAATGGGTGATTAGCTCAGCTGGGAGAGCATCTGCCTTACAAGCAGAGGGTCGGCGGTTCGATCCCGTCATCACCCACCACTCTCGAGGTTACGCGCAGCGGTAGTTCAGTCGGTTAGAATACCGGCCTGTCACGCCGGGGGTCGCGGGTTCGAGTCCCGTCCGCTGCGCCATTTTTCTCCCCAAAGTGACAATTCAAGTCAAATATCCCCAAAAGTTCAACGCGGAGCATCGCGATTTGAACTTTTCGTCGTTTCTGCATTCCAAAAAATTCCAGCCATAGGCAGCAACGCCGTCAGCCTGCTAAGCTCGCGTTTTCCGAGTATGCCGCTGTGGCACCTATCATTAAGGAATATGCATGAAACATCATCGGTTGGCCGCTGCGGTGGCTCTGGTCGGCCTGGTCCTCGCTGGCTGTGACAAGCAGGCGGCAGAGAAGGCGCAGGAGCTCAAGACCCCGGCAGAGAAAGCCTCCTACGGTATCGGCCTGAACATGGGTCGCAGCCTGACCCAGGAAGGCATGAACGATCTCGACTCCAAGGCGGTCGCCCTCGGCATCGAGGATGCCATGGCGAAGAAAGAGCAGCGTCTGACCGACGAACAGCTGATGGAAGCCTTCGGTTTCCTGCAGAAGCGTGCCGAGGAGCGCATGGCGGCGCTCGGCGACGAGAACGCCAAGGCTGGCAAGAAGTTCCTCGAGGAAAATGGCAAGCGCGAAGGCGTGGTGACCACCGCTTCCGGTCTGCAGTATGAAGTCCTCAAGAAGGCCGACGGTGCGCAGCCCAAGGCCGACGACGTGGTCAGCGTGCACTACGAGGGCAAGCTGGTCGATGGCACGGTGTTCGACAGCTCGATCAAGCGTGGCGCTCCCATCGACCTGCCGGTCGGCGGCGTGATTCCGGGTTGGGTCGAAGGCCTGCAGCTGATGCATGTCGGCGAGAAGTACAAGCTGTACATCCCCAGCGAGCTGGCCTACGGCGCGCAGAGCCCGAGCCCGATGATTCCGGCCAACTCGGTGCTGGTGTTCGAGCTGGAGCTGCTGAGCATCCAGAAAAAGCCCGAATAAGCTGGTAGCCGGTTTTCCCACCAACGCCCCGCTTGTCGGGGCGTTGGTGTTTCTACGTGTGCGGTCCTTGACGGTCGGAGTGGAAAACCCGTCGGGCCGGGTGGGTGTGCTGTGGTTATACACATCTGGATATGCACTCGGCAGTGCTGTCAAGAGCTGCATCGGGCCTGTCATGAATAATTTTAACTTTCTGATTTGTAAAGGGTTTTTTGTTTGAACAAAAAATGCCCGATCTGTCTGGAGGCCGCATTCCATGGGCGTCCTGTCGACTCTTCCAGATATTGCCCACAAGGTTATCCACAGGATTTGTGGGTAACGCCCGCAAGCCCAGTAACCATGCGCCTTGGCTGGGTGTGGGGATAAGTGACAGGGTAAAACGCACCGCCGCTGCGACAAAAAGTCCTGCCGCGGGGCGCTTGCCGGCAGCCCTGATCGCGGTGCTGCCATGGCAGTTCGCGCAGGCCTGTTAAACTGAAACAAAAGGGAGTGATGACCTCATGGGTGTACAAGTGATCGAGTGCGACGGCCAGCCGGAATATGCGGTGCTGCCGTGGGCCGAATATCAGGAGCTGCTGGCTGCCGCCGGGCGCCAGCCTGTCGCGCGTTCGGCAGCGCCGTTGGTGCAGGAGCCGCCGGTCTTCAATCTGGCCAACCTGCGCAGCCTGCGCGAGGCGCGCAATCTTGCCCCGGAGCAGCTGGCGCGCGCAGTGGGCATCAGCCCGCATTACCTGAGCCTGATCGAAAGCGGTGAGCGCCAGCCAGATCAGGCCATCCAGCGCGCGCTGACGCGGCTGTTCGCGGCGCCACCCGAAGGATCTTCGGATTGACCCTGCGCATCAGTCGGCAGCACTGGCAGGGCCTCCTGGAGGCCTTGGAGGAGGCGCGTTGCCAGCGTCACCTGCTGACCTATCGCTCGCTGATCGAGCGTCTCCAGCTGCCGGCGCCGGCGATGACCACCCTGGCTGCGGCACTCGAGTATCTGGCGGCACTGGACGCGCAGGCGGGGCAGCCACTGCGCAGTGCGTTGGTGATCAGCCAGGGTGCCAGCCGTTTGCCGCGCCCGGGATTCTTCGAGTGCGCGGGGCGCCTCGGCCGCTTCAGTGGCGCGCCGGATGGCACGGCTGCCGCAGCCTGGCATGCCGCCGAGGTGGTGCGGGTCTTCGAATTCGAGTTTGTGGGGTTCTCCGAGTGATGCAGCTGTTCTGGCGCCTGCGGGCGCGCATGGGGTATCTGCTGGCCCGTCGCCTGTTCCACTGGCATTGGCTGGTGGGTCAGCCGCGTGCCTGGCGCTGGATGGAGGGGCAGTTCGCGCGCATGGCCAACCTCGGCGATGCCCGGGCCCAGGATTTCTACGGTCATCTGCTGCTGTTCCGCGGGCAGGGCCTCGGAGCTCGCGAGGAAGGTCTGCGCCTGCTGCGTCTGGCTGCGGCCCAGGGGCAGGTCAAGGCGGCCTTCCAGCTTGGCCTGCAGGCCCTCAAGGGCAGTGCCCAGCAGGCGCCGAATGCCGCCGCGGCGCTGCCCTACTGGCGGCAGGCGGCAGCCGGCGGGCATCCGCTGGCTGCGCACAAGTTGGCCGAATTACTGCGCGAAGGGGCGCCCGGCGTGGAGGCTGATCCGGCTGAAGCCGAGCGCCTGGCGATGCGGGCGCGCGAGTTGGGCCTGTGACGGGTCAGGCGCAGACCTCGAGGTCGCGCAGCTTTTCGCTGGCGGGCTTTTCCTGCGGGCGGCCGAGCAGGTAGCCCTGCACCAGGTCCACGCCCATCCCGGCCAGTACCTGCAACTCCTCTAGCTGTTCCACGCCTTCGGCGATCACTCGGGCGCGGGCGGTTTGGGCCATGCGCAGGATGGAGCCGACGAACTCGCGCTTGAGCGGGTCGAGGTGGATGCCGTCGATGAAGTGGCGGTCGATCTTGACGATATCCGGCCGCAGCTCCGACCACAGGCGTAGGCTCGAGTAGCCGGCGCCAAGGTCGTCCAGGGCGATGGAGAAGCCCATGGCCCGGTAGTGACGCAGGGCGCGCTGGAGCAGGTCGAAGTCCTCGATCGGGGTCTGCTCGGTCAATTCGATCACCACCCGCGCCGGCTCGATGCCGCAGTCCTGCAGCAACTGCAGCGTGCGCCCGGACTGGTGCCCCGGCTCGACCAGCAGCTCCGGGCAGACATTCAGGTAGAGCGTGCCGGGGAAGCGCTGGCGGCTGAACTGGGCGCAGGCGCGGGCCCGGCTGGCCATTTCCAGCTCGTTCAGCCGTCCGGCATTGCGGGCCAGGGAAAACAGCGTCAGCGGCGCATGCAGCGGGCTGTTGGAGGGGCCGCGGGTGAGGGCTTCGTAACCGTGGATGCGCTTGCTGGCGAGCGAGACGATGGGCTGGAACAGGGTGTTGAGCAGGTTGTGGCCGAGGATTCGCTCCAGTTCGCTCAACTGTTCGGTGGTGGTCATGCAGGGCTCGGCAGTCAATGAAAAAAACGCCCCGGACAGCTGCCGGGGCGGGGTGATTTCACGACTAAATTATGACGATTTGATGTCGGCAGGTGGTCGGGCGACCACCTGCCGTCGCCTCAATGTTTGGCGACCGCCGAATTGAGGGTGAGGTAGTCCAGCAGGATGCGTCCCGATTCGGCGAGGAAAGCGTCCTTTTCCGGCGGCAGCTTGTCTTCCTCGCTGGCGTCAGCCAGCTCTTCCTCGTCCTTGAGTTCCTTCAGCGGCGCCTCGCCCTTGGCGCTGCGGCGTGCGTTCTCCAGGGCCAGCTGGCGTCCTTCGATGTCGTTGCGCTGCGCCTTGCGCTTGTCCTCGTTGAGGCTGACCTCGGTGTTCTGCATCAGCTGCTGGCTCAGCTCCAGGCTCTTGCGGGTGAACTCGAAGTCCGGGTTCTTGGCCGTGCGCGCCTCGTGCAGGGCCTTGAGTTGGGCGAGGAACGGGCGGAACGGGTCGCCGGCAGGCTGGATCGCCGGGGCGATGCGGTCCCACGGCATGGCGGCCGGCAGGGCGCTTTCGCCGATCTCCTTGACGTCGACGATTGCCGGGTAGGCGATGTCCGGCAGCACACCCTGGTGCTGGGTGCTCTGCCCGGAGACCCGGTAGAACTTGGCCAGGGTCAGCTTTAGCTCGCCATGGTTGAGCGGCTGGATGGTCTGCACGGTGCCCTTGCCGAAGGTCTGGCCGCCGAGGATCAGGGCGCGGTGATAGTCCTGCATGGCGCCGGCGAAGATTTCCGAGGCCGAGGCCGACAGGCGATTGACCAGTACTGCCATCGGCCCCTTGTAGTAGGTGCCCTGGTCCTCGTCGGCCAGCACGTCGACGCGGCCGTCGCTGTTGCGTACCAGCACGGTCGGCCCCTGGTCGATGAACAGGCCGGTCAGCTCGGTGGCCTCCTGCAGCGAGCCACCCCCGTTGTTGCGCAGGTCGATGACCACACCATCGACCTTCTCCTGCTGGAGTTCGCTGAGCAGCTTGCGCACGTCGCGGGTGGTACTCTTGTAGTTCGGGTCGCCGCCGCGGTAGGCCTTGAAGTCCAGGTAGAAGGCCGGGATCTCGATCACCCCGAGCTTGTAGTCGTGGCCGTCGTGTTCGAGCTTGAGCACCGACTTCTTCGCCGCCTGCTCTTCCAGCTTGACCGCTTCGCGGGTGATCGGTACCACCTTGCTGGTCTGGTCGTTGGCCGCATTGCTGGCCGGGATCACTTCCAGGCGCACCACCGAATCTTTCGGGCCGCGGATCAGCTTGACCACTTCGTCCAGGCGCCAGCCGACCACGTCGACCATTTCCTTGTCGCCCTGGGCGACGCCGATGATGCGGTCGGCCGGTTTGAGCTGCTTGCTCTTGTCCGCCGGTCCGGCGGGCACCAGGCGCACGACCTTGACGTGCTCGTTGTCGCTCTGCAACACCGCGCCGATGCCTTCCAGCGACAGGCTCATGTTGATGTCGAAGTTTTCCGCGTTTTCCGGCGACAGGTAGTTGGTGTGCGGGTCGTAGGTCTGGGTGAAGGCGTTGATGTAGGCCTGGAAAATGTCCTCGCTGCGCGTCTGCGCCAGGCGCGCGAGCTGGTTCTTGTAGCGCTTGCTCAGCAGCTCCTGGATCGCCTTGGGCTCCTTGCCGGCCAGCTTCAGGCGCAGCACCTCATCCTTGACCCGCTTGCGCCACAATTCGTCGAGCGCCTTGTTGTCGGCGGCCCAGGGGGCTTTCTCGCGGTCGGTTTGCAGGCTTTCGTCGCGGCTGAAATCGAACTTGTCGACGCCCTGGTCGAGCAGCGACAGGGCGAACTCCAGTCGCTCCTGCATGCGCTCGAGCTGACGCTTGTAGATGACGAAGCCGGGCTGCAGCTCGCCGCTTTTCAGGTAGTCGTCGAAGCGGTAACGCCAGGGTTCGAAGGAGGCGATGTCGGCGGCGGTGAAATAGCTGCGCGCCGGGTCGAGGCTCTTCAGGTAGTCATCGAAGATCTGCGACGAACGGGCATCGTTCAGCGGCGGCTTGTTGTAGTGATGGCGCTTGAGCAGCTCCACCACGTTGAGACTGGCGACAGTCTGCTCGCGGTCGGGCTGCAGGCCATCCCAGGGATTGGTGCGTGCAGCCGCATTGGTCAGCGGCAGAACGCTGGTGGTCAGGACAAGAGCGAGGGCGGAGCAGGACAGTGAGCGTTTCATCAGATTTTCGCGTCGCAGGGAGTCACGCCAATTAGGCAACATAAAAGACACATGGTTCCATGGTGCCAGTATAGGGCGTCGGAGGAGGGATGCTGACGTGAAGCCAGTTTCCGGGTAACAATCCGGCCGCAGACTCCGGCGCGCTCAACGGGCACCGGGTATTCAACAATATGGAGGTAGCGTGAACGCATTGCAAGGTATCGAGGGGCAGCTGGAGTGGGGCGCGCAGCCGCGCCCGGAATGCGATGTCGGGCAGATCCGCATTCGCGTGGCGGCCGCCGGTCTCAACCGAGCCGACCTGCTGCAGCGCAACGGCCTGTACCCGCCGCCGCCGGGCGTGACTCCGGTGCTGGGTCTGGAGTGCTCCGGGGTGGTCAGCGAGGTGGGTGCCGGCAGTCGCTGGCGGGTGGGCGACCGGGTGTGCGCGCTGCTGGCCGGCGGTGGCATGGCCGAGGAGGTGGTGGTGGACGCCGGCCACGCCCTGCCGGTGCCCGAGGGGATGAGCCTGCAGGAGGCCGCGGTGCTGCCGGAGGTCTACGCCACCGCGTGGCTCAACCTGTTCCAGCTGGGCCGCCTGCTGCCGGGCGAGAAGGTGCTGCTGCATGCCGGCGCCAGCGGTGTCGGTTCCGCCGGCATCCAGCTGTGCAAGGCGTTTGGCAGCCCGTGCTGGGTCAGCGTCGGCTCGGCCGAACGGCTGGCCTATTGCGAGGCCCTGGGCGCCCAGGGTGGGGTGATTCGCGGCGAGAGCCTCGACGGCCTGCGTGATTTCGCGCCGTTCGACGTGATCCTCGATCCGGTGGGCGCCAGCTACGCCGAGCTGAACCTCAAGCTGCTCGGCCAGGACGGGCGCTGGGTGATCATCGGTCTGATGGGCGGGCGCAAGGCTCAGCTGGATCTGGCCCTGCTGCTGGGCAAGCGCATCCAGATGATCGGCTCGACCCTGCGCAACCGCGACGCCGAGTCCAAGGCGCAGCTGCTGGCCGAGCTGGAGCAGCACGTCTGGCCGCTGTTCGGCGAGGGTCGGCTGAAGCCGCAGCTGGAGCGCAGCTACCCGATCAGCGATGCCGAGGCGGCCTTCGCCGCACTGGCCAGCAACGAGGTGCAGGGCAAGGTGGTGCTGGTGGTGGATGCCAGCCTGAGCTGAGTGGTTCCGAGGCTGGGGACGCGATGCGTCCCCGGTCGCCGATGGCGGCCGCTCAGCGCCAGTGCAGGATCTCCCAGCCCTGTCGCTCGGCATGCTCGCGCAGCGCGGCATCAGGGTTGACCGCATGGGGATGTTCGACGTGGCAGAGCAGCGGCAGGTCGTTGCGCGAGTCGGAGTAGAAGTGCGCCCCGCTCAGCACCTCCCCCTGCGCCTCCAGCCACTGCGCGAGGCGCTGGATCTTGCCCTCGCGGGCCGCGGGGATGCCGCTGATGCGGCCGCTGTAGTGACCGTGCTGCAGTTCCAGCTCGGTGGCCAGTACCTCGGCGATGCCCAGGCGTGCGGCGATGGCCTGCACCAGGAAGGTCGGCGAGGCGGAGATCACCAGGATGCGGTCGCCAGCGGCGCGATGGTTGGCGATTGCGCGCATGCCGTCGCTGTGAATCAGCGGCTCGATGAACTCCTCGACGAAGGGGCCGGCGACGTACTCGACCTCTTCGCGCGAACGGCCGACCAGCGGCTGCAGGCAGAAGGCCATGTAGTCCTCCAGGCTGACCTGCAGCGCGGCATACAGCGCCACCAGCTCCTGCTCGCGGGGAATGAAGGACTCGCGGTCGAGCCAGCCGATGTCGGCCAGGTGTTCCAGCCACAGGCTGGGGCTGTTGCCGCCGATCAGGGTGTCGTCGAGGTCGAAGATCGCCAATGCCACGCTATGTGCTCCGCTCAGGCCAGTTCGGGGCTCTGGTAGAAGGCGGTCAGCACCTTCACCAGGTGGGCCAGGTCCTGACTGCCGGCCAGCTCGCGGATCGAGTGCATGGCGAAGGTCGGCAGGCCGATGTCGATGGTGGGCACGCCGAGCTTGCTGGCGGTGATCGGCCCGATGGTCGAGCCGCAGCCGAGGTCGCTGCGCGACACGAAGCACTGTACCGGCACCGCATGCTCCAGGCACAGATGGCGGAAGAAGCCGGCGGTTTCGCTGTTGCTGGCGTAGCGCTGGTTGTTGTTGACCTTGATCACCGGGCCGCCGTTGAGGCTCGGGCCGTGGTTGCCATCGTGCTTGTCGGCATAGTTCGGATGCACGCCGTGCGCATTGTCGGCGGAGACCAGCAGGGAGCGCTGGATGCAGCGGACGAAGGTTTCCTCGTCGCCAAGCAGGCGGCGCAGCACCTGCTCCAGCAGCGGGCCATCGGCGCCGCAGGCCGAGCAGGAGCCGATTTCCTCGTGGTCGGTGCACACCAGCACGCAGCTTTCCTGGTCGCCGGCGGCCAGCAGTGCCTCGAGGCCGGCATAGCAGGACAGCAGGTTGTCCAGCCGCGCGCCGGCGATGAATTCCTGTTCCAGGCCGATCACTGCGGCACTCTGCGTATCGTAGAAGCTCAGCTCGAAGTCGAGCACGGCCTCCACCTGGATGCCGTGTTCATGCTCGAGTTGCTTGGCGACCAGGGTGCGGAAATCGCGCTGCTCGCCCGTCGCCAGTTGGGCGAGGATGGGCGGCAGTTCGGTCTGCTTGTTGATTTCCCAGCCCTGGTTGGCCTCGCGGTTGAGGTGGATGGCCAGGTTGGGGATCACCGCGATCGGTGCCTTGAAGTCGATCAGGCGACTGTGCAGCTTGCCGTCGTGCTTGAAGGTGACGCGCCCGGCCAGCGACAGGTCGCGGTCGAACCAGGGCGCCAGCAGCATGCCCCCGTAGACTTCCACGCCCAGTTGCCAGTAGCCCTGACGCGCCAGTTCCGGCTGCGGCTTGACCCGCAGGCAGGGGCTGTCGGTATGCGTGCCAACCAGGCGCAGTCCGCCCTCCAGCGGGGCGCGGCGGCCGAGCTGGAGGGCGATCAGCGAGGAATCGTTGCGGGTGACGTAGTAGCGTCCGCCGGGCTGTGCCTGCCACGGCTCGCGCTCGTCGAGACGCTGGTAGCCGGCGGCCTCGAGGCGGGCGGCCAGGCTGGCGGTGGCGTGGAAGGGGGTCGGCGAGGCCTTGAGGAAATCGATCAGGCCCTGGTTGAGTGCTTCGCGCATGACGGCTCCGGCGGCAGTGATGCGCGGAGTCTACCGGAATATCGCCGCTGGGACCGTGCTCAGAACGGCGCCGGGCTCTCGAAGCGCATCCGCTCGCCGGTCTGCGGATGGGTCAGGCACAGCAGGCTGGCGTGCAGGCACAGCCGCTCATGGGCGGCCAGCGCCTGTTCGTGGGCGTACAGGCGGTCGCCGAGCAGCGGGTGACCGATGGCCAGCATGTGCACGCGCAGCTGGTGGGAACGGCCGGTGATCGGGGTCAGTTCGACCCGGCACCAGTCGCCGCAGCGTTCGACGATGCGCCAGAAGGTCAGGGCATGCTTGCCCAGCTCATGGTCGACGATATGCCGCGGCTTGTTCGGCGGGTCGTAGCGCAGCGGCAGCTCGATGCGCCCGCTGTCGGTGGCCGGCTGGCCCCAGCACAGGGCGGTGTAGGCCTTTTCCGTCTCGCGGTCGTGGAACTGGCGCGACAGTTCGCGGTGGCTGTCGGCATCGCGGGCCAGCACGATCAGCCCGGAGGTTTCCCAGTCCAGGCGGTGGACGATGCGTGCCTCCGGATAGCCGTTGTCCTGCAGGCGGGTCACCAGGCAGTCGCGGTTGTCCTCGGCGCGGCCGGGCACCGAGAGCAGCAGGGTCGGCTTGTTGATCACCAGCAGGGCGGCGTCCTGGTGGACGATTTGGATATTCGACAGCGGCATGGGGAATTCCACAAATGACAACGGCGGCCTGCTAGGGCCGCCGTATGGCACACCTTGTCCCGATCAGCGGTCGGGCAGGGTGATGTTGAGCTCCAGGATCGAGCAGGTGCCCTGGTTTTCCAGGGCGACCTGCACCTGATCCTGGTCGATGGGCACGTACTTGCGGATCACCGCGATCAACTCTTCCTGCAGGGCCGGCAGATAGTCGGGCTGGCCACGGCTCCCGCGCTCATGGGCGACGATGATCTGCAGGCGTTCCTTGGCGATCGAGGCAGAGGTGGTCTTCTTGCGCGAGAGGAGGAAGTCGAAGATGCTCATTCACGGCCTCCAAACAGACGTTGCAGCAGTCCCTTTTTCTGCACTTCGAGGAAACGATGCGGCACTTCCTTGCCCAGCAGGCGATCGACCGCGTCGCCGTAGGCCTGGCCGGCATCGCTCTGCTCGTCGAGAATCACCGGCACGCCCTGGTTGGAGGCCTTGAGCACTGCCTGGGATTCGGGGATCACGCCGATCAGGCCGATGGAGAGGATCTCCTCGACGTCGTCGACGCTGAGCATTTCGCCGCGGGCCACGCGCTCGGGGTTGTAGCGGGTCAGCAGCAGGTGCTCCTTGATCGGCTCCTCGCCCTTTTCCGCGCGCTGCGACTTGCTGGCGAGCAGGCCGAGGATGCGGTCGGAGTCGCGTACCGAGGACACTTCCGGGTTGGTCACCACGATGGCGATGTCGGCGAAGTACATCGCCAGGTGGGCGCCCGTCTCGATGCCGGCCGGGGAGTCGCAGAGGATGTATTCGAAGTCCTTCTTCAACTCCTCGATGACCCGCTCGACGCCTTCCTTGTTGAGGGCGTCCTTGTCGCGGGTCTGGCTGGCGGCCAGTACGTAGAGGTTGTCGAGGCGCTTGTCCTTGATCAGGGCCTGGCTCAGGGTCGCCTCGTTGTGGATCACGTTGATGAAGTCGTAAACCACGCGACGTTCACAGCCCATGATCAGGTCGAGGTTACGCAGGCCGACGTCGAAGTCGACGATCACGGTCTTGTGCCCGCGCAGGGCGAGGCCGGTGCCGATGGCGGCGCTGGAAGTCGTCTTGCCCACGCCACCCTTGCCGGAAGTTACAACAATGATTTTCGCCAAGGTGCTTACCCCAGATGAATGGTTTCAGGTCCCTGAATTGGCCGGGAGTATCCGTTAAAGGCGGGTGATGTTCAACACGTCGCCCGACAGGCTGACTTGCACGGCTTTGCCCCACTGCGGACTGCGCCGCAGATCCTCGGCGACCTTGTAGCGGCCGGCGATGGAGAGCAGTTCGGCAGTCAGTTGCTGGCAGAAGATTCGCGCCTCGGCATTGCCCTTCGCACCGGCCAATACGCGCCCGCGCAGCGGGCCGTATACGTGGATGTTGCCGTCGGCGATAAGTTCCGCCCCCGGGCTGACCGCCGACAGCACCACCAGATCGCCGCCGTGGGCATAGATCTGCTGACCGCCGCGGACCGGACGGGTGATGACCAGGGTCGGTTTCACCTCGGGCTCGGCCGGTTGGGCTGCCTCGGCCGGCGCTGCCAGTGCCGGTTCGGGGGTCGCTGGCTCGACGGGCTCGGCCAGTGGCCGTTCGCGTCCGCTGGCCGGGGGCAGCAACGGCAGGCCC
>DATCUN010000059.1:0-10490 GCA_036561825.1 Pseudomonas sp.
GTTCTCCAGCTCGCGCACGTTGCCCGGCCAGTTGTAGGCCATCAGCGCCTGCATGGCGCGGTCAGTCACGCCATTCAGGGTCTTGTTGTAGGTCGGCGCGTACTTCTCCAGCAGCGAGCTGACCAGGATCGGGATGTCCGCCTTGCGGTCGCGCAGCGGCGGGATCGTCACCGGATAGGTGGCCAGGCGGTAGTAGAGGTCGGCGCGGAAGCGCCCATCGGCAATCGCCTGCTGCAGGTTGACGTTGGTCGCCGCCACCAGGCGCACGTTGACCTTGCGGGTCTTGTCGTCGCCGAGGCGCTCCACCTCACCGGTCTGCAGCACGCGCAGCAGCTTGACCTGCGCGGACGGTGACAGGTCGCCCAGTTCGTCGAGGAACAGGGTGCCGCCGTCGGCGCGCTCGAAGCGACCGGGTCGCGACTGCTGAGCGCCGGTGAAGGCCCCCTTCTGCACGCCGAACAGCTCGGACTCGATCAGGTCGTTGGGGATCGCCGCGCAGTTGACCGCCACGAACGGCTGGTTGGCGCGGTCGCTGTTCTCATGCAGCCACTGGGCGAACACTTCCTTGCCGACCCCGGTCTCGCCGAGCAGCAGCACGGTGATCGGGCTGTGGGCGGCCTTGCTCAGCAGGTCGAAGGCGGTGCGGAACGCCGGCGAACCACCCACCAGCTTGCCGCTCGGCATCTGCTCGCGCTGGCGGCCCCGCAGCTGCCAGAGTTCCTGAGCCAGCTCCTGGTAGGCAGTGTCCATCTCGGCCGGACGGCAGTATTCGAGGTAGGCATCGTCGCCCCAGGCCTCGACCGGCTTGCCGACCAGCACGCAGTGGGGGTCGCCGCAGCAGGTGCACTGGGTTTCACGAAAGACGATGAAGCGACGGAAGAAACGGGTGACGTAGCCGGAGGCATAGCCGGCCAGCGTCCAGCAGGCGGTTTCCTCGCCGATGCCGTACTGCTGCAGGTGGGATTCGGCTTCCCAGGAGTTCTCGCAGACCACCTCACCGAAAAAGGTGCCCTGTTCCCAGTCGATCTGCGCCTCGGTGATGGTCGATTTGACCAGGCCCTCGAAGGCGTGCAGCTCCGGGCCGATCTGGAACACGTCGTAGTTTTCGCCTGCGCCCAGCAGCTTGGAGGCACGCTCGGCATCCTCCTGCCCGGCGGCAAAGCCCATGCGGAATAGCAGGCCGTGGGCCCGCTTGGCGCCGAGCGAATCGATCAGCTCGCGGCGCAGGGCACCGAGGGCCTTGGCGTGGAGCAGCAACATGCGGCTCTCGTCCAGCCAGATCTGCCCGTCATCGATGTTGAAGCGCAGTCTCGAACGCAGATTGAAGCGCTCGAGCGAGCGTTGTACTGCCATGTCAGTCATCCCCCGACCGGCTCGCGAATGGGCAAGGCGTGTCACTGCGCTCCCCTGCCCGACCCTTGGCCGGCTTTGTCTTGTTTTGGTCCCGTCTGGAAACGGAACAGGCGGCCGACAACTTAAGTCATCGGCCGCCCGGATACCACTAGCGCTTGGTCAGACCGTTACGGACTTAGCTTGCAGCTGGGCCTGAGTCTGACTCGGTCGCAGCAGGAAGTGGGCCAGCGCCGGCAGCAGGATCAGCGCGCCGAGCATGTTCCAGACGAACATGAACGCCAGCAGGATGCCCATATCGGCCTGGAACTTGATCGGCGACCAGACCCAGGTGGCGACGGCGATACCCAGGGTGATGCCGGTCAGTACTACCACCTTGCCGGTGAAGATCAACGCCTTGTAGTAGGCCTCGGACAGGCTCATGCCTTCCTTCAGCCGCGCCAGGGTCACAGTCATCACGTACAGCGCGTAGTCCACGCCGATGCCGACGCCGAGGGCGATCACCGGCAGGGTCGCTACCTTCACGCCGATGTTCAGCCAGACCATCAGCGCCTCGCAGAGTACCGAGGTGATCATCAGCGGCACCACCGCGCAGACCACGGCACGCCACGAACGGAAGGTGATGAAGGCCAGCACGATCACCGCCGCGTAGACCAGGAACAGCATCTGCACGTTGGCCTTCTTCACCACGATGTTGGTGGCGGCCTCGATGCCGGCGTTACCGGCGGCGTTGAGGAAGCGGATGTCGTCGCTGCCGTACTGCGCGGCGAAGGCTTCCACGGTATTGACCACGCTGGTCAGGGTGTCGGCCTTGTGGTCCTTGAGGTAGGCGTAGACGGTCAGCAGGTCGCAGTTCTGGTTGAACATCTCACGCGGCGCGCGGGTGATGATGGCGTTGAGCATCTCCTGCGAACGCGGCATCTCGAACCACTTGAGGCTGCCTTCGTTCATCCCGGCGTTGGCCACCTTGGCCAGTCCGGCCAGCGAGCTGGTCGCCTCGACGCCCGGCAGCTGCTGCAGCTCGCGCTCCAGCGCATCCACCGCGCGCAGGGTGCTGTAGTGGGCGCAGGCGTATTGCGGGGTCTTCACCATGACGATGTAGACGTCGCTGCTCGCCGCATAGTTGGACACCATGAAGGCGTTGTCCTGGTTGTAGCGCGAGTCGGCACGCAGCTCGGGCGCGCCCGGGTCGGTGTCACCGATCTTCAGCTGGAAGCTGATGGTCAGGCCGATGGCACCCAGCAGCAGGCCGAGACCCACGGCCAGGCCGGCCCACGGCGTGCGGGTGAACAGGTCGAGGAAGGCCCAGAACGGGTGCTTCTTGTGCTCGGTGTCGTTGGCCTCCATCAGCTCGGCCTTGAGGCTGCGCTGGGCGGCGACCGGGCTGACGCCGGAGTAGGACAGCAGGATCGGCAGCAGCACCAGGTTGGTGAAGATCAGCACGGCCACGCCGATGCTGGCGGTGATGGCCAGGTCCTGGATCACCTGGATGTCGATCACCATCAGCACCGCGAAGCCCACGGCGTCGGCCAGCAGCGCGGTCATCCCGGCGAGGAACAGGCGGCGGAAGGTGTAGCGCGCCGCGACTAGCCGGTGGGTGCCGCGGCCGATGTCCTGCATGATGCCGTTCATCTTCTGCGCGCCATGGCTCATGCCGATGGCGAACACCAGGAAGGGCACCAGCACCGAGTAGGGGTCCAGCTCGTAGCCGAGGGTCGGCAGCAGGCCGAGCAGCCAGACCACCGCGATCATCGAACACAGCACCACCAGCAGGGTGCTGCGCAGGCAGCGGGTGTACCAGTAGAGCACCGCGGTGCAGATGACGATGGCGGCGGCGAAGAACACCAGCACCTGGCGCAGGCCGTCGATCAGGTCGCCGACCACCTTGGCGAAGCCGGTGACGTGGATGGAGACCTTGTCCGACTCGTACTTGGCACGCAGTTGCTCGATGCGCTGCGACAGCGCGTGGTAGTCGATGCGCTCGCCGGTTTCGGCGATGCGCTCTTGCAGCGGCACCAGCACGATGCTCGACTTGTAGTTGGCGGCCACCAGCTGGCCGATCTCGCCGGAACGCTCGACGTTGATGCGCACCTGCTCGAGGCTCTGCGCCGAGCCGTCGTAGTCGTCCGGAATCACCGGGCCGCCGTCCAGGCCGTCCTCGGTCACGCCAGTCCAGCGCACCGCCGGCGCCCACAGCGACTTCATGTACGGGCGGTCGACACCCGGCAGCAGGAACACTTCGTCGCTGAGCTTGCGCACGGTGTCGAGGTACTCGGCGTCGAAGATGCTGCCTTCCTTGGCCTCCACGGCGATGCGCAGGGTGTTGCCCATGCCGGCCAGCTGCTTGCGGTTCTCCAGGAAGTTGGCGATGTACGGGTGGCCGGTGGGGATCATCTTCTCGAACGCCGCGTTGAGCGACAGCCCGAGCGCCTGGTAACCCAGCACCAGGGTGGTGAACAGGCAGATGACCACGATCGCCAGGCGATTGTTGAACAGCAGCCGCTCGGCGAGGATTCCGGAGCTCTGGTCGAACTCCTTCAGATCGGCGATGACTGCCTCGGCGGGAAGGGACTGGGCGTGGCTCATCATTTGACTCCCGAAACAATAGCGTCCGGCTCGACGCGGGACAGTCCGCGCGCGCCGGAAAGAATCAGCGCACCATCGGCGGCTTCGGCGATACCGGTCAGGCCGGTGCCCGGCTGTACGGCCAGGGCGACGAAGCTGCGTGCACCATCGGTGCTGCGCAGCAGGCGACCACTCTCGTCGGCGAGCAGCACGGAGCCATCCTGCAGCTGGCGCCCGGAACTGATGGTCAGCGGCTGGCCGAGCTCGATCCGCTGCCAGTTGGCGCCACCGTCGGCGCTGCGCCAGGCGTTGCCACGCAGGCCAAAGGCCAGCAGCGCATCGCCGTCGAGAGCGAGCGCGCCAAAGAAGGTGCCGGCGTAGGGCGTGCGGATCTCGGCGAAGCTGGCGCCGGCGTCGGCGGAATGGAACAGGGCACCCTGCTCACCGGCGATCAGCACCTCGTCGCCACTGACCTGTACCTGGTACAGGTGCTTGCCGCGCGGATTGGGAACCCGCCCGACCAGCGACTGCCAGCTCTTGCCGCCATCGGCGGTATGCAGGGCCAGGCCGTAGGCGCCGACCACGTAGCCATGCAGCTCATCGGTAAAGCGCACGCCGAGGAAGGGCTTGTCCGGACCGTCGCTAACCAGATACTCGGCACTGCGCAGCGCAGCGGCGGCACCCTCCTCGCCCGCTTCGACGCGGATCCGGGCATCGTCGCGAACCAGCACGGCCGCCTGGTTGCCGTCGAGCTGGCGCTGCCAGGTTTCGCCGCCATCGGCGCTGTGCAGCACCACGCCGCTATGCCCCACCGCCCAGCCGTGGGTCGCCGAGGCGAAATGCACGTCGGTCAGCGCCACGCTCACCGGCACGCTTTTGGCCTGGCGCCAGGAGCGCCCGGCGTCGTCGGACAACAGCACGGCACCGCGCTCACCTACTGCCACCAGTCGCTCACCGGCGCGAGCGACGGCGAGCTGCAGGCGGTGTTGCGCCCGCGCGCTTTCCCGCGCGGGGAGGTCGAGCAGGTCAGGCACGGTCGGCCCGCTTGCTGCGTTGGAAGGGCCTGCCAGGCAGGCGAGTGAGAGCATGGCGACGGCCAGGGCCGAGCGCCGGCGGAGCGGATTTAGGGCGTGCATGGTGCGTACTCGAATCCGACTCCCCGCCTCCGCTGCGCCGTCAAGCACGGCGCCTGCGGGGTGGGAGAGTCATGAGAGGGAAATCCGGCACCCCGCCTGGGGCTGAAGTGCCGGAACTGCGGCCGGAAGGCGCGTCTCAGCGCACGCCTTCGGCGGCTACCGCATCACCGGTGTAGTGAGTCTCCGGCTTGCGCTCGACAACCGTGTAGGTGGCCTCGTTGAGCGACTGGGCGGTGCTCATGGTGTTGGCCTGCAGGTTGAAGATGTGCGCCGGCTTGAGGGCCAGCATCGGCGTGGAAGGCAGCACGAACGGGGTGATCTGCGTGGTGCGCCACAGCTTGCCCTCGCTGTCGTAGCCGTCCATCAGCAGGACCATCCAGGAGTCCTCGTCGAAGTAGAACTTGCGCTTGGCCACGGCGTGACGCTTGCCGCCGGCAACGGTCGCTTCCACTTCCCAGACGCGGTGCAGCTCCCAGCGCACCTTGTCCGGATTGAGGTGGTGCTGGCCGTAGGCCTCGTCCAGCTTGGCGGTGACCACCTCGTTGGCGTTGTAGGGCACGTACATTTCCTTCTTGCCGACCAGCTTCCAGTCGAAGCGGTCGATATGGCCCATCAGACCCATCACCTCGTCGAAGTAGTTGGCGCCGGAGGCGACGAAGTCCGGGGTGTCGTAGGCCACGGTCGGCGCACGGCGCACACGGCGCTGGCCGACCAGGTACTGCCAGGCCTGGCGCGACTGGGCAACGTCGATGCTGTCGCGGAACACCAGCGATTCGCCAGCCTTGAACGGCGGGGCGGTGGTGGCGAAGCGCATCAGGAAGTACTCGCCGCTCCACTTGTCCGCAGATCCGTCCTTGTAGTAGTAGGGATACTGGTTGGACTGGTCGTTCTGGGTCGCCAGGGTGCGCGAACCATCGGCGGTGAGGACGATGTTCTTGAAGTTGGTGACATCGGTGGCTTCGTTCTCGACCCGCAGCAGGTGGTTCCACACCACCTCGATGCCCGCCTTGGGAATCGGGAACGGGATGCCGCCGTAGCAACCCTGCAACGACTTGCCGTCGTCCTTGGTCTGGCACTGGGTGGCGTTCTTCGCCGTGTTGTCATACACGTACTGCGGCGCCACAGCGGTGCGGTGAGTCGGGTAGACGTCGACGCGGAAGCTGTCCGGGTACTTCTTCAGCAGCGCCTGGGTGCCTTCGGAGAGCTTGTCGGCGTACTGCGCCATGTTCTGCGCGGTGATTTGCACGACCCGCTTCTCGCCGGGGAACGGCTGCACCGGGATGTCGCCGACCTTGGCGCCGGAGGTGGCCACGCCCTGCGCGCCGGTCCAGGCCGGGATGCTGCCGTCCTTGTTGGCGGCCTTCTCGCCGCCCAGCGGGGTGAGGTTGCCCTTCAGCGCCGCTGCTTCTTCCGCGCTCACTGCAGCGTGCGCGCCTTGGGCACCCATCAGTACGGCAGCCAGCGCTGCCCACAAAGCCGTTTTCTTGTGCATTGTTATTCTCCTCGACTCGGGGATATTCCGACTCAGAAAGTGCGTTGGATCGACATCGAAACGAAGTCGCGGTCGCCGTGAAAGTTGTTGTAGGACAGCTGGGGCGGGCCCATCTCTTTGATGATCGAGCCGTCCGGACCGTAGTAGTGGGTGATGCCCACGCTGGCCTGCCAGGTCTTCTGGTATTCGGCCTTGAGGCCGACGCTGACGTTGCCGCCGTGGTTGGCGGGGAACAGCGCGCCGTTGACCGAGGAGCGACCGAACATGCCGTAGCTCAGGCCGATCGGCACCTGCAGGTCGACGCCGGGCATGACCTGGAAGTACTCGGGAGTGAACACGAACTGCAGCGCCCCGGCATCGCGGGTGGCTTCGGGGTCGAGCTGGGCCTTGTTGTCGGTGACGCTCAGGCGGCGGTTGAAGGCGAACTCGCCGACGAAGGAGGCGCCGTCCCAGAACGGGGTGGCCGACAGCACGCTGATCGCCGACAGGTTGACGTGCATGGTGCGCCCTTTGGGGAAAGCGGCGTTGTCGCCGCCGTCGGCCCCGGCGCTGGCCGGCAGGATCACCGTGTTGCCGGTGGCCACCAGCGGCATGTCGTCGCGGAACGACATCTCGCCGGCGACGTTGGTTTCGCCGATCAGGGTGCTGAAGCTGAAGCCGACGGTACGGATGTCCTCGGCATACACCTGCTCGTAGAAGCCGTTATCGTACACATAGAACTGCGGCATCTTGTCGTGGAACTGCGCCGCGTAGATGCCGTACTCGGTATCGCCCGACTTGAACTTGACCTGCACGCCGCCCTGCCCCGAATCGCGGGCCTCGATATCGTCGCCCCGCAGCGCCGAGACGCCGGGCGCCAGAATCATCGAATCGCCGCCCTCGTCGACGAAGTCGGTGAAGCTGAAGTAGCTGCCGGCACCCGGCAGACGGCTCTTGCGCCACTCGAGCTGATAGTAGGCACCGACCGAGACGTTGGAGTTGATCTGCAGCTGGCCGGACAGCTGACCGATCGGACGGAGAATTTCCTTGAACTGCGAGTTGGGCACCGACAGCGCCTTGATCAGATCCAGCGAAGTCTGCGCCGCGGCGATGCCGTTGGAGCCGAAGAACAGGCTCTCGCCATACAGCTGGGTGAAACGGCCGGCCTTGGCGTTCAGGTTCATGTCCGCCGGGGTGAAGCTGCCGTAGACGAAGGCATCCAGCAGCTCGGCCTTGCGCCCGTGCAGCTTCTCGGTGTCGTCGGTGAATTCGTCGCAGTCGGCAGAACGGGAGTTCACCAGCGCGCCCCCCAGCGCGCAGGAGTTGTCGTTGGACTTGTTGTAGACGTCGTCGTACCAGGCTGCACCGCTGAGGCGCAGGCCGTAGTTGCGCTTGTAGCGCAGGTCGAATTCGGAGAGCAGGTCGAGGCGGTTGGAGATCAGCCCCTTGTCGAAGTTGAGGTCGCCGTCGTTGGTGTTGGCCTGCGGACCGATGGAGTTGTCGGCGACGCTGGAATCGACATCACGCACACGCCAGGCGGCGCTGTATTTGACGGTGTTGTCCCAGGACATGCGGAAATCCGGATTGCCGCTGTCGATCTGGAAGGCGAATGCCGCACTGCTGACAGAGAGGCCGGCACACACGCCAGCGATAGGGAGAAATCCCTTTTTCAAACGAAACTTCGACAGACTGGCGCTGTGGTCCATGTCTTGATCCTCGAAAATCTTTGTTGTTGTTGTGCTTTCGGTGCCCTGGCTTTCTTGATGCGCTGTTTCTGCAGCTCGCCCCCATAGCCTTCGGACATGGCTGAGAAACTATTACCCAGACGACTTACCGTCCAATACCATAAAAATGCCCAGCCAATACCTAAAAGGTATCACCATGCTCAGCCAGAAACGCGCAAGCCTGGCCGCGACAGCTCAGGCCCTTGCGCGCCGCTACCTCGCCACTGCTCCTTGTCCCAGAGCGTCCGCAGGGCAGTCCCGGGATGAGGTCTCCCGGGCGCAGTGCTAGCGGATCAGCGCACGCCCTCGGCAGCCACCGCATTGCCGGTGAAATAGCTCTCGGACTTGGGAGACACCACCTTGAAATCCTCTTCGTTGAGCATCTGGACCACGCTCATGGTGTTTCCCTCCAGATTGAAGACCACCGAAGTTCTCAGCAGCGTGGCCGGGATGGCAGGCACCACATAGGGGATCCCCTGGGTGGTTCGCCACAGCGTCCCCTTCTTGTCGAAGCCATCCACCAGGGCGATCGCCCAGGTATCCTCGTCGATGTAGTAGCGACGGGTCGGCACCGCATGGCGCCGCCCTTCGGCCACGCTCGCCTCGACCTCCCACACCCGATGACGCTCCCAGCGCAGGTGGTCGGGATTGAGGTGGTGCTTGTCCAGCGCCTCGCTGACCTTGGCGCCAAGCAGCCCGTTGGTGTTGTAGGGAATCAACATTTCCCGCTTGCCGACCAGCTTCCACTCGTAGCGATCCAGGGCACCGAAGAACCCCTGAACCTCGTCGAAATAGTTGGCCCCGGACGAGACGAAGTCGGGGGTGTCGTAGGAAACGGTCGGCGCACGGCGCACCCGCCGCTGGCCGACCATGTATTGCCAGGCCTGGCGCGGATACTTGCCATTGATACTGTCGCGGGCGACCAGCGACTCGCCGGATTTGTAGGGCGGCTCGATGGTCGTATAACGGAACATGGCGTACTCGCCCGACCAGTCCTTGGCATTGGCGCCCTGGTAATACGGCGGATACTGGAAGGCGATCTCGTTGCGGGTGGCCAGCGTATGTACGCCATCGGCACCGCCGACGATATTCCTGAAGCGATAGTCGATCGCAGGAGCCTCGACTCGCAGCAGGTGATTCCACATCACCTCGACGCCGCGCTGAGGAATAGGGAAAGGAATTCCACCGATGCAGCCCTTGATGGTGTCCCATCCTTCCTTGATGCTGCAGTCCAGCGCATTCTTGGCGATATTGTCGTAGACAACCTGCGGAGCCGCCGCCGTTCGGTGGCCAGGATAAACATCGAGCCGGAAGCTGTCGGGATACTTCTGCAGCAATGCCTTGGTCCCGTCGGACAACAGGGCAGCGTATTCGGCCATGTTCCTGGCAGTGACCTGGAAAAGCGGTTTTTCATTGGCAAATAGCTGCGTCGGGATGTCCCCCAGCATGTTGCCCGGCACCGGCTTGGTAATGCCCCCATCCCAAGGCGGAATACTGCCGTCCGCATTCCCGGCCCTCTCGGCGCCCAACGGGGTCAGTGTGCCATTGCGCAGCTTGGCCGCCTCCTCCGCGCTGACAGCGGCCAGCGCACCCTGTGGCGCTCCCAGCATGACGCCGACCAGCACCACGCCAAGTGTTGCTTTCTTGTACATTGCAATATCCTCGACTCGGAGATATTCGAGGAGAAAGAGGCATCGGCACGACAGTCAAACGAATCCCGGGGGCGCGTAATTTATTCAGGCCGAACGCAGGCATAGCGCCATTCACTTGAAGGCACTTTTTCCGACCATAAATGGCGGTAGTCAGGACAACACCGAAAAATATTCTGCTGATTTTTCGCAGCCAGCTGCGAGCCATCCATCAGGCAAGGATAATCGCCAGAGAATCGAGCAACAGCATTATCGGCATCGACCTGAACGACGAACCGCGCTTATTGCCGGAACAGCTGAATACTCCACGGAAATCCGCCCCGTACTCCGTTAAACTGGACTCCGAACAACTGGCGCCACCTCCATGTCTTCCCCTCGAAAATCGCTCTTGTTATTGTAAGTTTCCGTTCTTTGTTTCTTGCAGCGATGTTCCGCTCCCCATACAGAAGAACGAACCAGAAATCTATTGCCCGAATGGCTTAGCGTCCAATACCATAAAAACGTCATCTTGCTACCGCAAAGGTATCAAGCGACCAGTTTCCTCCCACAAGGTCGTCCAGCATGGATCTGCGTCATCTCCGCTACTTCATCGCCG
>DATCUN010000060.1:0-2710 GCA_036561825.1 Pseudomonas sp.
CGGCGCTGCCGGCGGTGCTCGCCGAGTTGGCCGGGCGGGCGGCCGCCGCGGCGGGTTTCGTCGACTTTTGCCCGGATGCCTGCCTGGTCAATCGCTATGTGCCCGGTGCGCGCATGGGCCTGCATCAGGACCGCGACGAACGCGACCTGCGCCAACCGATCGTGTCGATTTCCCTCGGCCTGCCGGCGCTGTTCCTGTTCGGCGGCCTGCAGCGCAGCGAGCGGGCGCTGCGCGTGCCGCTGGGGCACGGTGACGTACTGGTGTGGGGTGGTCCGGCGCGCCTGCGCTATCACGGCGTGCTGGCGCTCAAGGAGGGCGAGCATCCGCGCCTCGGCGCGCAGCGCATCAATCTGACCCTGCGCCGGGCGGGTTAGCGCGGCGCGGGTCGAGATCGCCTGCCGGGTCACCCCGCACGGCTACCAGCGGCGGTCGCGATAGCCGTAGTCGCGGTGGTGGCGGCGGTAGTGGTGATGGCGATACTCATGGCGGTAGCGGTCATCGCGGTAGCGCTCGTGGCGGTAGCGGGGCGCGGCGTAGTAGACCGGCGCCGGGCGGTAGTAGCGCGGGCGCTCGTAGTGCATCGGCGCCCGATGCACCTCGGCGTGGCGGTCGTGGCTGTAGTAGCCATCGCGGTCGGAGGCCTGGGCCGGCGCTTGAATGAACAGCGCCAGACCGGCGAGCAGGGCAATGACGAGGGAAATACGCGAAAGCATTAACGGGTCTCCTGAGGTGCCGGTATTGCCGGTCACTCAGTAGGACCACGTCGCAGGGCGGAAATCTCAGTTTGCCGATGTAAAACTTTGTGTCGGCGCCGCCGCCCGGCTCGGCGTGCCCGCTTCAGCTTTCGGCCTGGTAGCTGTCGATCACTTCCTGCGCGGCGCGGAAGGCGTCGATGGCGGCCGGCACGCCGGCGTACACCGCGCAGTGCAGCAGCGCCTCGCGGATCTCCTCGACCGTGCAGCCGTTGTTCAGCGCGCCGCGCACGTGGCCCTTGAGTTCCTGCGGGCATTTCAGCGCGGTGAGGGCGGCGAGGGTGATCAGGCTGCGGGTCTTGCGCGGCAGGCCTTCGCGGGTCCACACCCCGCCCCAGGCGTGGGCGTTGACGAACTCCTGCAGCGGCGCGGTGAAGTCGGTGGCGTTGCCCATGGCGCGGTCGACGAAGGCGTCGCCCATCACTTCGCGGCGTACCTTGAGGCCCTGGTCGTGGCTGTCGGTCATTGCTGGAATCCTCGAGGGTTGGGGAATTACTTGGCCGCAGCCGTCTTGCCGACGGTTTCCGCCAGCGCCGCGCGGCAGCGTTCCTCGGCGCTGTCCAGTTCCAGCTGCATCTGCTGGATGTCCAGCAACTGCTGCTCCAGCTGCTGGCGGCGCTCGGCGATCATGCCAAGCATGATGTTGAGCTGCTTCTGGTTGCCGGTCTTGGGGTCGTACAGTTCGATCAGGGTCTTGCACTCGGCCAGCGACAGGCCGAGGCGCTTGCCGCGCACGATCAGCTTGAGGGCCACGCGGTCCTTGGGACTGTAGATGCGCTCCTGGCCGCGGCGGGCCGGGGCAAGCATGCCCTGCTCCTCGTAGAAGCGGATGGTGCGGGTGGTCACGTCCAGCTCTTGGGCCAGGTCGGAGATGCTGTAGGTCTGTTTCGCCATGGGAGATTCCGGATTCGTCGGCATTCGCGCCCGGCGCCGAGGGGCGCCGGGCGTGTGGCAGTCAGGAGCGTTCGATGCGCAAGGCTACACCGTCGCCGCCGCGGCTGCACAGGCGGCGCTCAGCGCCGGATCGGGCAGCCGGTGGCGGCCTGCAGTTCCTCGAAGCTGACGCCCTCGGCCAGTTCGACCAGTTGCAGACCCTGCTCGGTGACATCCAGCACGGCCAGGTCGGTGATGATGCGGTCGACCACGCCGACGCCGGTCAGCGGCAGGTCGCAGCGCTCGAGGATCTTGTGCGCGCCGCCCTTGGCGGTGTGCTCCATCAGCACCACCACGCGCTTGACGCCGGCCACCAGGTCCATCGCCCCGCCCATGCCCTTGACCATCTTGCCGGGGATCATCCAGTTGGCCAGGTCGCCCTGCGCCGACACCTGCATGGCGCCGAGGATCGACAGGTTGACGTGGCCGCCGCGGATCATCGCGAAGCTCGCCGCGCTGTCGAAGAAGCTGCTGCCGGGCAGGGTGGTGATGGTCTGCTTGCCGGCGTTGATCAGGTCGGGGTCGACCTGCTCCTCGCTGGGGAAGGGGCCGATGCCGAGCAGGCCGTTCTCGCTCTGCAGCCAGACGTCCATGCCGGCGGGGATGTAGTTGGCCACCAGGGTCGGCAGGCCGATGCCGAGGTTGACGTAGAAGCCGTCCTGCAGCTCCTGGGCGGCGCGCTGCGCCATCTGTTCGCGGGTCCAGGCCATGATTCAGCTCCCTGCCTTTGCGTTGGAAAGCGTGCGTTGTTCGATGCGTTTTTCCGGGCTGGCGTTGACCACGATGCGCTGCACGTAGATCCCCGGCAGGTGGATCTGGTCGGCGTCCAGTGCGCCGGTCTCGACCAGCTCCTCGACCTCGACCACGCAGACCTTGCCGGCCATCGCCGCCAGCGGGTTGAAGTTGCGCGCGGTCTTGCGGAACACCAGGTTGCCGGCCTTATCGGCCTTCCACGCCTTGACCAGCGCCACGTCGGCGGTCAGCGAGCGCTCCATCACGTACCACTCGCCGTCGAACTGGCGGGT
>DATCUN010000061.1:0-5970 GCA_036561825.1 Pseudomonas sp.
GCTCGGCCTCGGCCAGCTGCATGCGGTCGACACCCGCCACGAACTCGAATGGCGGCTGGCGCGCAAGGAGGCTTTCGACAGTCTCTCGGCGCTGGTGCAGGCGACCCAGCGTTCGCTCTCCGAACCACGCGCCGTGCGGCCGCCCATCGCACCGCTGGAACATCTGCAGGCCCACAGCTACCAGCTGCTGGCGCAGCTCAGTGCCGTGAAGTCGATGCTGGTGTTGCGGCGCGACCGGCTCACGACCGCGGACATCGAAGGGCCGCTGGAACGCACGGCCGCACGCATCGAAGCGGCGATCGGCAGCACGCCGATCGCCGGCAGCAATCTGCCCGCCAGCCCGCCCGCCACGACGCTGGCCGGGGCGGTCCCCTTGCCGGACCCGTTCGACAACGATGTGAGTCCCTGGCTGCTGCGCAGGCTCGACCTCGCCACGGCCATCTCGAGCCAGCTGCGCGACGATGCGGCACGCATCCTGCAATCCCTCGACCACCCCGAAACCAACGCTCCTTGAAAGGACCCCCTGAACGATGACCAAAGACATGCTGCTCGGCCACCCGTGGTTCCCGCCCCTCCTCTCTGCCCTGATCGCCATCTGCCTTGCGCTGATCGTGCATCGACTGGCCAGCCTGGTGCTCCAGAGGGTGACACGCCACATGCCCGTGCTGCATGCTCTGCTGGTCAACATCAAGGGGCCCGCGCAGGCGCTGCTGCCGCTGGTCGCCCTTCAGGCGGTGTGGCAGGCGGCACCTGACGACCTGCGCTTCATCGCCGGCATTCGCCACCTCAACGGCCTGCTGCTGATCGCCATGGCGACCTGGGTGCTGGCGCGCGCCGTCAACGGCTTCGCCGACGGCCTCATTGCCAAGCACCCGTACGATGCGGCCGACAACCTGCAGGCGCGCCGCGTGCTCACCCAGACGCGCGTGCTGGCGCGCTCCGCCAACAGCGTGCTGCTGGTGGCGGGTGCATCGATGATGCTGATGACCTTCCCGGGCGCGCGCCAGGTCGGTGCCAGCCTGCTGGCCTCGGCGGGCGTGATCGGCATCGTGGCGGGCCTGGCGGCCAAGCCGGTCTTCAGCAACCTGATCGCCGGCCTGCAGATCGCGCTGGCGCAGCCGATCCGCATCGACGACGTGCTGGTGGTCGAAGGCGAATGGGGCCGTGTGGAAGAGATCACCGGCACCTTCGTCGTGCTGCGCATCTGGGACGACCGGCGGCTGATCCTGCCGCTGAGCTACTTCATCGAGAAGCCGTTCCAGAACTGGACGCGCACGGGCTCGCAACTGCTGGGCTCGGTCTTCATCTACGCCGACTACGGCATGCCGCTCGCGCCGCTGCGCGAAGAGGTCGAGCGCCTGGTGAAGGCGGCCCCGCAATGGGACGGCCGCTTCTTCAACCTGCAGGTGACCGACACCACCGAGCGCACCATGCAGCTGCGCGTGCTGTGCACGGCGGCCAATTCGAGCCTGGCCTTCGACCTGCGCTGCGCCGTGCGCGAAGGTGTGATCGGCTACATGCAGCGCGACTACCCGCAGTTCCTGCCGCGCCTGCGCGTGGAGGACGGCGATGCCTCGCCGAGGCCGAAGGCCGCGCCGCCGGACGGGATGCCGCAGTCTGCCTGATCACGGGCGCTGCGACACCGCCGATGCATCCAGCGCGTTGAGCTTCTCGACCACCAGATCGATGAATGCCGACACGGCCAGCGGCAGATGCCGTCGGCTGGGGTACAGCACGTTCAGGCCGTAGCCCACGCATCGATAGTGCGGCAGCACCGGCACCAGCCGGTCCGCCTGAAGGTCGAAGGCCGTGATCGTGTGCGGCAGCAGGGCGATCCCGAGCCCGGCCACCGTCGCCCTGCGCAGCGCCTGCGCGGTGTTGCCGCTGAAGCGGGCGGCGACCTGCACTTCTTCGTCGACGCCATCGGACCCCATCAAGCGCCATGTCGCATACCCGCTGGGATGGGCGAAGCTCACGCAGTCATGGTTCTTGAGGTCCTGCAGCGTGTCGGGTGAACCGCGTGCAGCGAGGTAGGTCGGGCTGGCCACCAGCACGTCATTGCCTTCGCGCAGCACCTGACGGCCGACGTAGCCCGAGTCCCGCAGCGCGCCGCCACGGAACGCGACGTCTATCCGCTCGGCAATCAGGTCGGCCCGCGCGTCGCTGAGCACGAAGTCCAGTCGGACCCGCGGATGCGCGGCCAGAAAGTCAGCGACCCATTCCATCAAGAAGAAATCGAAGAAATCGGCGGGCGCCGCGACTCGCACCAGGCCGCTGGGCTCGTGGTGACCGGTCATCAATTCCTGGCCCGCGTCGATCAATCCATCCACCGCGCTGGCGCAGCGTTCCTGGAATGCCTCGCCCGCACTGGTGAGGGTGAGCTTGCGGGTGGAGCGCTGCAGCAGCCGCGTGCCGAGTTGCGCCTCGAGCGCCTGGACGCGTCGGCTCACCGTGTTGGACGGCACGCCGAGCCGGCGCGCGGCCCCCGCAAAGCTGCCGCTGCGCACGACCTGCACGAACAGGGCGATGTCGTTCAAATCCACCATGGCACGCAGATTACTTTGAAAAACGGATCAGTTCAATCCAATTGCATCACCTAGTCATTCAATGGTGGCGATCCTATTCTTCGTCCATCGGCCACAGAAGGCCTTCATTTACCGAACAAGACATCACGCCATGACCACGTCACAACCGCTTTCCCTCACCCAGCGCCGCATCGTCTGGGGCCTCCGGATTCTTCTGGCCCTGGCCTTCGGCGCGGCCGGCGCCACCAAGCTGGCCGGCGTGCCGCAGATGGTGCAACTGTTCGACGCTGTCGGCTTCGGCCAATGGTTCCGCTACCTCACGGGCGCCGTCGAAGTGATCGGCGCCATCCTTCTGCTCGTGCCTGCCACCGGTTTCGTCGGCGGCCTGCTCCTGACGGCGACCATGGTCGGCGGCGTGGGGACCCATCTGCTGCTGATCGGCGGCAACCCCGCGCCAGCGATCGTGCTGGGACTGCTCTCGGCCTTCGTCGCCTGGAAATTGCGCCCGGCTTCGCTGCCCGCCCCTTCCACCCTTTCAAGTGCCACCCGCTGACACCAGCAGGAGCAACGCAATGACCATCGCAACACGCATCGACACGCGCGCCATCGTCCACCGGACCCGCGGCGACGCGCACGGCCCGATCACCCGGCTCATGAGCCCGGGCGACCTCGGCGCATTCCTCAAGCCCTTCGTGTTTCTGGACCTGGTCCGCTCCTCGGCGCTGACGGGACAGAACTTCGGCATGCACCCCCATTCGGGCATCGCCACGCTGACCTTCCTGCGCGAAGGCGACGTGAACTATGCGGACACGACCGGCAAGAAGGGCGTGCTGCCCGCCGGCGGCGTGGAGTGGATGCGCGCGGGCAACGGCGTGTGGCACACCGGTGCCCCGGTCAAGGGTTCCCCCATGCTGGGCTTTCAGCTTTGGGTGGCCCTGCCCGCGGCAGAAGAAAACGCACCCGCGGAGAGCCTCTACCTGGCGCCGGCCGACATCCCCCAGGAAGGTCCGGCACGCGTGCTGCTCGGACGCTACGGCGCAGCGAAAAGCCCGGTGCCCGCCCCCGCGGACATGAACTACCTGGCCATCCACCTGAAAAACGGCGAACGCTGGACGTACGCGACACCGGAAGGCCACACCGTGGCCTGGCTGGCGATCGACACGGGTCGGCTCGACGCGGGCGGCATGGTCGCGACGGGTGAACTCGCCGTGTTCGAGGAATCGGCGCAGGCCATCGACGTCGTGGCGCACGGCGACACGTCCTTCGTGCTGGGCTCCGCCGTGAAGCATCCGCACGACCTGGTCATGGGCCGCTACTCGGTGCACACGAGCAAGGCCGCCCTTGCACAGGGCGAACAGGAGATCCGGCGCATCGGCGCCGAGCTTCGCAACAGCGGGCGACTGCCCGGCACTCGCCAGACGAACTGAACGCAGTTCGAGCGCTCGATCGATCCAGTCACCAGAAAGCATCCATGACCTCCACCCATCTCGCCCCCTTGTTCGCCCCCACGCAGGTGGGCCCACTGCCATTGAAAAACCACCTGGTGATGGCGCCGATGACGCGCAGTCGCGCCGGTGAAGGTGACGTTGCGACGTCGACGACCGCCGAGTACTACCGCCAGCGCGCTGGCGCCGGCCTCATCATTTCGGAAGGCTCGCAGGTCTCGGCACAAGCGAAGGGCTACCCGAGAACGCCCGGCATCTTCACCCCAGCCCAGGTCGCCGGCTGGAAGCGTGTGACCGACGCGGTCCACGCGGAGGGTGGACGCATCTTCCTGCAACTCTGGCACGTCGGCCGGCTGTCGCATTCCTCGGTCCAGGCCAGCGGCGCGTTGCCCGTGGCGCCGTCTGCGATCAAGGCGGATGGCGAGCTCTACACCCCCACGGGCCTCCAACCTTACGAGACCCCGAGGGCGCTGACGCTGGCCGAGATTCCAGGCGTCGTCGCCGACTTTCGCCGAGGCGCCGAGAACGCCAAGGCGGCCGGCTTCGATGGCGTGGAGCTCCACGGCGCGAATGGCTACCTGATCGATCAGTTTCTGCGCGACAGCACCAATGCCCGGACCGACGCCTACGGCGGATCGGTGCAAAACCGCATCCGCTTCCTCCAGGACCTGGTCGAAGCGGTGACGCCGGTTTTCGGGGCGGACCGTGTCGGCGTCCGTCTGTCGCCCCTCTTCGATGGCTTCGCCAAGAAAGACAGCGATCCGCAGGCGACCTACGGCCACGCAGCCGAGATGCTCAAGACCTATGGGCTGGCGTACCTGCATGTCATGCAACTGGGCACGGGCTCGTTCGACTTCACCGAACTGAAGCGCCGCTTCGGCGGCAAGTACATCGCCAATGGCGGCTACGACGCCGAGCGTGCTGCCGCGGCACTTCGTTCGGGTTCGGCCGATCTGGTCGCATTCGGCACACCGTTCCTGGCCAATCCGGACCTGGTCGAGCGGTTCAGGAACGGCGCTGCGTTGAATGCGGCCGATCCTTCGACCTTCTACCAGGGCGAAGAGCGCGGCTACACCGACTACCCCACCCTTCACGGCGCCACCGCCACGCAGCAAGAGGGCTGAGCCCATCGACCGGCAGCATCAGCGGCCGACGCCCTGCCGCTTCTGCTCCCGCTCCGCCAACAGATCGACGAACGCGCGAACCTTCGCCGGGCGATAACGCGCCGCCGGAAACACGGCATGGATGCCTCCGGAAGGCAGGTGCCAGCGCGGCAGCACTTCGATGAGTCGCCCGGCGGCAAGATCCTCGGCAACCGCGTAGTCGGGGAGCACCGACAGCCCCGCACCCTGGCGCACGGCCTCGCGGACGGCGAGCGTCGCGTCCAGAAAGATGGAGGCCTGCACCTGAACGACCTGGTCCTCGGTCCCGTCCAGGGAGAAACGCCATCGGAGGTGATCCCGCAAGGCGGTGTTGGCCACGAACGGCAAGGCGGCCATGTCCGTGGGGCGCTCGAGCGCCGCGACCTCCCGCCGCATGGACGACGACGCGACGAGCAACTGGCGGAAGGCGCCGATCTTTCGCGCCTGCTCGCCCGTCTCGGCCAGCCAGCCGACACGGATCGCCATCTCGAAGTTGCCGGCCATCAGGTCCAGCGTCTGGTCGCTCAGCACGGCATCGACCTTGCACGCGGGATAGCGCTTCGTGAACGCGGCGATGGCAGGCACGACCACGCCGACGCCATAGTCGAAAGGCGCGGTGAGCCGCAACATGCCCGAGGGCTCGGCCGACCGCTCGGCCAGGCCATCGAACGCATGCTCCGCCTCGCGCAGGACCACGGCGCACCGCTCGTAGAAGGCCCGGCCCACCTCCGTGGCCTGCACCTTGCGCGTGGTGCGCACCAGCAGGGAGGTCCGGAACTCGCGCTCCAGCCGAGCCACCTGCTGGCTGACCACGGCCTTGGTGATGCCGAGGCGTTCCGCGGCGGCGGTGAACGACCC
>DATCUN010000062.1:0-3601 GCA_036561825.1 Pseudomonas sp.
GTACCTGCGTCGCCTGCAGCAGCGCATAGAGCTACGCGAGCGGCGCACCCTGGATGCCGCGCGCGGCCACGACCGCTTGCAGGCCGCCCGACAGCAGGCCGGCGAGCAGATCCGTCGGGTACTGATCGGCCGGACGCTGCCACGCCTGATTCACGAGCTGCTGGAGAGCGGCTGGCGCGACGTACTGACCCTGACTCATCTGCGCCAGGGCGAGCAGAGCGATGAATGGCGACGCGCCTGCCTGGTCGCCGATCAACTGGCCTGGAGCTGTACACCACTGGACCACAGCGGCCGCGAGCGCCTGCAGCGCGAACGCCTGGAGCTGCTGGAGCAACTGCGCACAGGCCTGCAGCAACTGGGCAGCCTGCCCGAAGACCGCATCCGCCGCCTGCTGCAGGATGTGGTCACCTGCCAGCATGCGGTGCAGGCACAGCAGCCGGAGCTGGCCGCCCGCCTGAGCGCGCAGCTGCCGGACAGCCCGCTTGGCGCCATGCTGCAGGGACAGCCGGAAGCCGACCTGTCCGCCCACGTCACCGCGCCCGGAGACCTGCCGAAGGAACTGGAGGCTCGCCTGCAACAGCTGCAGTCACTGCCGTTCGGCACTCTGTTTGGCTTCCATGAGGACGGCCAGCAGCGCCGCCTGCGCCTGTCCTGGTTCAGCCCGGCGACCCGACACTACCTGTTCATCGACCCCAGCGGCGAACACAGCCGCAGCTGGCCCGCCGCCCACCTGGCCCAGGCGTTGCAGGACGGCAGCGTGCGCCTGCTCGGCGAACCGACAGATACGCCGCTGATGGAGCGCGCCCTGCAGGCGATCTATCGGGTCCTGCAACGGATGGAAGACGGCAAAGCATTACCGGCCGATAGCTGACCCCGTCGACCTGCCGCCCCCACAAACAACAAGGGCACGACGCCCCAAAGCCTCGTGCCCTTATTGCTTGCATCCACACCTTGACGCGCCGGAGCGACCCACCTCCATCGCCACAGCTTGGCGCCCGAGGGGCGCCAAGCTGTGTTCGCGGTCAGGCGAACACGATCTCCTCGCCCTCGACCTTGGCATGGATAGTCGCCCCCGGCGCGAACTCGCCAGCGAGGATCTGCTGCGCCAGTGGGTTCTCGATCCAGCGCTGGATCGCGCGCTTGAGCGGGCGCGCGCCGTACACCGGGTCGTAGCCGACGGCGACCAGTTTCTCCAGCGCCTCCGGGGTCAGCTCCAGGCTCAGCTCGCGCTCGGCCAGGCGCGAACGCAGGCGACCGAGCTGGATCTCGGCGATGCCGCCGATCTGCTCCTTGCCGAGCGGGTCGAACACCACCACCTCGTCGATGCGGTTGATGAATTCCGGACGGAAGTGGTGGCTCACCGCATCCATCACCGCCGCGCGCTGCGCTTCCGGATCGCCGACCAGCTCCTGGATCTGCGCCGAGCCGAGGTTGGAGGTCATCACCACCACGGTGTTCTTGAAGTCCACGGTGCGGCCCTGACTGTCGGTCAGGCGGCCGTCCTCGAGCACCTGCAGCAGCACGTTGAACACATCCGGATGGGCCTTCTCCACCTCGTCCATGAGGATCACCGAGTAGGGCTTGCGGCGCACCGCCTCGGTCAGGTAACCGCCCTCCTCGTAGCCGACGTAGCCCGGCGGGGCGCCGATCAGGCGGGACACCGAGTGCTTCTCCATGAACTCGGACATGTCGATGCGCACCATGGCCTCCTCAGTATCGAAGAGGAACTCGGCCAGCGCCTTGCATAGCTCGGTCTTGCCCACGCCGGTCGGGCCGAGGAACAGGAAGGAGCCGCTCGGCCGGTTGGGATCGGCCAGCCCGGCGCGCGAACGGCGTACCGCGTTGGACACCGCCACCACCGCCTCGTGCTGGCCGATCACCCGCTTGTGCAGTTCGCTCTCCATGCGCAGCAGCTTGTCGCGCTCGCCCTCCATCATCTTGGCCACCGGGATGCCGGTCCACTTGGACACCACCTCGGCGATTTCTTCCTCGGTGACGCGGTTGCGCAGCAGCTGGTGCTCGCGCGGTTCGCGCTCGTCGACCGTGGCCAGCTTGCGCTCCAGCTCGGGGATGGTGCCGTACTGCAGCTCGGCCATGCGCTGCAGGTCGGCGCGGCGGCGCGCCGCCTCCATGTCGGCCCTGGCCTGCTCCAGCTGCTGCTGGATCTGCGCCGAGCCCTGCACTTCGGCCTTCTCCGATTTCCAGATCTCCTCGAGGTCGGCGTACTCGCGCTCCAGCTTGGCGATGTCCTCTTCCAGCTTGGCCAGGCGCTTCTTGGTCGCCTCGTCGGTTTCCTTCTTCAGCGCCTCGCGCTCGATCTTCAGCTGGATCAGGCGGCGATCCAGGCGGTCCAGCTCCTCAGGCTTGGAGTCGATTTCCATGCGGATGCGGCTGCCGGCCTCGTCGATCAGGTCGATGGCCTTGTCCGGCAGCTGGCGGTCGGTGATGTAGCGATGGGAGAGCCTGGCAGCGGCGATGATCGCGCCGTCGGTGATGGTCACCCCGTGGTGCACCTCGTAGCGCTCTTTCAAGCCACGGAGGATGGCGATGGTGTCCTCCTCGCTCGGCTCGTCGACCAGCACCTTCTGGAAGCGGCGCTCCAGCGCGGCGTCCTTCTCGATGTACTGGCGGTACTCGTCGAGGGTGGTGGCACCGACACAGTGCAGCTCGCCGCGCGCCAGCGCCGGTTTGAGCATATTGCCGGCATCCATCGAGCCCTCGGCCTTGCCGGCGCCGACCATGGTGTGCAGCTCGTCGATGAACAGGATGACCCGGCCTTCCTGCTTGCCCAGTTCGTTGAGCACCGCCTTGAGGCGCTCCTCGAACTCGCCGCGGAACTTGGCGCCGGCGATCAGCGCGCCCATGTCCAGCGACAGCAGGCGCTTGTCCTTGAGGCCGTCGGGCACCTCGCCGTTGACGATGCGCTGGGCCAGGCCCTCGACGATCGCGGTCTTGCCCACGCCCGGCTCGCCGATCAGCACCGGGTTGTTCTTGGTGCGCCGCTGCAGGACCTGGATGGTACGGCGGATCTCGTCGTCGCGACCGATCACCGGGTCAAGCTTGCCCTCCTCGGCGCGCTTGGTCATGTCGACGGTGTACTTGTCGAGCGCCTGACGCGACTCCTCGGCATTGGGATCGTTGACCGCCTCGCCGCCGCGCAGGTTGCTGATGGCATTTTCCAGCGCCTTCTTGCTCACGCCCTGGGCCAGCAGCAGCTTGCCCAGCTTGGTGCCGCTTTCCAGCGCAGCGAGCAGCACCAGCTCGCTGGAGATGAACTGGTCGCCCTTCTGCTGGGCCAGGCGATCGGCCTGATTGAGCAGGCGCGCCAGATCCTGCGACATGTTCACGTCGCCGGTGGGGTTCTGGATCTTCGGCAGGTCGTCGAGAGCCTGGTTCAGCGCCTGGCGCAGGGCGGCGATGTCGAAGCCGACCTGCAGCAGCAGCGGGCGGATCGAGCCACCCTGCTGCTCGAGCAGAGCGGACATCAGGTGCAGCGGCTCGATGGCGCTGTTATCGCGGCCCACGGCCAGGGACTGGGCGTCGGAAAGCGCCAGTTGCAGTTTGCTGGTCAAACGGTCGATACGCATGGGTTCGTCCTTCG
>DATCUN010000063.1:0-28563 GCA_036561825.1 Pseudomonas sp.
GACGTCAACGCCTGGCTGCGCGCCCTGCTGCCGGGCTGATCCCCTCTTGCCATTCAGGCCGGCAGGGCCTGCCGCTCCTGCGCCAGGCGGGCAGCCGCCTGCTCCGCTGGCAGCGGGCGGCCGCACAGATAGCCCTGCACCGCGTCGCAACCCAGCCCGCGCAACAGTTGCAGCTGCCCCGCGCTCTCCACGCCTTCGGCAATCACCTGCAGATCCAGCCCCTGGCCCATGGCGATGATCGTGGCGACGATCTTGTCGGCGCGCTCGTCCTGGCCCAGGCCGTCAATGAAGCTCTTGTCGATCTTCAGCTTGTCGAGAGGGAAGCGACTGAGATAGGCCAGCGACGAATAGCCGGTGCCGAAATCGTCCACCGCCAGACGCACGCCCAGCGCCTTGAGCTCACTCAGACGCGCCTGGGTCGTCAGGTCCTGCGCCATCAACGCGCCCTCGGTGATTTCCAGCTCGAGCAGCGCCCCCGGCAGGCCGCTGTGCTCCAGCGCCCGGCGGACCAGCTCAACCACATCCAGATGCTGGAACTGGTGCGGCGACAGGTTGACGCTGACCGGCACGTCGAACAAGCCCGCCTCGTGCCAGCGCAGGGCCTGGCGACAGGCCTCGTGCAGCACCCAGTCGCCGAGCGCCAGGATCAGCCCGGTTTCCTCGAGCAAAGGGATGAACACCCCCGGCGAGACCGGCTCGCCGCTCTCCGGCTGCCAGCGCACCAGCGCCTCGAAGCCGAGTATCCGTCCGCTGGCGACATCCACCTGCGGCTGGTAGTACAGCACGAACTCCTGGGCGGTGATCGCTCGATGCAGGCGGCTTTCCAGAGCCTGACGGTTCTCCGCGGCGCGGGTCAGCTCCTTGGTGTGGAAATGGTAGCTGTTGCGCCCGTTCTCCTTGGCCTGATACATGGCCACATCCGCACAGCGGATCAGCTCGGCCATTTCCTGGCCGTCGTCGGGGAACAGGCTGATGCCGATGCTGGCGCCAACGAACAGCTCATGGCCACTGCCGGCGCGGAACGGCTGCTGCAGGAGGTTGATCAGATCCTGCGCCACCGTCGCCGCCTCTTCGGGATGGTGGATGGACTCCAGCACCAGCAGGAACTCGTCGCCGCCCAGGCGGGCGAACATGTCCTCGGCGCGGATGCGCTGGCGCAGACGGCGGGCGATCAACACCAGCAGCTCGTCCCCGACCGAATGACCGAGACTGTCGTTGACCCGCTTGAAACCATCCAGATCGAGGAACAGCACCGCCACCTTGCAATGCAGGCGGCGGGCCCGCTCGATGGCGCCATTGAGGTGCGACTGCACCAGCAGGCGATTGGGCAGGCCGGTCAGCGGGTCGTAGTGCGCCAGGCGCTCGAGCTGGGCCTCGGACTCCTTGAGCTGGGAAATATCGCTGAACACCGCGACATAGTTGGTCAGCTTGCCCTTGTCGTCACGTACCGCGCTGATGCTGTGCCATTGCGGGAACACCTCGCCGCTCCTGCGCCGGTTCCACACCTCGCCCTGCCAGTGCCCCTCGTCGAGCAGCGCCGCCCACATGTCGCGGTAGAATTCCTTGCTCTGTCGACCGGAGCTGACAATGCTGGGGTTGCACCCGAGCACCTCGTGCTCCTCGTAGCCGGTGATGTCGCAGAACGCGCGGTTGACCGCGATGATCCGCGGCGAGGTGTCGGTGATCACCACCCCCTCACGGGCATTGGTGAACACCGCCGCGGCATGCCGCAGCTTCTCGTCCGTCGCCTTGCGCGCCGAGATGTCGATCAGCAGCCCCTCGAGATACTGCACCTCGCCGGCCGTGTCGCGGTGCAGCCGCGAGTAGTCCTCGATCCAGATATAGCTGCCGACTCCGGTACGGATGCGGTATTCGAGGACGAACTCCGGACAGCGCTCGTGAATGCAGCGCTCCACCTCGCCCAGCACCAGCGCCAGATCGTCCGGATGGATCAGGGTGGTGAACCAGCGCGATCCGTCAAGCAACTGCTCGGCACTGTAGCCCCAGCGCTCGACGTTGTCCGAAACGTACTGCACCGGCCAGCCGTTCTCGAGCTTGCGGCGCCACAGCACCATAGGGCTGGCCACCACGGCATCCACCACCGCCTGAATGGTTTCGCGGTCCCGGTAGCGCTGGCTGACATCCAGCAGCGTGCCGATGATCGCCGGCAGGCCATCCAGCTCGATGCGCGTGCCGAATGCCTCGGCCATGAACTCCCGGCCGTCACGGGTCAGGGCGCGGAACTCGAAGTGCACCGAAGCCCGTTCGCCGCTCTCGCAACGGGCTAGCATGCTGCCGACCTCGGCGCGACTCCCCTCGCCGACCAGATCCAGCAGCGCCCGCGCCACCAGATCGTCCGCCTGGTAGCCGAACCATTCGGCCATGCGCGGATTGACGTACTCGAAGTGCCCGTCGCGCAACACGTAGACGCCCACCAGCGAGCGCTCGACCAGGCCGCGGAAGCGCGCCTCCTTGGCCATCAGTTCGGCGCCGGCGTCCAGCTCGGCCTGCATGTCGAAGCAGCTGCCGATGTAGCCGTGGAAACGGCCATCGTGCCCGACCAGCGGCTCGCCGTGCAGCTGCATCCAGTGGAAGTGGCCCGTCCGCGAGCGCAGGCGCAGGCGCGACGAGAAGCCCTTGCCGAAACCATCGCCGCCGGCCCTCAGCAGGGGCTCGAGCAGATGACGGTCCTCCTCATGGACCGCCTGCCACCAGCCCTCCAGCAGGCTGTCCGTCCGGCTCATGCCGGTGAACTGCAGCCAGGCGGCATTCACGTACACACAGGTGCGCTCGGCATCAACCCGCCAGACCGGGCTGGGGATGCAGTTGAGCAGATATTCGTTGTAATCCCGCGCCGTCACCACCCGCTGCATCAGCGCGGCGAACTCGGCAGCCAGCTGGCCCACCTCGTCGTTGCCCAGCAGCGGTAGCGTGCCCAGTCGCCCGCTGCTCATGCGCCGAACATCCTGCAGCAACTCCTCGATGCGGTCGGTGAGCAGGCGTTTGAGCAGCCAGGCCAACAGCAGGGCCAGCAGCAGCAACGGCAACAGCAGCAGGAGCAACTGCTTGCCGGTGCGCGACCAGGCATGGGCGCGCAGCGTGTCGGTACGCATGGCCAGCACCACCATGTCCGGTACGCCTTGCCCCGCCAGCCCGGTGCTCGTCCCCAGCGGGTAACCGCCGAGGAGCAGGTCGCCCTCCTCCAGCCAGTGCAGGTGGCTCCCCTCCAGGCCGGCCCGCTCACCCAGCAGGCGCTCGATGGCCGGGACACTCAGCGGCATACGCGTGACACCCTGCGGCAGACTGAGCGAGCGCATCCGCCCGCCACTGTCCAGCACCGCGGCGTAGACCAGCGCCGGATGGTTGAGATGCTCAGCGAACAGATGGCCGAGCTGATCGATCGAAGCGGAACCGTTCAGCTCCAGGCCGCCGGCCAGGAAATGGCCGATGAAATCGGTCGTGGTTTCCAGCTCGCTCATCGCCTCCTGCAGCGAATGGCGATGCACCGACACCAGCTGATACACGGACACCAGCAGGCCGAAACCGAGAAAGGCGCTCAGCAGCAAGCCGCGCAGGGTGAATAACCGATTCATCCGCAATCACTCAAGAGACAGCAGTTTCGCCAGGGGTAACGAGGACAACCCACCCTCGAGCCTGAGCCCGGAGCAGTACTGCCAGGCAAGGGAGCCGGCGGTTTGAGGAGCAGCATGGACCGCCCCATAGGGCGCCATGACAACAGCTTACTGTGCATGGACCTGCAGCAGAAATGCAAAAGGGTTACGCCAGAAGACGTAACCCTTTGCTGTGCATCAACAATATGGTGCGCGAGGGGGGATTCGAACCCCCGACCTACCGCTTAGGAGGCGGTCGCTCTATCCAGCTGAGCTACAGGCGCGCTGGGTCGGCGATGTTAAACGAGGATCTGCGGCTTGTCATGCCCCTGCACGACTTCTCTGCCGCAGCCGGACAGCGCGCAGATGTAGAACCATTCGCAATTCCGCCGCCGACAACTGGCCATGATCGCCGGCAGCCCGCACACTGCCCACAGCAGCAATCGCCAGGAAGCACCTGCGCACCGACAGAAAACCCGGACCAGGAGAACACCGCTGAACGGACACGCCAAAGCGTGGTCATACCGTTGCCACATTTATATATCGATCTGCATACCCTGATAAATCGGTCATCGAGAGCCCATGAAACAGAGCCCCGCCTCCCGCTCCAGCCGGACTGCCGACAAGTTCGTCGTGCGCCTGCCGGAAGGCATGCGTTCGCGCATCGCCGAAGTTGCCCGCCACTACCATCGCAGCATGAACTCCGAGATCATCGCGCGCCTGGAAAAGACCCTGCTCGCCGAAGGCAACCTGCCTGACGCTGCCGCCAATGCGCCGGTCCATGGCGAACTGCATCCCCACGAGCATCAGCTGCTGCGCCACTTTCGCCAGCTGCCCCAGCCGCAGCAGAGCGCACTGATCGCCCTGCTCGGCAGCAGCCCCGGCACTCAGAAAAGCTGAACAACGCCCAATGAAAAGCCGCCTCGAAAGGCGGCTTTTATCTATGAACAGCAGCCCAGCGGCAGCTACAGCAGGAACAGGGTCGCCAAGCCGAGAAAGATGAAGAAGCCGCCACTGTCGGTGACCGCCGTAATCATCACACTGGCGCCCATCGCCGGATCGCGCCCGAAACGCGCCAGGGTCATCGGAATCAGCACGCCCATCAGCGCGGCCAGCAGCAGGTTGAGGGTCATCGCGCCCGTCATGACCGCGCCCAGCGACCAGCTGCCATACAGATACCAGGCCACGGAGCCGATCACCCCGCCCCACACCACACCGTTGAGCAGACCAACGCCCAGCTCCTTGCGCAGCAGACGCATGGTGTTGCCGGTACCCACCTGATCAAGCGCCATCGCGCGCACGATCATGGTGATGGTCTGATTGCCGGAGTTGCCGCCGATACCCGCGACGATGGGCATCAGCGCCGCCAGTGCCACCAGCTTCTCGATGGAGCCCTCGAACAGACCGATCACCCGCGAGGCGACGAAGGCGGTGATCAGATTGAGCGCCAGCCAGGCCCAGCGGTTGCGCACCGACTTCCACACCGAGGCGAAGATGTCTTCCTCCTCGCGCAGACCGGCCATGTTCAGCACTTCGCTTTCGCTTTCCTCGCGGATCAGGTCGACCATCTCGTCGATGGTCAGGCGGCCGATCAGCTTGCCGCTCTTGTCCACCACCGGCGCGGAAATCAGGTCATAGCGCTCGAAGGCCTGGGCCGCCTCGTAGGCGTCCTCGTCAGGCTGGAAGCCGACCGGATCGGTGGCCATCACTTCGGCCACCTTCTTGTCCGGGTCGTTGACCAGCAGCCGCTTGATCGGCAGCACGCCCTGCAGCATGCCGTCGTAATCGACCACGAACAGCTTGTCGGTATGCCCCGGCAACTCCTTGAGCCGGCGCAGGTAACGCAGCACCACCTCGAGGGTCACATCGTCACGGATGGTGACCATCTCGAAGTCCATCAGCGCACCGACCTGATCCTCCTCGTAGGACAGCGCCGAACGCACTCGCTCGCGCTGCTGCGCGTCGAGCGTCTCCATCAGTTCGTGGACCACATCGCGCGGCAGTTCCGGCGCCAGATCGGCCAGTTCGTCGGCATCCAGGTCGCGGGTGGCGGCAAGAATCTCGTGATCGTCCATGTCGGCGATCAGGGTTTCGCGCACCGCATCGGACACTTCGAGGAGGATGTCGCCGTCGCGCTCGGCCTTGACCAGCTGCCAGACGGTCAGGCGATCATCCAGAGGCAGGGCTTCGAGGATATGGGCGATGTCGGCCGGGTGCAGGTCGTCGAGCTTGCGCTGCAGTTCGGCCAGATTCTGGCGGTGCACCAGATTTTCCACCAACTCGTGGTGGCCGCCTTCCTGGCGGTGGGCCAGTTGCTCGACCAGTCGCTGCCGGTGCAGCAGGTCGATCACTTGAGCCAGGCGATCCTGCAGGCTTTCCTGCGGCTTTTTCGCTTCAGCTTCGCTCATGATGGCGCACTCCCTGTCCCCCAGCGGCAGGACGGCGCACCGAGGGTGATCAATCTTTCAAGATGCTGACGAACAATCGAGGTTCGGTAGGTCTACTGGGTAAGTCCATGACTGGATGTCCACGCACCCCGCTGGGGGCAGATAAGCGCAATGGTAGCATTCGCTCACCCCGCCACAGGCAAAAAATCTCGACCTGCAGCGGAGTCCGTCGCCTGCACCGGCGAGCGTTGCGGGCACTCGCGGTGCATCGCCACCGGGCCGAAGTCCGATGGCGAATGGGCAAAAAAAAAGGCCTGCATGACTGCAGGCCTTTTTCGATATGGTGCACTCAGGAGGATTCGAACCTCCGACCGCCCGGTTCGTAGCCGGGTACTCTATCCAGCTGAGCTATGAGTGCATCTGTGATGTTTAGCCAGTTCACCTCTGGATTGAACTGACAGCCTTGGCTGACAGCTCGAATATGGTGCACTCAGGAGGATTCGAACCTCCGACCGCCCGGTTCGTAGCCGGGTACTCTATCCAGCTGAGCTATGAGTGCACTTGACGGTGCGCATTATAGGCTCTGTCACGCGACAGTCAAGATGTTTTTCTTTAATTTTCAATCACTTACGTGATCGAACAACATCTCTACACCTGGTAATGCAAAATAATGGCGGAGAAGGGGGGATTCGAACCCCCGACACCCTTTTGAGGTGTACTCCCTTAGCAGGGGAGCGCCTTCGGCCACTCGGCCACCTCTCCGCAACACGGGGCGTACTATACCCAAGCAAACCCCGTTTGCAAAGCCCTGATTCGATAAAAATCGAAAAAGAATCAATGGCTTGGTTCTTCGTCCTTCTCCTTCTGGATGCGCTGATAGATTTCTTCGCGATGCACGGCGACTTCCTTCGGGGCATTGACACCAATGCGCACCTGATTGCCCTTCACGCCCAGCACGGTCACGGTCACATCGTCACCGACCATCAAGGTCTCTCCTACCCGGCGAGTCAGAATTAGCATTCCATTTCTCCTTACGTCTGTTTCAGGACAGCTGTCTGCAAGATAAAAAAAAACGGTCACACAGCCGCAGGCATTAAACCTGCTGGCTATCGCCCAAGTATTGACCAGCCCCGCCAGAATAAAAGGCTGCCGGGCGGCCAAAAACGACAAAAGGCGCGGAAACCCGCGCCTTTTGCTCAGTGAACGTCACTCACCCTGTCGGGCCGGAGCGTCCAGATCGAAAGCGGTATGCAGGGCGCGCACGGCCAGCTCGAGATACTTCTCCTCGACGACTACGCTGACCTTGATTTCCGAGGTGGAGATCATCTGGATATTGATGTTCTCCTTGGCCAGGGCTTCGAACATGCGGCTGGCCACGCCGGCGTGGGAGCGCATGCCGACACCGACGATGGACACCTTGGCGATCTCGGTATCACCGGACACTTCGCGCGCGCCCATCGCGGCGGCGGTCTGTTTCAGCACACCCAGCGCCTTGTCGTAGTCGTTGCGGTGCACCGTGAAGGTGAAGTCGGTGGTGTTATCGTGCGCCACGTTCTGCACGATCATGTCCACTTCCACGTTGGCGGCACTGATCGGGCCGAGGATCTTGAACGCCACGCCGGGGGTATCCGGGACGCCGCGGATGGTCAGCTTGGCTTCGTCGCGATTGAAGGCGATGCCGGAGATGATCGGCTGTTCCATGGATTCCTCTTCGTCGATGGTAATGAGGGTGCCCGGACCCTCCTGGAAGCTGTGCAGCACGCGCAGCGGAACGTTGTACTTGCCGGCGAACTCGACCGAACGGATCTGCAGCACCTTGGAGCCGAGGCTGGCCATTTCCAGCATCTCCTCGAAGGTGATTTTCTCCAGCCGGCGGGCACGCTGCACCACCCGCGGGTCGGTGGTGTAGACGCCGTCGACGTCGGTGTAGATCTGGCACTCGTCGGCCTTCAGCGCCGCCGCCAGGGCCACGCCGGTGGTATCGGAGCCGCCGCGACCGAGGGTGGTGATGGCCCCCGTCTCGTCGACGCCCTGGAAGCCGGCGACCACCACCACGCGACCGGCCTTCAGCTCGGCACGCAGGCGCTGGTCGTCGATCTCGAGGATGCGCGCCTTGGTGTGGGCACTGTCGGTGAGGATGCGCACCTGGTTGCCGGTGAAGGACACCGCCGGCACGCCGCGCTGGATCAGCGCCATGGCCAGCAGACCGATGGTGACCTGCTCGCCGGTGGAAATGATCGCATCCAGCTCGCGCGGATCCGGCTGCGGCATGATCTGCTTGGCCAGGTCGATCAGACGGTTGGTCTCGCCGCTCATGGCCGACACCACGACCACGATGTCATCGCCCGCCTCGCGGAACTTCTTCACCTTCTCGGCCACCTGCGCGATGCGCTCGACGCTGCCGACCGAGGTGCCGCCGAATTTCTGTACGATCAATGCCATTTCGCTGCCGCCTAACCGTAAAAAAGTCGCCCATTAAACCTGTCAGGTCTGTACCTGCCAAGAACCCGCCGGGCGCGGGGCGGGCTCCATGGGGAGAGGTCAGAACGCGGCGGCGACGAACGGCTCGACCAGCGCCAGCGCCTCGTCCAGTTTGCCGGCGTCCACGCCGCCCCCCTGGGCCATGTCCGGGCGACCGCCGCCCTTGCCGCCGACCACGGCAGCCGCCTGCTTCATCAGCTCGCCCGCCTTGAGCTTGGCGGTCAGGTCCTGGGTCACTCCGGCCACCAGCACCACCTTGCCGTCGAACTCGCCGCCCAGCAGCACCACGGCGCGACCCAGCTTGTTCTTCAGCTGGTCGACCAGCGCCAGCAGGGCCTTGCCATCTAGGCCATCGAGACGCGTGGCCAGCACCTTGACCCCGGCCACCTCGATGGCCGCGCCGGCCAGGTCGTCGCCGGCGGCGCTGGCGGCCTTGGCCTTGAGCTGTTCCAGCTCCTTTTCCAACTGGCGGTTGCGCTCGAGCAGGCCGCCCAGCTTGTCCAGCAGGTTGTCGCGGCTGCCCTTGACCAGCGCGGCGGCGTCCTTCAGCTGCTCCTCGGCAGCGTTGAGGTAGTCCAGCGCCTGCGCGCCGGTCACCGCCTCGATGCGGCGCACGCCGGCAGCCACACCGCCTTCGCTGACGATTTTGAACAGGCCGATGTCGCCGGTACGCGAAACGTGGGTGCCGCCGCACAGCTCGACGGAGAAACCGCCGCCCATGCTCAGCACGCGCACGCTGTCGCCGTACTTCTCGCCGAACAGCGCCATGGCGCCCTTGGCCTTGGCGGTGTCGATGTCGGTTTCCTCGGTCTCGACCTCGCTGTTCTTGCGGATCTCGGCGTTGACCAGTTCCTCCAGCGCCTTGAGCTGCTCGGGCTTGATCGCCTCGAAGTGGCTGAAGTCGAAGCGCAGACGCTGGCTGTCGACCAGCGAACCCTTCTGACCGACGTGCTCGCCGAGGATCTGGCGCAGCGCGGCGTGCAGCAGGTGGGTGGCCGAGTGGTTGAGCGCGGTGGCGCCGCGCACCGTGGCATCGACCACCGCCTCGACCTGATCGCCGACGCTCAGGCTGCCGGCATCGAGGATGCCGTGGTGCAGGAAGGCGCCGCCGGCCTTGCGGGTGTCGCGCACGTCGAAGCGCAGGCCATTGGCTTCCAGATAGCCGCAGTCGCCGGCCTGGCCGCCGGACTCGGCGTAGAACGGCGTCTGGTCGAGGACCACCACGCCCTCCTCGCCGGCGTTCAGGCTGTCGACGTTCATGCCTTCCTTGAACAGCGCCAGCACGCGGCCAGCGCCGCGGGTGCCTGCGTAGCCGGTGAAGCGGGTCTCGCCTTCCACCTTGATCAGGCTGTTGTAGTCGAGATCGAAGGCGCTGGCCGAGCGCGCGCGCTCGCGCTGGGCCTGCATCTCGCGCTCGAAGCCTTCCTCGTCGATGGAGAGCTCGCGCTCGCGGGCGATATCGGCGGTCAGGTCGACCGGGAAGCCGTAGGTGTCGTACAGCTTGAACACCACGTCGCCGGGAATGATCTTGCCCTGCAGTTCGGCCAGGTCCTGCTCGAGGATCTTCAGGCCCTGCTCCAGGGTCTTGGCGAACTGCTCCTCCTCGGCCTTGAGGACACGCTCGATGTGCGCCTGCTGCTGGCGCAGCTCCGGATAGGCCTCACCCATCTCAGCGGCCAACGCGGCGACGATCTTGTGGAAGAAGCTGCCCTTGGCGCCCAGCTTGTTGCCGTGGCGGCAGGCGCGACGCACGATGCGGCGCAGCACGTAGCCGCGGCCCTCGTTGGACGGGGTCACGCCGTCGGCGACCAGGAAGCCGCAGGAGCGGATATGGTCGGCGACCACCTTGAGCGAGGCCTGGCCTTCGTTGGCGCAGCCGATGGCGGCGGCGGAGGCGTTGAGCAGGCTCTGGAACAGGTCGATCTCGTAGTTCGAGTTGACGTGCTGCAGCACGGCGCTGATGCGCTCCAGGCCCATGCCGGTGTCCACGCTCGGCGCCGGCAGCGGGTGCAGCACGCCGTCCGCGGTGCGGTTGAACTGCATGAACACGTTGTTCCAGATCTCGATGTAGCGGTCGCCGTCCTCTTCCGGGCTGCCGGGCGGGCCGCCCCAGATGTGCTCGCCGTGGTCGAAGAAGATCTCGGTGCACGGGCCGCACGGGCCGGTGTCGCCCATCGCCCAGAAGTTGTCGGAGGCGTAGGGCGCGCCCTTGTTGTCGCCGATGCGCACCATGCGCGCGGCCGGCACGCCGACGTCCTTGGTCCAGATGTCGTAGGCCTCGTCGTCGCTGGCGTAGACGGTGACCCACAGCTTGTCGGCCGGCAGGTTCAGCCACTTGGGCGAGGTGAGGAATTCCCAGGCGTAGCTGATGGCGTCGCGCTTGAAGTAGTCGCCGAAGCTGAAGTTGCCCAGCATCTCGAAGAAAGTGTGGTGGCGCGCGGTGTATCCGACGTTCTCCAGATCGTTGTGCTTGCCGCCGGCGCGCACGCACTTCTGGCTGGTGGTGGCGCGGGTGTAGGCGCGCTTCTCCAGGCCGAGGAAGCAGTCCTTGAACTGGTTCATGCCGGCGTTGGTGAACAGCAGGGTCGGATCGTTCGCCGGGATCAGCGAACTGGAGGCCACGCGGGTATGCCCCTTCTCTTCGAAGAAGCGGAGGAAGGCTTCACGGATTTCTGCGCTTTTCATGGATTGTTCTCGGAAAACTGGGCCGCAGCGGCAATTGCAAGAGTGCCGCGCGTAGTGCCGGCAAAGACGGGCATTATATAAACAACTGGCCCCCGCTTGCATCGCCGGGCGCACTATTAGCGCTATTAGAGAACGCGGATGAGCCGGCGCGGGCACACGACTCAGGAGCAGACCTCGTCGACAGCGACCGGCACCACGATCAGCCCGGCGCACTGACCGCTGGCCACCCTGGGACTGGGGAAGACGATGCGCGCCCCCTGCTCCTCCACCAGCCAGCGCCGCCCCTCGGCATCCTCGGCCAGCAGACTGCCCGGCAGCAGCTCGGTGAAACTGGCCACGTCTTCGCCCAGATGCAGGTGAAAGGCGTCGCTGTGCTTGATCACCTCGCGCGCGATGCGAAACAGCGGGAGGGCCGCCGGATCGCCATCCATGGCCGGCTCGCGACCCTCGAGCAGCCCCCGCAGCCAGGCTTCCAGCCGGCTCAGCTCGACCTCGCCGCCCTGCCCCAGCGGCCGCGCCTGGCCCAGTTCGAAGGTGAAGGCCTCGGCCGCGAAGCGCTCGCTGGTGAAGGCGCTGAAGGTCGCCGCAGGCTCGCTCTGCAGCAGCAGGGCCTGCAGGCCGGCCGCCTGCAGGCCCGCCAGCTGACCGCGCGAAAGAGGCTGCGCGCTGCGCGGGCGCAGGGCGAAGCGCTCGATCCGCGAAGCGCGAATGGCCGCATGCAGGTCGTAATGCATGCGCCGGCGCCCCGGCGGGCTGAAGAACAACTCGACCTGCTGCTCCAGCTCAACGGCACGCAGGGCGTCCGCGCCGCTGACCGACGGCTCGCCACCGCCGAACAAGGCATTGAGGTCGTATTCGACATAGCGCTGGCCACGGCGCAGTGCCGCCGGATTGCCCAGCACCACCAGCAGCCGCACGACCGGCTGCAGCCGGCAGGAAGCGATGTCGTGCAGCAGACGCTCGAGCAGTTCGACCGGCGCGGTCTCGTCGCCATGAATGCCGGCCGACAACAGCAGGTCGAGGCCCGTGTCGCGCCCCGCTGGCGGGTCGATCAGCAGCACCCCTTCGGCCTTCCACTGCAGGCGGGCGCCGGAAGCACAGACCTGGATCTTCTCCGACGGCTCGCGCCCGGCCAGAGTCAGCTCAAGCAGTTTGCCCAGAGCAAGCATGGCAGGCCCTCCCTACGACCGGCGACCATGCCTCCAGCATAGCCGCCAGGCAGTCGCCGCGGCGTCAGTGATGATCGCAGCCGCAGTCGGCGTCATGCTCGTGGTCGTGCTCATGGGCCTCGGCGGCCTCCAGCTCGACCGACAGCGACAGCTGGTTGACCGCCTGCGGGCGCACCACCAGCAGCGGAATCTCGGTTTCGCCTTCCACCGATTCGGCGTAGATGGTCACGCCCCCCATGCCGTCGGCCTCCAGCCACAGCTCGCGGCCTTCGAGGCGCACGCCGATGCGCGCGCTGTGGGTTTCCCGGCGTTCGCCGTGGGCATCTTCGAGGATCAGGGGCAGGCTTTCGCTCATGGCATTTCTCGCTCAGACAGACTGAAAAGGATAAAGGGAACCCAGCTTAAGGCCTTGCGCCGCCGCGTCCAGCAGCCCGCGCCGGCTCGCCGCCCGGCGGCCAAGCGGACGACACTCAGCGCCAGCCGACCTGTGCCGACAGCGGCACCGCGCGCACCTGGGCACCGGCAGACAGGCGCAGGCGCTTGGCGGTGGCGGCATCCACCACCAGGGTGCCGGAGGCCGGGCGCGCCTTGCCGACGGTGATCCGGCAGTCCTCGCGCTTGCGGTTGTGGATGAGGAACTGCGGCGCCTCCTCGCCCGGCGTGCCGATCGCCAGCACCAGGGCCTGGCTGTCGCGCACCGCGCGGATGCTGCGGGTCTCGCACTCCAGCGCCGGGCCGCCGTCGAAGATGTCGATGTAGCCCTGGTAGGTAAAACCCTCGGCGCGCAGCATGGTCAGCGCCGGCTCGGTGTCGCGGTGCACGCGCCCGATCACCGCGCGCGCCTCCTCGGAGAGGAAGCAGGTGTACAGCGGGAACTTGGGCATCAGCTCGGCGATGAAGGCCTTGTTGCCGACGCCGGTGAGGTAGTCGGCCTGGGAGAACTCCATCTTGAAGAAGTGCCGACCGAGGCTTTCCCAGAACGGTGCGCGGGCGTTATCGTCGGAAATTCCGCGCATCTCGGCGATCACCTTGTCACCGAACAGCTCGGGGAATTCGGCGATGAACAGGAAGCGCGCCTTGGACAACAGGCGCCCGCTGAGACCGCTGTGCCGGTAGTTGGCATCCAGGAACAGCGAGCAGACCTCGGTGTTGCCGGTCAGGTCGTTGGCCAGGAACAGCGTGGGGTTCTGCCGGTGGATGCCCAGCGCGCGAGAGGCGCTCACGGTCAGCCCGACGCGGAAGTTGTACCAGGGCTCGCGCAGGCCCACCGCGCCGTTCATGGCGCTGATGCCGACCACCTCGCCGGCATCGGTCTCCAGCACGAACAGGTAGTCGGCGTCGGCCCGCTCGGCCTCGCCGTGGAAGGATTTTTCCGCCCAGGCGACGCGCTGGGCCAGGCGATCCTCGCTGGCCGGCAGCGAAGTCAGACCGGCACCGGTGCTGCGCGCCATGGCGATCAGCGCGGGCAGGTCGGTGCTGCGAACGGGACGGACGATCATGGTGCCTCCTGTAGACGGTCCCGCTGTGCCGGGGCCGGGCCGCGCTGACCGGCGCGGCATCGGTGGCGAAGGCCGCAGCCTCCGCGATGGATTCTGCTCAGCGGCCGGCGCGACTCACAACGCCACCACTCGCACGCTGCCGCCCTCGCCGACCCCCAGCGCCTCGGCCAGCGCCGGCGTGAGGGTCAGCGGCTGGCCGACTTCCCAGTCCAGCTCGACGATCAGCGCACGGAAATCCTGCAGCTGGTTGTTGGCCACCAGGTAGGCGCGCCCGGACTGCGCCGGCGCACCCAGGCGCACCGGCACCAGACGGCTCTGGGCGATGGAGCGCAGACCCGCGGTGCGCGCATGCACGGTGGGTCCGCCGTCGAAGATGTCGACGTAGTGTTCGCTCTCGAAGCCTTCGCGCATCAGGATGTCGAAGGACACCTGCGAGCGCGGGTGCACCTGCCCCATCGCCTCCTGGGCGCTGTCGGGCAGCAGCGGCACGTAGATCGGGTAGCTCGGCATCAGCTCGGCGAGCATGGTGCGACCCTTCAGGCCACACAGGCGCTCGGCCTCGGCGTAGCCGATGGCAAGGAAATTGCGGCCGATGGCATCCCAGAACGGCGCATCCCCCTTGTCGTCGCTGTAGCCGACCACCTCGACCACCATCGACTCGGCGAAACGCTCCGGGTGGCTGGCGACGAACAGCAGACGGCCGCGCGAGTTGAGTTCTGCCCAGGGCGTGCTCTCCAGCTCCGGCTGCAGGTAGAAGCTGATCAGCAGGCTGTTGCCGGTCAGGTCGTGACACATCGACAGCACATGGATCTTGTTGTGGATCTGCAGCTCGCGCGAGGCGTGCACGAAGGTCTCGTTGCGGAAGCTGTAGAACGGCTCGGAAAAGCCGGCGGTGGCGACGATCCCCGAGCAGCCGACCAGCTTGCCGCTGGCCGTGTCCTCGAGGACGAAGAAATAGCTCTCCTCGCCATTGAAGCTCACCTCGGCGGCGAACGAGGCCTCCGAGGCGCGGATCTTCTCGGCCAGACGCTCGCGGTCGTCCGGCAGCGAGGTGACACCGACCGGACTGTCCGCCGCCAGCCGCTGGACTTCCGGCAGGTCGCCCATCCGGGCGGGGCGCATGATCAGCATCGGTGTCTCCTCGTCGGGCAGTGGTCGCCGGTCAGGCGGCGGTCAGGCTGGCCAGGGCGCGCTCGAGACGGGCCATGCCCTCGTCGATGTCGGCCTCGCTGATCACCAGGCTGGGGGCGAAGCGCACCACGTCCGGGCCGGCTTGCAGGATCATCAGATCCTGCTGCTGGGCAGCGGCCATCACCTCGCCGGCGCGGCCCTTCCAGGCCTCGGTCAGCACCGCGCCGAGCAGCAGGCCCATGCCGCGCACCTGGCTGAACACCCCGTACTGCTCACCGAGGCGCAGCAGCTCGCGGGTGAAGTGCGCGCTGCGCGCGCCGACGCCGGACAGCACCTCGGGAGTATTGACGATGCTGATCACCGCCTCGCCCACCGCGCAGGCCAGCGGGTTGCCGCCGTAGGTGGTGCCGTGCACGCCGACGCCGAAGTGCTTGGCCACCGCGTCGGTGGTGAGCATGGCGCTGATCGGGAAGCCGCCACCCAGGCTCTTGGCGCTGGTGAGGATGTCCGGGGTCACGCCGTAGTGCATGTAGCCGAACAGCTGGCCGGTGCGGCCGACGCCGGTCTGCACCTCGTCGAAGATCAGCAGCGCGTTGTGCTCGTCGCACAGCGCGCGCACGCCTTCCAGATAGGCCTGATCGGCCGGCAGCACGCCGCCCTCGCCCTGGATCGGCTCCAGCACCACCGCGCAGGTGTTGGCGGAGATCTGCGCCTTCAGCGCTTCCAGGTCGTTGTACGGCACATGGCTGATGCCTTCGATCTGCGGGCCGAAGCCGGAAGAGTACTTGGGCTGGCCGGCGACGCTGACGGTGAACAGGGTACGACCGTGGAAGCTGTTGAGCGCGGAGATAATCTCGCACTTCTGCGGGCCGGCGACTTCGTGGCCATAGCGGCGCGCCAGCTTGAACGCGGCCTCGTTGGCCTCGGCGCCGGAGTTGGCGAAGAACACGCGGTCGGCGAAGGTGGCCTCGGTCAGCAGCTTGGCCAGGCGCAGGGCCGGCTCGTTGGTGAACACGTTGGACACGTGCCAGAGCTTCTGCGCCTGCTCGGTCAGCGCCTCGACCAGCGCCGGGTGGGCATGGCCGAGCACGTTGACGGCGATGCCGCCGGTGAAGTCCACCAGCTCGCGGCCGCTCTGATCCCAGACTCGGCTGCCCTCGCCACGCACCGGAACGAAGGCGGCAGGGGCGAAAACGGGAACCATCAGCTGGTCAAAATCGGCGCGTTGCACCGGCGCGTGCGGAACGGACATCGAACTCTCCTGCCTGGGCGGCAAATCGGATTGAACAGAAAGGGATTGTAAAGACAAAGACCGGCGCGGCATTGCAGGCATGCGACATCTTCGTACAGTTGTCGCCGGCGCGATTGCACAACCGGATGCGCCGACACCCTGCCGGCGGCGAAAAGGGTGCAGTGTATAGCTCGGCCCGGCCGCTCGAAAGTCCGCCGTGGCGCCAGCGGACGAATCCACTCGCCGCAGGCCCATGGCGGCGTCTCAGCCGTGCTCGCCCAGCCCGCCACCGACCTCGCCCGTCGCCGCGGCCCGGCTCAGGTTGCGGTCCTCGCGCGGGGTGACCCCGAAGAAGTTGCGGTAGGCGCTGGAGAAGTGCGGGCCGGAAGAAAAGCCGCAGGACAGGCCAATCTGGATGATCGAGGTACTGGTCTGCTGCAACAGCTGGCGCGCGCGGTTCAGGCGCAGCTCCAGGTAGAACTGGCTGGGCACGCGATTGAGGAACTGCTTGAAGATCCGCTCCAGCTGGCGGCGCGACACGCACACATGCTGGGCGATCGCGTCGGTGGTCAGCGGCTCCTCGATGTTCGCCTCCATCAGCAGCACCGCCTGGGTCACCTTCGGGTGCGCCGCGCCGAGGCGGTTGCGCAGCGGCACCCGCTGGCGCTCGCCGCCCTCGCGGATGCGCTCCAGCACCAGCTCCTCGGCAATCGCGCCGGCCAGTTCGGCGCCGTGGTCGCGGGTCAGCATGGCCAGCAGCATGTCCAGCACGGCCAGACCGCCACAGGCGGTCAGGCGCTCGCGATCCCACTCGAACAGATGGTTGGTGGCGCCGACCAGAGGGAAACGCTCGCTGAAATCGTCCTGCCAGCGCCAGTGCAACGCCACCCGGTGGCCATCCAGCAGGCCGAGCTGGGCCAGCGGATACAGGCCAGCGCCCACCGCGCCGAGCAATCCGCCGTGGCGCGCCAGCTGGCGCAAGGCGGTCGCCAGTTCGGGGGCCAGCTCCGGTGGCTCCTCGGCCAGCAGGAACAGCCGCTCGCTACCTTCCAGACGCTCCTGCCAGGGCTGGCCAGGCAGCGCCCAGCCGTCGCCCTCCACGGGCGCGGCCTGCAGGAAGCTGACCGTGTAGAGCGCCTCCGGATGCAGACGCATCGCCAGCTGCAGGGCTTCGTCGATCAGGGTCAGGGTCAGCGGACGCACGTCCGGCCAGTAGAGAAATGCGAGATGTACGGGGTTCATGGACGGCAGTCTGGCCGGATTGCTTGCGCAAGGCTAGGCACGGAATGTGGAGGACGCGGCAATTTAACCGGAACCACGCCGCCACGCACCAAAAAGGTGCATAAATCCACTCAAAAGTCCACCTTGCCGCGCCCGCTCTTGATCACCGCGCGCTTGCTCTTGCCCTCCAGGCGGCGCTGCTTCGAGCCGAACGTCGGGCGGGTCGGCCGGCGCGCCTTCTCCACCTTGGCCACGCTGCGGATCAGCTCGACCAGGCGCTCGAGGGCGTCGGCCCGATTCTGCTCCTGGGTCCGGTACTGCTGGGCCTTGAGGACGATCACCCCGTCGCCGGTGATGCGGCTGTCGCGCAGCGCCAGCAGGCGCTCCTTGTAGAAGGCCGGCAGCGATGAGGCGTGGATGTCGAAGCGCAGGTGCACGGCACTGGAAACCTTGTTGACGTTCTGCCCGCCGGCGCCCTGGGCGCGGATGGCCGTCAGCTCGACCTCGCTGTCCGGCAGATGGACGCTGTTGGAAATTTCCAGCATGGGGCATGACCTGTCAGTGGCGACTCGCAGGATAGCGCCGGGCCAGGCGCCTGTCCCGGCACAAACAACAACGCCGCGCCCGCCGCGACACCCTTGCGGGTGCCCGGCGGAACGCGGCGTTGTCAACGAAGCGCTCCCGCCAGCCATGCCGGCGGCGGGAGCGCTTCACGGTACAGACACTCAGCCCGGCTGGTTCAGCTCGAGGACCTTGGCGGTGCGCGCACGAACGCGACGCAGCAGCTCGGCATCCTTCTGCAGGGTCTCCTCGTCGGCCTCGAAGATCTGTCCCAGGCGCTCCTGCCAGGCAGCGCTGCGGTACTGCTCGGGGAAGCAGCGCTCGATCACTTCCAGCATGACCGACACCGACACCGAGGCGCCCGGGGAGGCGCCCAGCAGCGCGGCGAGGGAGCCATCGGCCGCGTTGACGATCTCGGTGCCGAACTGCAGGACCCCGCCCTTCTTGGCGTCCTTCTTGATGATCTGCACGCGCTGACCGGCGATCTCGAGGCGCCAATCTTCCTTCTTCGCCGCCGGGAAGAACTTGCGCAGCTCTTCCAGACGCTGGTCCTCGGACTGCAGCACCTCCTTGATCAGGTACTTGGTCAGGTCCATGTTGTCGCGCGCCACGGCCAGCATCGGACCGATATTGTTCGGGCGGATCGACAGCGGCAGGTCGAGGAAGGAACCCTGCTTGAGGAACTTGGTGGAGAAACCGGCGAAGGGTCCGAACAGCAGCGACTTGCCGCCATCGACCACGCGGGTATCCAGGTGCGGCACGGACATGGGCGGCGCACCGATTTCGGCCTGGCTGTAGACCTTGGCCTGGTGCTGCTTGACGATTTCCGGGTTGTCGCAACGCAGCCACTGGCCGCTGACCGGGAAGCCGCCGAAGCCCTTGCCCTCTTCGATGCCGGACTTCTGCAGCAGGGTCAGGGCCGCGCCGCCGGCGCCGAGGAACACGAAGCGGGCGGTCACTTCACGGCTGCCGCCACGCGCCACGTCGTCGACGGACAGGCGCCAGCGGCCGTCGGCCTCGCGACGCAGGTCGGTGATCTTCTGGTTGTAGGCGACCTTGCAGCCTTCGCTCTGCTCGAGATGCTGGAGCAGCTTCTTGGTCAGCGCACCGAAGTTGACGTCGGTACCGCCCATGGCACGCGTCGCCGCCAGCGGCTCGTTGGTGGTGCGGCCCTGCATCAGCAGCGGCGCCCACTGGCCGATGGTCTGACGATCCTCGGTGTACTCCAGGTCGTCGCTGAAGCAGTGATGCGCCTTCATGGCGTCGAAGCGCTTGCGCAGGAAGGACACGCCTTTCTCGCCACGCACGAAGCTCATGTGGGGAACGGGGCTGATGAAATCCTTCGGCGACTTGAAGTAGCCCTTCTCCACCAGGTAGGCCCACAGCTGACGGGACACCTCGAACATCGTGTTGATGCTCACCGCCTTGGCGATACCCACCGAACCATCCGGACCTTCCGGCGTGTAGTTCAGTTCACAGAGTGCAGCGTGGCCGGTCCCCGCGTTGTTCCACGGGAAAGAACTCTCGGCAGCCCCGGATTCGAGTTGTTCCAGGACTTCGATCTTCAAGCTCGGGTCGAGCTCTTTCAGCAGTACCGCGAGGGTTGCGCTCATGACGCCTGCCCCGACGAATACCAGATCCGGCTGATCACTACCAGTTTGCATCATTCATGCTCCTGAGACACAGGTTTCGCATTTTACCTCGGATCGTCGACAGTCGCGTACTGTAGTCCGTCCGACAATGGTACTACACGCTCCCGGAATACCCCCCGATAAGGGGGCAGGCGAAGGCGGCGCAATGCTAACGATGTGCGCCGCGCAGCGCCAGTGCCGCCTGTTGCTGGCCCGAAAAAAGTCGCAGGAGCCGGCAACTGCGCGGCAACCCGTGCCGCGCCGGGACAGCCGACGGCATCCGGTAGGGGACGGCGGGCAGACACTACAGCTCCGCGGGTCAGCCCCCGCGCAGGCGGCGCCCGAGCGCGATTGTCGACACTTCGCCGCTGCGGCCATCAGAGCACCGAATCGAACAGTTCCAGCTGCGGCGGCCCCAGATAGATCTCGCGCGGGCTCTTGCCGGCGTTGGCGTGCGCCTTGCGGAACGATTCGGAGTGGGTCCAGTCCTCGAAGCTCTGCGCCGACTCCCACTCGGAGTAGGAGGAGAACAGCGTGTACTCCTCGGTCTGCGGCCCCTTGAGCAGATGGAAGCGCAGGAAGCCCGGCACCTCGTCGAGGTAGCTTTCGCGCTGGCGCCAGTGGTCGATGAAGGTTTCTTCGTGGCCGCGGACAATCTTGAAGCGGTTCATGGCAAGGAACATGCTTTTGGCTCCGGGTGATAAAGCAGTCGCCATTCTAGCCCCCGCCCCGGCCCGTGCGCATGGCTCATCAATGCTGCAGGTTGCCGTACAGCCGGGCATACAGCCCGCCCTCGGCGATCAGCTCCTGGTGGCCGCCCTCCTCCGCCACGCGCCCGCCATCGAACACCAGCACGCGGTCGGCCTGCTTCACCGCGGACAGGCGGTGGGCGATGATCAGCGTGGTCCGCCCCTGCAGGAAGCGCCCCAGCGCCTGATGCAGGGCGTACTCGGTGGCCGCATCCAGTGCCGAGGTGGCTTCGTCGAGGATCACCACCTTGGGCTCGGCCATGACCATGCGGGCGATCGCCAGGCGCTGGCGCTGGCCGCCGGAGAGGCGCACGCCGGAGCGGCCGACCACGCTGTCCAGGCCCTGGGGCAGCGCCCGCACGGTGTCGGCCAGCTGGGCGATCTCCAGGGCGCGCCAGCAGGCGCCATCGTCGCCCTCGCGGCCCATGCTCAGGTTGGCGCGCACCGTGTCGTTGAACAACGCCGGATGCTGCAGCACCACCGCCACCTGCTCGCGCACCCGCTCCAGGCCAATCTCCTCGAGGGTCGCGCCGCCGAAGCGGATGGTGCCGGCCTGCGGCGCATAGAGGCCGAGCAGCAACTGCACCAGGGTGCTCTTGCCGCCCCCCGAGGCGCCGACGATGGCCACCTTCTCGCCGGGCGCAATGCGCAGGTCGAGGCCGTCGAGCACCGGCTCATCGCGATAGGCGAAGCGCAGGCCCTGCACCTCGATGCCGACCGTGGTCTGCCCGGCGAAGGGATCGGCGCCGCCGGGGTATTGCGGCTCGTCGGCCCGAGCGAGCAACTCGTTGAGCCGGCTCAGCGCGCCGCCGGCCGCATAGTAGGCGTACTGCAGGCCGAGCAGCTGCTCGACCGGGCCGATCATGAACCACAGGTAGCTGAACACCGCCAGCATCTGGCCGATGCTCAGGTCGGAGAACAGCACGGTGAGCATGGCCGCGGCGCGGAACACGTCGATGCCGAACTGGAACAGCAGGCCGCTGGCCCGGGTGGCGGCGTCGCTCTTCCACAGCGAGGCCACCGCGTAGTCGCGCACCTCGCGGGCGCGAGTACCGAGGCGGCCGAGGAAGAAGCCCTGGCGGTTGCCGGCGCGCAGCTCCTGGATCGCCTCGAGGGTTTCGCCGAGCGCCTGGGTGAAGCGCGCGGTGCTGTCGTTTTCCAGCTTCTTCAGGTGCTTGACCCGCTTGCCCAGCTGCACCGTGGCGTAGATCACCAGCGGGTTGAACAACAGGATCAGCAGCGCCAGCTGCCAGTGCATCCAGATCAGGATCGCCGAGGTGCCGGCCAGGGTCAGCAGCGCCACCAGCAAGCGGCTGAGGGTATCGCCGACGAACTTGTCGAGGGTATCGAGATCGGTGACCAGATGGGCGGTCACCGTGCCGCTGCCGAGGCTCTCGTACTCGGCGAGGGAAATGCGCCTGAGCCGCTCGATCAGGCGCAGGCGCAGCCGGTAGACCACATCCTTGGACAGCCCGGCGAACAGCCTGGCCTGCAGCACGTTGAACGCCAGCGAGGCGCCACGCAGCAGCAGGGTCGCCAGCAGCATCAGGCCGATATAGCCCGCCGCCTGCTGCCAGGCGACGGGCAGCAGGCGGTTCATCACCTGCAGCGCGGCGTCGCCCTGGCCCAGCAGCACCTCGTCGACCAGCAGCGGCAGCAGCAGCGGAATCGGCACGCTGCACAGGGTGGCCAGCACGGCCACCAGATTGGCGATCAGCAGTTCGCGACGATGCCCCAGCGCCAGCCGACGGATTTCCGCCCAGCTCAGCCGGTCGCGGCTGTCGCCGCCATCAGGCATAGGCACGGCGCTCCAGCCAGCGGCCGAGCAGCGGCGCCAGCGTCTCCAGCGGCTGGTAGCCGTTGGTCAGCAGCGCCAGCTGGCCGTTGCGCTCGGCCAGCAGGGTGGGAAAGCCGGCGATGCCGAGGTTTTGCGCCCAGGCGAAATCGGCCTGGGTGGCCGCGCGCTGGGCCGCGCTGTCGAAGGCCGCGGCGAAGGCCTGGCGCGGCACGCCGAGCTGTTCGGCCAGCTCGACCAGGACCGCCGGACGGGTGACATCGCGCCCCTCGACATAGAACGCCTGCTGAATCGCCTGCACCAGCGGCCAGACCCTGTCCGCGGCCAGGCTGCGCAGCGCCACCAGGGCGCGGCTGGCCGGCTCGGTGTCGTAGACGAAGCCTTCCGGCAAGGCCCCGTCGAAACGGAAAGCCTGGCCGGTGCGCTCGGCCACCGCACGCCAGTGCTTGAGGATGTAGTCGCGGCTCGCGCCATCCAGCGCCTGCGCAGTGCCGGGACGCAGGCCGCCGGCGACCAGGTGCAGGCTCACGTCGGCGGACTGCGCCAGGGCAGCCAGGGCATCGAACACCGGGGCGAAGCCCCAGCACCAAGAACACATCGGATCCATCACATAGAGCAAGCGGGCGTTCATCCGGGCTCCTGTTGGCCGGGCAGCGGCCAGTAAGGTGCGCCACGCGCACCGGAAAGGGGACGGGCCGGCGCGCGGCCCACCATCGCGCGTCAGTCGGCCTGGCGCGGATTGCGACCGATCGGGTGCGGCTGGTGACGCGCGCGGGCCAGGTCGATCTGTTTCTGCCGCTCGCGGGCGCTGGCGCGGGTCTTCTCGCTCAGGCTGTCCCAGCAGTGCGGACAGCTGATGCCCGCCACGTAGTGCTCGTTCTGGCGATCCGCCACCGACACCGGGTTGCGGCAGGCATGACACTGGTCGTAGTCACCCTCACTGAGATCGTGGCGCACGGTGACCCGGTTGTCGAACACGAAGCAGTCGCCGCGCCACAGGCTCTGCGCCTGCGGGACTTCCTCCAGATACTTGAGGATGCCGCCCTTGAGGTGGAACACCTCGGCGAAGCCCTGGCCGAGCATGTAGCTGGAGGCCTTCTCGCAACGGATGCCACCGGTACAGAACATCGCCACCTTCTTGTGCTTCGCCGGGTCGAAGTGCTGCTGCACGTACTCGGGGAACTCGCGGAACGACTTGGTCTGCGGGTCGATGGCGCCTGCGAAGGTGCCGATGGCCACCTCGTAGTCGTTGCGCGTGTCGATCAGCAGCACCTCCGGGTCGGAGATCAGCGCATTCCAGTCCTGCGGCTCGACATAGGTGCCGACCGCCTGGCTCGGATCGACGCCGGGCACGCCCAGGGTGACGATCTCCTGCTTGAGCTTGACCTTGGTACGGTAGAACGGCTGCTCGCTGCAATACGATTCCTTGTGGTCGATGTCGACCAGCCGCGGATCGGCGTGCAGCCAGGCCAGCAGCGCGTCGATGGCGGCGCGGCTGCCGGACACGGTGCCGTTGATGCCTTCCGCCGCCAGCAGCAGGGTGCCCTTGACGCCGTTTTCCAGCATCGCCGCCAGCAGCGGCTCGCGCAGGGCGACGTAATCCTCGAGGGTGACGAACTTGTACAGCGCCGCCACCACGATGTTCTGACTCATGACGCTCTCCAGTGGTCGCCCGCGCAAGGGGCGGACCGGATCTTGAAGGGTTCCAGAAACGACAACGCCGGCGGGAGCCGGCGCGGCGCGGATTCTAGCAAAGGCGCCGGCCGCCGCGGCACGCCAGCCGCTCAGTGGGAGTGATGGTCATGCTTGCTGCCGCCCATGCAGGTCGGCGAATCCGGCGCGCCTCCCTGCGCCGCCCACTCCTCGGGGGTGTAGGTATGCAGCGCCAGCGCATGGAAACTGCCCATCAGTGCGCCGAGACTGGCATAGACCTTCTGGTGGCGCTTGACCGCATTCAGGCCGGCGAACAGCGGGCTGACCACCACCGCCTTGAAGTGGCTTTCCTGACCACGGCTGTGCATGTGGCTCTCGTTGAGCACCTCGAGGTGCTGCGGCTCGAGGGCGGCCAGCGCCTGCTGGATCTGTTCCTGCATCGACATCGGTGTTCTCCGCAATGGTTCGGGCGGCCGCCCGCTAATGGAGCCATTCTGCGCAGAACCTCCCCGCCGCTCAAGCACAGGACTGTCGCAGCGGCTGGACGGACGGCGGTCTGCCCTGCCCGCCGCGGCCTAGACTGAGGAAAATCCTGCGGAGACCGTCCGATGAGCCGTACCGAAACCGACAGCCTGGGCCCCATCGAGGTGGCGACCGAGGCCTACTGGGGCGCGCAGACCCAGCGCTCGCTGATCAACTTCGCCATCGGCAGCGAGCGCATGCCGCTGGCGGTGATCCACGCCCTGGCGCTGATCAAGAAAGCCGCCGCGCGGGTCAATGCGCGCAGCGGCGATCTGCCGGCGGACATCGCCGCCCTGATCGAGCAGGCCGCCGACGAGGTGCTGGCCGGCCGGCACGACGACCAGTTCCCCCTGGTGGTGTGGCAGACCGGCAGCGGCACGCAGAGCAACATGAACGTCAACGAGGTGATCGCCGGACGCGCCAACGAGCTGGCCGGCCAGGGCCGCGGCGGCAAGCAGCCGGTGCACCCCAACGACCACGTCAACCGTTCGCAGAGCTCCAACGACTGCTTCCCCACCGCCATGCACATCGCCGTGGTGCTGGCGCTGCACGAGCAGCTGCTGCCGGCGCTGCACGAGCTACAGGGCGGCCTGCAGGCACAGGCCACGCGGCATGCCGCGCTGGTCAAGACCGGCCGCACCCACCTGATGGACGCCACGCCGATCACCTTTGGCCAGGAGCTGTCGGCCTTCGTCGCCCAGCTCGACTACGCCGACCGGGCCCTGCACGCCGCCCTGCCGGCGGTCTGCGAGCTGGCCCAGGGCGGCACTGCCGTGGGCACCGGACTGAATGCGCCGGAGGGCTTCGCCGAGGCCATGGCTCGCGAGCTGAGCGAGCTGGCCGAACAGCTGTTCGTCAGCGCGCCCAACAAGTTCGCCGCCCTCGCCGGCCACGAGCCCCTGGTCGCCCTCTCCGGCGCACTGAAGACCCTGGCGGTGGCGCTGATGAAGCTGGCCAACGACCTGCGCCTGCTCGGCTCCGGCCCGCGCGCCGGGTTTGCCGAGGTGCGCCTGCCGGCCAACGAGCCGGGCAGCTCGATCATGCCCGGCAAGGTCAACCCGACCCAGTGCGAGGCGCTGTCGATGCTCGCCTGCCAGGTGCTCGGCAACGACGCCACGGTGAGCTTCGCCGCCAGCCAGGGTCACCTGCAGCTCAACGTGTTCAAGCCGGTGATCGTGCATAACCTGCTGCAGTCGATCCGCCTGCTCGGCGACGGCTGCCGCAACTTCAACCAGCACTGCATCGCCGGCCTGGAACCGGATGCCGCCCGCATGGCCGAGCACCTGGAGCGCGGCCTGATGCTGGTCACCGCGCTCAACCCGCACATCGGCTACGACAAGGCGGCGCAGATCGCCAAGAAGGCCTACGCCGAGGGCACCAGCCTGCGCCAGGCGGCGCTGGCGCTGGGTTATCTCAGCAACGAGGACTTCGACAACTGGGTGCGCCCGGAGCAGATGCTCGCGCCCGGCGCGCAAGGCTGAGCGTCAACGCGCGCGCCGGCGCTGCAGCAGGGGCGGCCCAAAGCGACCGGCTCACGCCGGCCCTGCTGCAGCGTGGGTTGCCGCTGGTCGCGCGCGCCGTCCCTGTCGCCGGGGGGAACTAGACTTCAGACGTCTATCCTTTTTTCCGGGGGAGAACGCTCCATGTACGGAAAACGCCAGTACGATCCGGCACCCGCCACCTACTACCGTACCGATCGCATCAGCACGGTCAATGGCCAGTACTTCTTCGCCACCCGCGAAGGCACCCTGGAAGGACCGTTCTTCACCCGCTTCGATGCCCAGCAGGGTGCCAGTCGCTACAGCCGGCTGCACTCCAGCAAGGCGCCACCGTCGCCACGACGCCACTGAGCCAGCGGCTTGATCACTTGCGGGCGAAGGCCGCCTCCAGCGCCTCGTTGAGGGTGCGCAGCACCTTGACCCGGGCGAAGCGCTTGTCGTTGGCCTCGATCAGCGTCCAGGGGGCGATTTCGGTACTGGTGCGGTCGACCATGTCGTTCACCGCATCGACGTATTGCGTCCACTTGTCGCAGTTGCGCCAGTCGTCCTCGGTGATCTTGAAGCGCTTGAACGCGGTCTTCTCGCGCTCCTGGAAGCGCTCCAGCTGGGTCTGCTGGTCGATGGCCATCCAGAACTTCACCAGCACCACGCCGGCATCGGTGAGCTGCTCCTCGAAGTCGTTGATCTCGCTGTAGGCACGCAGCCAGTCGGCCTGCGAGCAGTAGCCCTCGACCCGCTCCACCAGCACCCGGCCGTACCAGGAGCGGTCGAACATGGTGAAGCGCCCGCGTGCCGGCATGTGCCGCCAGAAGCGCCACAGGTAGGGCTGGGCCTGTTCCTCCTCGGTCGGCGCCGCTACCGGCACGATATGGTACTGGCGCGGGTCCAGCGCCCCGGTCACCCGGCGGATCGCCCCGCCCTTGCCCGCCGCGTCGTTGCCCTCGAACACGGCCAGCAGCGCATGGCGGCGCATGCGCTTGTCGCGCAGCAACCGGGCCAGACGCGCCTGCTCGGCCACCAGCTGCTGCTGATAGCTGTCCTTGTCCAGGGTCTGGGTCATGTCCAGGCTGTCGACTAGACCGCGATTGTCGATGCTGGCCGCCACCGGCGCGGCATGGGGCTGGCGCCTGGGGCGCTCCTTGAGGCGCAACGCCGCCTGCAGGCCCTCGAGCAGGATGCGCCCGACGGTGAGGCTGCGATAGCGCTCGTCGCCGCCCTCGACCACGTACCAGGGCGCATAGTCGCGGCTGGTACGCCGCAGCACCCGCTCGCCGTAGCGCACGAAGTCGTCGAAGGTCTTCGACTGCTGCCAGTCCAGCGAACTGATCCGCCAACTGTGCAGCGGATCGTCCTGCAGGGTCTTGAGGCGGGCCTTCATCTGCCGCTTCGACAGGTGCAGCCAGAACTTGAAGATCAGCGCGCCCTCGTCGCAGAGCATGCGCTCGAAGCGCACGGTAGTGCCGATGGCTTGGTCGAGCTGGGCATCGTCGATGCGCTGGTGCACCCGCCCCTGCAGCATCTGGCTGTACCAGTTGCCGAAGAACACGCCGGTACGCCCCTTGGGCGGCAGGCGCCGCCAGTAGCGCCAGAACGGCGGACGCGCCAGCTCCTCGTCGGTCTGCTGATCGAAGGTCTCGACCTGGATCAGGCGCGGGTCCATCCATTCGTTGAGCAGCTTGACCGTCTCGCCCTTGCCGGCCCCCTCGATGCCGTTGAGCAGGATGATGACCGGAAAGCGCGCCTGCTGGCGCAGCTCGAACTGCGCCTCGAGCAGCGCCTCGCGTAACGCGGGCACGGCGGCGTCGTAGGTTTCCTTGTCGATCTGGTGGCCGATTTCGGCGGATTCGAACATGCGGGCTCTCCCTGGCGATAGCTGCAGCCTAGCCGATCGCCGGGGGTGGCACGCAAGGGTTTTGCCTGCCGGCAGCGGTCGATCGGCTAGAATGGCCGCCCCTTCCCCCTTTGCCGCCCCCGCACCGATGACCGAACAAGCGCACGCCCAGATCGACTGGGACGAACAGGGCCAGCCGCTGTCCCGCACCTTTGGCGACGTGTACTTCTCGCGCACCTCGGGCGTGGAGGAAAGCCGCTACGTGTTCCTCGCCCACAACCACCTGGCCGAGCGCTTCGCCGCCCTGCCCGCCGGCGGGCGCCTGGTGATCGGCGAGACCGGCTTCGGCACCGGGCTGAACTTCCTCTGTGCCTGGCAGCTGTTCGAGCAGACGGCGCCGGACACTGCCCACCTGCACTTCGTCAGCGCGGAGAAGTATCCGCTGACCCGCAGCGACCTCGAACGCGCCCTGGCCCTGTGGCCGGAACTCGCGCCGCAGGCCGGACAGCTGCTGGCGCAGTACATGGCGGTGCACGAGGGCTTCCAGCGCTTCGTCTTCGCCGGCGGGCGAGTGGTCCTCACCCTGCTGGTGGGGGACGTGCTCGACACCCTGCCGCAACTGGATGCACGCATCGAGGCTTGGTTCCTCGACGGCTTTTCGCCGGCGAAGAACCCGCAGATGTGGACGCCCGAACTGTTCGCCCAGCTCGCCCGCCTGTCGGCGCCCGGCGCGACCCTCGCCACCTTCGCCAGTACCGGCTTTGTCCGCCGCGGACTGATCGAGGCCGGCTTCGCCATGGCCCGCCTCAAGGGCTTCGAACACAAGTGGGAGATGCTCGCCGGCGCCTTCCTCGGCGCGCCGCCGGCCGGCGGCAAACCCTGGTTCGCCCGCCCGCCGCGGCCCAGC
>DATCUN010000064.1:0-4836 GCA_036561825.1 Pseudomonas sp.
CAGGCCGGCGCCCCCGAACCCGGCGCGGCGGTCCAAGGCCGCAGGCCGGCGACCGTGGCCGACGAGCAGGCGCTGTACGACGTCGCGCCGTCGTTCGCGGAACTGCTGCCTTGGGTGGAGTTCCTGCCGCAGTCGAAGTCCATGCTGCTGGAGGACGGGCAGTCGGTGGCGGCCTTCTACGAGCTGGTGCCACTGGGCACCGAGGGCCGGGAACCCGGCTGGCTCGCCCATGCCCGCGATGCCTTGGAGAACGCGCTTCAGGACTCGTTCGATGAACTGGACGAGAACCCCTGGGTACTCCAGCTCTACGCCCAGGACGAACCCAGCTTCGACCAGTACATGCAGACCCTGCGCGACTACGTGCAGCCGCGCGCCCGTGATACGGCCTTCACCGAGTTCTATTTGCGCTTCTTTAGCCACCATTTGCGCGCGGTCGCGAAGCCGGGCGGGCTGTTCGAGGACACGGTGGTCACGCGGCTGCGCTGGCGCGGGCAGACGCGGCGCGTGCGCATGGTCATCTATCGCCGTGCGACCGGACAGGCCAGCCGCCGCGGCCAGACGCCCGAGCAGATGCTGAACATCGTCTGCGACCGCCTGTGCGGCGGGCTGGCGAACGCCGGCATCCAGGCACGGCGCATGGTCGCAGCCGACGTCCACGACTGGCTGCTGCGCTGGTTCAATCCGCGCCCCGCAATGCTCGGGCCGAGTGCAGAGGACCGGGAGCGCTTCTACGCACTGGCGCGCTATCCCGACAGCACCGAGGAAAGCGAGGACGGCGAGATCGAGCTGGCGAGCGGGCGGGATTTCAGCCAGCGGTTGTTCTTCGGCCAGCCACGTTCCGACGTGGAGCACGGCACCTGGTACTTCGACGGTATGCCGCACCGCGTGCTGATCACCGACCGGCTGCGCATGCCGCCCGGCACCGGACACCTGACCGGCGAGACCCGCAAAGGGGATGCCATCAACACGCTGTTCGACCAGATGCCGGAAGACACCCTGATGTGTCTCACGATGGTCGCGACGCCGCAGGATGTGCTGGAAGCGGATCTCAACCACCTGGCGAAGAAGGCCGTGGGCGAGACGCTGGCGTCGGAGCAGACGCTCAAGGACGTGCAGGAAGCCCGCTCCCTGATCGGCAGCGCACACAAGCTCTACCGGGGAACGCTGGCGTTCTACCTGCGCGGGCGCGATGAGGCAGAACTGGACCGGCGCGGCCTGGACTTGGCGAACGTGATGCTCAACGCCGGCTTGCAGCCGGTGCGCGAGGACGACGAGGTGGCACCGCTCAACAGCTACCTGCGCTGGCTGCCGTGCTGCTACAACCCCGGCCAGGATCGGCGCAAGTGGTACACCCAACTGATGTTCGCCCAGCACGCGGCGAACCTGTCGCCGGTGTGGGGCCGCGCCCAGGGTACGGGGCACCCCGGCATCACGATGTTCAATCGCGGTGGCGGGCCAATCACCTTCGATCCGCTCAACCGCCTGGACCGACAGATGAACGCCCATCTGTTCTTGTTCGGCCCCACGGGTTCTGGCAAGAGCGCCACGCTCAACAACTTGCTGAACCAGGTCACGGCCATCTACCGCCCGCGGCTGTTCATCGTGGAGGCCGGCAACAGCTTCGGCCTGTTCAGCGATTTCGCACGCAGGCTCGGGCTAACAGTGAACCGGGTCAAGCTGGCCCCTGGCTCGGGCATCAGCCTCGCACCATTCGCCGACGCACGCCGGCTGATCGAAACGCCGAGCGACGTGCAGACGCTCGATGCCGACGCGCTGGATGAAGACCTGCCACCGGATGCCTCGGCCATGGAGGCGGACGAGCAGCGCGACGTGCTGGGCGAACTGGAAATCACGGCGCGGCTGATGATCACGGGCGGCGAGGACAAGGAAGAAGCCCGGATGACTCGGGCCGACCGCTCATTGATCCGCCAGTGCATCCTCGACGCCGCCGAGCACTGCCACGGTGGAGGTGGTAGCGAGAAGCGCACCGTTCTCACGCGCGACGTGCGCAACGCGCTGCGCACCCGCGGCCAGGACCCGACGTTGCCCGAGATGCGGCGCGTGCGGCTGCTGGAGATGGCGGACGCAATGGACATGTTCTGCCAAGGCACGGACGGCGAGATGTTCGACCGCGATGGCACACCGTGGCCCGAGGCCGACATCACTCTGGTCGATCTGGCGACATACGCCCGCGAGGGCTACAACGCCCAGCTCTCCATCGCCTACATCAGCCTGATCAGCACGGTGAACAACATCGCCGAGCGCGACCAGTACCTGGGACGCCCGATCATCAATGTGACCGACGAAGGCCACGTGATCACCAAGAACCCGCTGCTCGCGCCCTACGTGGTCAAGATCACGAAGATGTGGCGCAAGCTCGGTGCATGGTTCTGGCTGGCCACGCAGAACATCGACGATCTGCCACGCGCCGCAGAGCCGATGCTCAACATGATCGAGTGGTGGATCTGCCTGTCGATGCCACCCGATGAAGTCGAGAAGATCGCGCGCTTCCGCGAACTCAACGCTTCGCAGAAGGCGCTGATGCTCTCGGCACGCAAGGAGGCCGGCAAGTTCAGCGAGGGCGTCATCCTGTCCAAGTCGATGGAAGTGCTGTTCCGCGCTGTGCCGCCCAGCCTCTACCTGGCGATGGCGATGACCGAGCCCGAGGAGAAGGCCGAACGCTTCCAGTTGATGCAGCGGCACGGCATCAGCGAGCTGGATGCCGCGTTGCGCGTGGCCGAGAAGATCGACCGTGCGCGGGGCATCGAACCGCTGGCGCTGGACACGCTCGCCTGACGGGCGCGACACGATGCGCATGCCCTCATCCGCCCGCCGTCATCCGAGGATCGGCCTGCTGATCGTGGCGACGATTGGGGTTGCGTTGATGCTGCTGCGCGTGCCGCATCCGGCAACCGAGTCCATGCCCCCGGCCGCCGCCGGGTCCAAAGCGCCCAAACCGGCCGGCCCGCCCTGGCTGTATGGCCGTGCCGATGCGCGCTTCACCGTGGTCGGCTACGCCGACCTGGAGTGTCCGTACTGCCGGGCCCACTTCCCGGCGCTCAAGCGCTGGATCGACGCCCATCCCGAGGTGAACTGGCAGTGGCGCCACCTGCCGCTGTCCATGCACGAGCCGGCCGCGACCGTCGAGGCACGCCTGGCCGAGTGCGCGGGCGAAGCCGGCGGACATGCCGCGTTCTGGCAGGCCGTGGCATGGCTCTACGCGAACACCCGTGGCGACGGCCAGGGCCTGCCGGAGGGCCTGCGCTATCCCGCCCTCACGCCAGCCATGCAGGCTTGTCTCGACAGCGAGCGCCCCGATGCCGTCATCCGTGCCCAGGCGGTGGAAGCGGCACAGCAGGGCATCGCGGCCACGCCGACCCTGCTACTGCGCGATCGCGACACTGGCAAGACCCTCCTGCTACACGGCCCCATGGACGGCGACGCCTTGCTCTCGGCGCTCGACCTGCTGGCTGCCGGCGACACGGCGAGCGCCGAGTCCTCACATCCCCCAGACATGCCCGCCGGCGTTGCCGGTGACATGCCCAGGTAGCCATCGATCTTCGAGGCTACGGCGCGGCTCGTCCGCGTTGATCGAAACCCGTTCGCATCGCATCCCTTGACGCGAACAGCCACCGCATCCGCGGTGGTGGATGCCCGCTCGTCACCTGTTCCATCCCCATCGTCCCCAGGAGGGTTTGCCCTCCAGGGGCAGGCGCCCTCCGATCTCATCCATTGGAGGTTCGCCATGTCTCTCGTCATCGCCGACTCCCGCCCGGAGTCGCTCACCCTGATCGCCGCCCAGCACGAAGACTGGATCATCCGGCAGGCCATCACCCTGCTGGAGAACCGCGTGTTCAAGGCCGGTCCAGCGCTGGGCAGTCCCGCCGCCGTGCGCGACTACCTGCGCCTGAAACTGGTCGCGGAGCCGAACGAAATCTTCGCCGTCGTGTTTCTCGACAACCAGCACCAGGTGCTCTCCTTCGAGCCGCTGTTCAAGGGCACGGTCGACCAGACTTCCGTGTATCCGAGGGTGGTGGTCCAGCGTGCGCTGGCGCTCAACGCTTCGGCGCTGATCCTGGCGCATCAGCACCCCTCGGGGACCACCGAGCCATCGGCCGCTGATCGTGCGATCACCGAGCGGCTGAAGAGTGCCCTGGCCACCGTCGATGTCCGGGTGCTGGATCACTTCATCGTCGGCAAGGGCAGCCCGTACTCGTTCGCCGAAGCCGGCTTGTTGTAGCGCACTCATTTCATCACCACGGGAGCCCTTGGCTCCCGTTTCTTTTCGCCGGTGCGCAGGAAATCGGGACTGACCGGTTTCGGTTTCTTTGTCGTCCCCTGATCTGGGTTGCGCTCGACTACGAGTCTGCATCGACTCCGCGGAGACGCGACATGCCGGCTCATTCCCTCAACCTTCCTGCCGCTTCGCGGCGCCCCCTGGCCACGAGGCTGGCCGCTGGACTGTGCGCCGCGCTGCTCGGTTCCATCGCGGCAGCCGCCGATGTGCTCGTCGTCACCGACAGCCGTCATCCGGTGCAGGCCCCGGCCGGCGTGCGGATCATCGAGCTGGACCAGGCCACGCGCATCGAGGTCGAACTCGCGGCGCACCTGCCGGCCGACCCGCAACAGGCCGCAGCGGCGGTGCGGCAGCGGTTGCATGACGGCGGCGAGGCGCTGCAGCGCCGCATCGGCCATGCCTACCAAGGTGTCGCGGATGCCTGGGGACTGGGCATCGCCAAGATTCCCGCCGTGGTGGTCGATCGACGCTACGTGGTCTATGGCGAGCCCGACGTGTCCCGCGCCGTCGCGCGCATCAACGCCTACCGGAGCACGCAG
>DATCUN010000065.1:0-38229 GCA_036561825.1 Pseudomonas sp.
CGAGCAGCAGCGGCCAGCCCTTGCCGAACGGGCCGCGATAGCCGAGCACGGCGCCGGGCGTCCGCTCGAACAGCTGCGCAGTCAGCCGACCGCTGCGCCGGATCAGCGCGCTGAACTCGCCCGGGCCATTCGGCGGGCTGACATAGGTGAACGGCGCCTCGCCCAGCCCCGGCAGACCGAGCATGAAGAACTGCCCGGGAATCACCGCCCGATCCTCCGCTTGCGGCCGCTCGATGCGCAGGCGAAAGTGCCTGGCCTCCTCGCCGTCGTCGTAGCCATCCATCAGGCGCAGGGCGCGCGGCGTCAGTTCGAGCATGGTTTACCTACCTTGTGCATGACCGCATGCACGCCGATGCCACCGGGGCAGACCTGATCGCAGCGCCCACAGCCGATGCAGCCGTAGCGACCGAATTCGCGACGAAAGCCCTCGCCGAACTTGTGCTGCCAGAAACGCTGGACCCGCTGCCCCGGCATGGCCGCGGGATTGTGCCCGCTGGCTTCCTTCTGGAAGCCCTCATACAGGCAGGAGTCCCATACCCGTTCGTGTTGCACGGCCCCGCCCGGCAGCTGGCGCTCCAGGGGGGCGAAGCAGGAGCAGGTCGGACACACCGTGGTGCAGCCCGAGCACACCAGACAGCGCAGACCGAGACTGTCCCAGGTCGCGGCATCCACCTGGCCGGCATTGATCGCGGCGATGCCATCCTGCAGCCATTGCCCGTCGCCCTGCTCGCTCGCCACGCGCTGGCGATTGGCCGCCCGCTGCGCCTGCCAGTCAAGACTGGCAGCTGGCAGGCCGAGATCGGCGACCGCCGCGGCACCGGCCGCCGAGGCGCTCAGCAGCAGCCAGCCGGCATCGGTCGGCAGCAGAACCAGGTCGGCCGTGCCGGCGCGCACGTCCGGGCCGCTGTCGACCAGCGTGCAGAAGCCCTGGCTGCAACTGCTACGACAATCAAGTCCCACCAGCAGGGTCGCCGCGCGGCGCTGCTGGTAATGGGCATCGGCGGCAAAGAACTGGTCCTGATAGGCGATGGCGGCCAGATCGCAGGCATGCAGGCCGAACAGCACCTGCGCCGGCACCTCGGGCGTGCAGGCGACGAAGCGATCGCCCTCGAAGCGGAATATCGCTTCGCGCTCGGCGAAGAAGAACGCCTTGGCCGAGAACGGCGGCGGCTCACGCTGGGGCACGAAAGGCTGCGCATCGTCCGCTGCCAGGCTCTGCCAGTGACGCCCGCCCTGGCCGTCTTCGCGGACCTCGTAGAGCGTGCGCCCGCCCGCCAGATGGGCACGCAGGCGCTCGACGCTGTCCAGCGCGTAGCAGGCAGGCTCAACGGCGGTCATCAGCGACCTCCTGGTCCAGTGCATTAGCCAGCCGCGGCGCCACACCCGGCGGCAGCGGCTCGATGGCCACCGCGCAGGCCTTCAGCTCCGGCATCTTGCTCTGCGGGTCCTGGGCGCTGTTGGTGAGTATGTTGCAGGGCGCCTCGCGGAAGTGATACGGCATCGACAGGGTGCCGGGCGGCACGTCGTCGGTGATCTGCGCGCGGGTTTCCAGCGTGCCGCGCCGCGAACGCAGGCACACGCCCTGGCCGTCCTCTAAACGCAGGTCGGCGGCATCCTGCGGGTGGATGAACAGCAGCCCCGCCGGGGTTTCCCGCTCCAGCAGCGGCGACTTGCGGGTCATCGAGCCGCCGCCGTAGTGGAAGTGCAGGCGCTGGGTGGTGAAGAAGAACGGGTAGTCGGCATCCGGGCACTCGTCGGGATCGACCTGGGTCACCGGCAGCAGCCGCCCGCGCCCGCGCGGAAAGGCCTGTGCATGCAGCAGCGGCGAGCCCTGCGGATGGGCCGTGTCACACGGCCAGTGCAGGCCGTGATGGGTATCCAGCGCCGGGTAGCTCATCGCGGAGAAGAGCGGCGCCAGCGCCGCCATCTCATCGAAGATGGCCTCGGCGTCGGCCCAGATCATCCCCAGGTAACCCATGCGTGCCGCCAGCGCGCCCAAGATCTGCCAGTCGGTCCAGGCCTCGCCCGGCGGCGCGATCGCGCGGCGGATGCGCTGCACGCGGCGCTCGCAGTTGGTGAAGGTGCCGTCCTTTTCCGCAAAGGACGCCGCGGGCAGCACCACGTCGGCCAGCTTCGCCGTCTCGGTCATGGTCAGCTCGACCACCACCAGGAAGTCCAGGGCGCGCAGGGCGTGCTCGACCTGGTGCTGGTCCGGGTCGGTGACCACCGGCTCCTCGCCCATGATCATCAGCGCCTTGAAGTCGCCGGCCAGCGCCGCCTTGGTCATGCCCATCGAGGTCAAGCCCGGCGCCTGCGGCAGCGACACACCCCAGGCCCTGGCGAACCCGTCCTGCACCTCGGCGCTGTCGACCAGCTGATAGCCGGGATAGACCTTGGGCAGGCAGCCCATGTCGCAGGCGCCCTGCACGTTGTTCTGCCCGCGCAGCGGGAAGATGCCGGCACCGGGGCGGCCGATCTGACCGCACACCAGCGCCAGGTTGGAGACCGCCACCACATTGTTGGTGCCGCTCTGGAACTGGGTGATGCCCATGCCGTAGGCGATGAAGGCGGCCTTGGCATGACTCACCGCATACGCCAGCTTCTCCAGTTCGGCCACCGGCACGCCGGTCTGCGCACTGCTCAGCTCCGGCGTCAGGCTGGCGACATGCTGGCGCAGCGCCTCGACGTTCTCGCAGCGCGCCTCGAGGAAGGCGCGGTTCTCCCAGCCATTGGCGAAGATGATCTGCAGCAGGCCGTTGAGCAGGGCAATGTTGCTGCCCAGCTTGAGCGGGATGTGCTGGTCGGCCAGCCGGGCGAGGCGCGTCTGCCGCGGATCGACCACCACCAGCCGTGCGCCGCGGGCCTGGGCGCGCAGGATGCGCGCGCCGATCATGGCGTGGTTTTCCGTGGTGTCGGTACCGATCAGCAGGATCAGGTCGGCAGCGTCGACATCGGCGATGCTGCCGGTCATCGCCGCGGAGCCGAGGGTCAGCGACAGGCCCGCCACCGTGGGACTGTGGCAGATGCGTGCGCAGTGGTCGATGTTGTGGGTGCCGAGCACCGCGCGGGCGAATTTCTGCGCGGCGTAGTTGTCCTCGTTGGTCGCCCGCGCACAGCTGATCACCCCCACCGCCGTCGGGCCGCCCTCGACCAGCGCCTCGCCGAAGGCTGCGGCCACCCGCGCCAGCGCCTCGTCCCAACTGGCCGGACGAAAGCCCCCCGCTTCGCGGATCAGCGGGCGGGTCAGGCGGTCGGCCGTGTCGATGGCGAAGCTGGTCGACCAGCCCTTGCTGCACAGCTGGCCCTGGCTGACCGGGTGGCCCGGCTGCGGCTCGACGCCGATCACCCGCCCGCGCTCCACGCGCAGCCCCATGCCACAGCCCACCCCGCAGAACGTGCAAATGCTCGGAACCACCTGCATCGCCGGCCCTCCCGCCATGAAATCCTGTTGACCCTAGACCGCCTGACCACTCGCGAACTTGATCATGATCAGGAACTTGCATTGTTCGCCAATGGCCTAGACTGGTGTCTAGTTCATCGCTTCGCCAGCAGTCCGGGAGAACGTCCTCGATGCTTGAGAACAGTGGTCTGCAGCCTTCCGGCCGGTGCCAGCGCGAGCGCATCAGTTGTCGCGACTGCGCGATCCGCCCGCATTGCTTTCCGGCCAACCTGCACGGCAGCGAGCTGCAGCAACTCGACGACATCATCCAGCGCAGCCGGCCGCTGCACAAAGGCGAGCACCTGTTCGCTGCCGGCGAATCCTTGCAGCAACTGCATGCCGTGCGCACCGGCACCCTCAAGACCTATCTGCTCAGCAGCGAGGGCGAGGAGCAGATCACCGGCTTTCACCTGCCCGGCGATGTGCTCGGCCTCGACGGCCTGGGCGCCTTCAGCCACCCGAGCTTCGCCGTCGCCCTGGAAACCAGCATGGTCTGCAGCATCCCGCTGACGCGCCTGGAGGAGCTGGCCGGCAGCATCCCGCGCCTGCGCGCCGAGTTGCTGCGGGTCATGAGCGCAGCCATCCATGCCGAGCACGAACAACTGCGCCTGACCCGCAAAGGCGCCGAAGAGCGCCTGGGCACCTTTCTGCTCGAGCTCTCGCAGCGCTTTCGCCAGCGCGGCTATTCCGCGCAGAACTTCATCCTGCCGATGAGCCGCTGCGAGATCGCCAACTATCTCGGCCTGACCAGTGAAACCGTCAGCCGCCTGCTCGCCCGCTACCGCGACCGCGGGTTGGTGGCCATCAGCGGCCGCGAAGTGCGCCTCACCGACATCCGCCGCCTGCAGCAGCTGTGCGGACTGGGCGCGGCCGAACTGGCGGATGGCCCGGCGGCATGAGGCTTGATCAATATCAAGGTGCCACTCCCGGCGCTACTGGCTACTAGCCACTAAAGTTGTATGCACCGTCCAAGTCGGACCCAATAGGGAGAAAACCAAGATGGCTCAACCCGAAAACAAAACCGAAAACCAGATCCCGGTGCAAACCGAAGACAAGGCGGCCCCGCAAAATCCCCTCGCCACCGCCCTGCGCCCGCTGGAGAACCTGCGGCGCCAGGTCGATCGTCTGTTCGAGGATTTCGACCGTGGCTGGCATCTGCCGTTTGCCCGCAACACCGCCTTCGACCGCGAACCCTTCTGGCGCCGCGAGCTGAGCTTTTCCGGCATGCCGGCGGTGGATATCGTCGAGAAGAGCGACGCCTTCGAGATCTCCGCCGAACTGCCGGGCATGGACGAGAAGAACATCGAGATCAAGCTGAGCAACGGCACCCTCACCATCAAGGGCGAGAAGAAGGACGAGCGCGAGGAGAAGAAGAAGGACTACTACCTCTCCGAGCGCCACTACGGCTCCTTCCAGCGCACCTTCGGCCTGCCCGAGGGCGTGGATCCGGAGAAGATCGAGGCACACTTCAGCAAGGGCGTGCTGACCCTGCATCTGCCGAAGAAGCCCGACGCGCAGAAGCCGGAAAAGACCATCCCGATCAAGACCAGCTGATCGATCCCGCAAGCCCTGCCTCGCGCAGGGCTTTCTTTACCGCCGCCTTCGGCCTTTCGGGTATCGCCGCCATGTCAGCGCTACACCCTTTCCGCACAGCGGCGAGCCCGCCTGACGGGGCAGATCACCCGGCCTACTGGAGCCAACCGGCCAGCGAGCTGCTGGCCGAACTGGGCAGTTCCGCGCAGGGTCTCAGCGCGGCGCTGGCGGCCCAGCGCCTGGCCGCCAATCGCCCGCCACTGGCCGAGCGAGCGCCCGGCTTCTCGCGCCTGCTGCTGGAGCAGTTGCGCAGCCCGCTGGTGCTGATCCTGATCTTTGGCGCCGTCGTCGCCCTGGTGGTACGGGACTGGCTGGATGCCGTGATCATCCTCGCCATCGTGCTGTGCAGCGCTCTGCTCGGCGCCTGGCACGAACGTCGCGCCTCCCATGCCATCGAACAACTGCGCCAGCGCATCGCCGTGCGCGCGCAGGTGCGCCGCAACGGCCAGGTACAAGAGATTCCCGCCGCCGAGGTGGTGCCGGGCGATGTCGTCGAGCTGTCCGCCGGCAGCCTGATCCCGGCCGATGGCGTGCTGCTGGAGGCGCACCACTGTTTCGTCAGCCAGGGCCTGCTGACCGGGGAAACCTTCCCGGTGGAGAAGCAGCCGGGCACGGTCGCTGCCGGCGCCGCCCTGGCCGAGCGCAACAACTGCCTGTTCATGGGCACGTCGCTGCGCAGCGGCAGCGCCAGCCTGCTGGTGGTCCGCAGCAGCACCGACAGCGAGTTCGGCCGCATTTCCGCCAGCCTGGCGCTGCGCCCCCCGGAAACCGAGTTCGAGCGCGGGCTGCGCCACTTCGGCACCCTGCTGCTGCGGGTGATGCTGGTGATGACCGTGCTGGTGCTGGGGGCCAACATCCTGCTGCAGCGCCCGACCATCGACACCCTGCTGTTCACCATCGCCCTGGCGGTGGGCCTGTCGCCGGAGCTGCTGCCGGCGATCCTCAGCATCACCCTGGCCAAGGGCGCGCAGCGCATGGCCCAGGCCGGAGTGATCGTGCGTCACCTCAACGCCATCGAGAACCTCGGCTCGATGGACGTGCTGTGCACCGACAAGACCGGCACCCTGACCCGTGGCGTGGTGCAGCTGGACGGCGCGCTGGATGCCACCGGCAATCCCGACGCCGGCGTGCTGCATCTGGCCTGGCTGAATGCGCATCTGCAGAGCGGCCTGCGCAACCCGCTGGACGAGGCCATCGTTGCCGCCGCCGGCAAGCAGCCGAACGATTACCGCAAGATCGACGAGATCCCCTACGACTTCACCCGCAAGCGCCTCAGCGTGCTGGTCCGCGTCGGCGACGCCGGCCCGCTGCAGACCATCACCAAGGGTGCCCTGGACGGCGTGCTGGAGGTTTGCAGCTGGGTGCGCAACGGCTCGCCGGACAAGCCGCTCGACGGCACCACCCTGGCCGCCATCCGCGACCGCTATGCGCAGTGGAGCGCCAAGGGCTATCGGGTGCTCGGCCTGGCCTGCAAGACGATGGCCGCCGACGCCCGGAAGGCCGAGGAAAGCGGCCTGACCTTCGTCGGCTTCCTGCTGTTCTTCGATCCTCCCGAGCCCGGTGTGCAACAGACCCTCGCCGCCCTGCACCGCCTCGGCGTGCAGGTCAAGGTCATCACCGGCGACAACCAGCTGGTGGCGCGGCACGTCGCCGAAGCGGTGGGCATCGCCGTGGAGCGCATCGTCACCGGCGCCGAGCTGGCGCAGATGAAGGACGAGGCGCTGCTCAACCTGGCGCCGCGGGTGGCACTGTTCGCCGAGGTCGATCCGAACCAGAAGGAACGCATCATCCTCGCCCTGCAGAAGACCGGCCATGTGGTCGGCTTTCTCGGCGACGGCATCAACGACGCGCCGGCCCTGCACTGTGCCGATGTCGGCATCTCGGTCGACAATGCGGTGGATGTGGCCAAGGAAGCCGCCGACTTCGTGCTGCTCAAGCACGACCTCGACCTGCTGCGCCAGGGCATCGACGAGGGCCGGCACACCTTCGCCAACACCCTCAAGTACATCTTCATCACCACCAGCGCCAACTTCGGCAACATGATCAGCATGGCGGTGGCCTCGCTGTTCCTGCCCTTCCTGCCCCTGCTGGCCAAGCAGATCCTGCTCAACAACTTCCTCTCCGACATCCCGGCAGTGGGCATCGCCGGCGATCGGGTCGACCGCGAGTGGGAGCGCACGCCACACCGCTGGGACCTGCGCATGGTGCGCAACTTCATGATCGGCTTCGGCCTGGTCAGCAGCCTGTTCGACCTGCTCACCTTCGGCGTGCTGCTGTGGTTCGCCGGCGAGGTCGCCGAGCTGTTCCGCACCGGCTGGTTCGTCGAGTCGCTGCTCACCGAAATCCTGATCATCTTCGTGGTGCGCACCTGGAAGCCCTGCTGGCGCAGCCGTCCCGGCCGCCTGTTGCTGGGCAGCTCGCTGGCGATCATCGCCGTCACCCTCGCCCTGCCCTACAGCCCGTTGGCGGTCTGGTTCGGCCTGGTGCCGCTGCCACCCACGCTGCTGCTGGCCCTGCTCGGTATCTGCCTGCTGTACGCCGGCGCCTCCGAGCTGTTCAAGCACTACTTCTACCGGCACCACCAGCATCCCTCCGGTCGCGCCCACCGCCAGCGCGGACAGCCGCCGCCGGCGCGACGCCGATAGCCACGAACCGATCGGGGGACCTCTCGAAATGCGGGTGGTGATCTTTAATCAATCAGTGACGACCACCGCAAAGCCCAAGGCAAAGGAGGCGCACCTTGCCGGCTCCGCACGAACTGACCGCCCAACAGCTGTACCACGCCTGCGACGTGGCGGAGCTGGGCTGCGACAGCACCAGCGACCTGCCCGACCTGGAGGCCAGCCTCGGCCAGGAGCGGGCTCTGGCGGCGTTGAACTTCGGCGTCGGCATCCGGCACGAGGGCTACAACCTGTATGTGATGGGCTCGCCGGGACTGGGCAAGCACGCCATCGTCCGTCACCTGCTCGGTCAGCAGGCCGCGCAGATCGAACCGCCCAGCGACTGGTGCTACATCAACAATTTCCGCACCCCGCACAAGCCCCGCGTGCTGCGCCTGCCAGCCGGCACCGGCAGCGGCTTGCAAGCCGATATGCGCGCGCTGGTGCGCAGCCTGCTCACCGCTCTGCCGGCGGCGTTCGACAGCGACGACTACCGCAACGCCATGCAGGCGCTCAAGGACAAGTTCAAGGCCCGCGAGGAGGAACTGTTCGGCAGCGTCGACAGCCAGGCCCGCGCCAGCGGGATCATTCTGCTGCGCACCCCGGCCGGCTTCACCCTGGCGCCGCTCAAGGACGGCGAGGTGCTGGATGCCGAGGCCTTCGACAAGCTGTCAGCCGAGGAGAAGCAACAGATCGAGGAACACACCGAGCGCATCCGCCAGGTACTGCGCCAGGCCCTGCAGCAGGGCGCCGCCGCCAGCCGAGAGCACGACCAGCAGGTCGAGCAGCTCAACGAGGCGGTCACCCGTGCCACGGTCGAGCGCCAGTTCATCGATCTGGAAGCGCACTACTCAAGACTCGCCGAAGTCGCTGCCTTCCTCGCCGAGGTCAAGCTCGACATCGTCGAGAAGGGGCTGGAGATCTTCGGCTCGGCGCCGGCGGAGAAACTGCTCGACCGCCAGCGCCTGACCCCGTTCAACCGCTACTTCGTCAACGTGCTGGTGGACAACGGCGGCAGCAAGGGCGCCCCGCTGGTTTACGAGGACTACCCGAGCTACCAGAACCTGATCGGGCGCATCGAGCACCAGGCGCACATGGGCACCCTGCACACCGACTTCACTCTGATCAAGGGCGGCGCCCTGCACCGCGCCAACGGCGGCTACCTGCTGCTCGATGTGCGCAAGCTGCTGACCACGCCGTTCGCCTGGGAGGCGCTCAAGCGCGCGCTGCAGGCCCGCGAGCTGCGCATCCAGTCGCTGGAACAGATCCTCAGCCTGGCCAGCACCATCTCCCTGGAGCCCGACCCCATCCCGCTGGAGGTGAAGGTGGTGCTGATCGGCGACCGCCTGCTCTACTACCTGCTGACCCAGTACGATCCCGAGTTCCCCCTGCTGTTCAAGGTCGAGGCCGATTTCGCCGAGGACCTGCCGCGCAGCGCGGACAACACCCGGCTGTACGCGCAGCTGATCGCCACCCTGCAGCGCCGCGAGCAACTGCGTCCGCTGGACGGCCCCGCGGTGGCGCGGCTGATCGAGCAGGCCGCGCGCGAAGCAGCTGACGGCGAGAAGCTGTCGCTGCACCTGCAGGACCTGCTCGACCTGATGCGCGAGGCCGACTACTGGGCCGGCCAGCAGCAGCGGACGCAGGTGCGCCGCGAGGACGTCGAACAGGCGGTGCGCGAACGCCTGCACCGCGCCGACCAGTTGCGCGAGCGCCTGCTCGAGGCCGCCCTGCGCGACCTGCGCCACATCGACACCGATGGCCAGTGCGTGGCGCAGATCAACGGCCTGGCGGTGCTGCAACTGGGCGCCCACGCCTTCGGCCATCCGGCGCGGATCAGCGCCACGGCGCGCCTGGGCGACGGCAAGCTGATCGACATCGAGCGCGAGGTGGAACTGGGCGGCGCGCTGCACTCCAAGGGCGTGCTGATCCTCTCCGCCTACCTGGCCAGCCGCTTCGGCGGCAGCCAGCCACTGTCGTTCTCGGCCAGCCTGGTGTTCGAGCAGTCCTATGGCGGCATCGATGGCGACAGCGCCTCGGCCGCCGAGCTGTGCGTGCTGCAGTCGGCGCTGGCCGACCTGCCGCTGCGCCAGGACCTGGCGATCACCGGCTCGGTGGACCAGCACGGGCGCATGCAGGTGATCGGCGCGGTCAACGAGAAGATCGAGGGCTTCTTCGACCTGTGCGCCGCCCGCGGCCTCTCCGGCAGCCAGGGGGTGATCATCCCGCACGGCAACATCAAGCACCTGATGCTGCGCCGCGAAGTGGTGGCCGCGGTGGCCGCCGGGCACTTCCACGTGCACGCGGTAGAGCACGCCGAGCAGGCCATGGCGCTGCTCACCGGCCTGCCCGCCGGCGAGGTCGACGCCCAGGGCCAGTTCCCCGCCGGGACGATCAACGGCGCAGTGCAGCGGCGGCTGCACGAGTTGAGCGAGCTGCGTCAGCGCTATGCTCATCCACAGTCAGACGGCCCTGCCGGCAACGGGCAGGCCGATATGTGAACCGAGGGAGATACCCACTCCGAAGTCCGGCGGCGGGCTTACCGCCGCAAGGTAGGCAGCCATGGCCAGCGTGGAAAACCCGCTCAGCCTGTTCCTCCTCGGCGATGTCATGCCGGCCCGTGGCATCGACCAGATCCTGCCGCACCCCGGCGATCCGCGACTGTACGAAGACTACGTGCACGACGCCCGCGACTACGTGGTGCTGGCCGAGCAGCGCTGCGGTCCCATCGAGCGGCCGGTGGACTTCGCCTACGTCTGGGGCGACGCCTTGGGCGAGCTGCAACGCCGCCAGCCACAGATACGCCTGATCAACCTGGAAAGCGCGGTGACCCGCCACGGCCGGCCGGAGCCCAAGGGAATCAACTACCGCATGACCCCGGAGAACTTCCCGCTGCTGCGCGCCGCCGGGATCAACTGCTGCACCCTGGCCAACAACCATGTGCTGGACTGGGGTGAGGTCGGCCTGCGCGACACCCTGGATACCCTCACGGCCCATGGCATGCCCTGGGCCGGCGCCGGCCTTGACCGAGCCAGTGCCGAAGCACCGGCCGTGCTGGCGCTGCCGGATGGGCGGCGCCTACTGGTATTCGCCTTCGGTCTGCCGGACAGCGGCATCCCTGCGCACTGGGCCGCCGGTCCACACCAGGCCGGCGTGGCGCGGCTGGACGACCTGTCGCCACGCAGCCTGGCCCATGTGGCCGGCCTGATCCACGCCTCGCGGCAGACGGGCGACCGCGTGCTGGTATCGCTGCACTGGGGCGACAACTGGGACTTCGCCGTCCCTGCCGAACACCGCGCCTTCGCCCACGGCCTGATCGACCAGGCCGGTGTCGACCTGGTCAACGGCCACTCCTCGCACCACATCAAGGGCATCGAGGTGCACCGTGAGCGGCTGATCCTCTATGGCTGCGGCGACCGCCTCAACGACTACGAAGGCATCGAGGGACACGCGGACTTTCGCGGCGAACTGGGGCTGCTGTATTTCGTCCGCCTGCATGACGACGGCCGCCTGCTCGGCCTGGACATGGTGCCGACGCGCCTGCAGCGCCTGCGCATCAACCTGGCCGAAGGCGTCGACCGCCGCTGGCTGTTCGACACCCTCGCCCGCGAGTGCGCCACCTTCGGCGGCGGCATTCGTCAGCAGATCGACGGCAGCTTCGCCCTGACCTGGCCACGGGGCGCGCCATGAGCGTGAGCAACGCCGAGATCGCCGCCATCTTCGAGGAAATCGCCGACATTCTCGAACTCGAGGCCGCCAACCCGTTCCGCATCCGCGCCTACCGCAATGCCGCGCGCACCCTGCAGGCCTTCGCCCCGGACATCGCCGGCCTGCTTGCCAGTGGCCAGTCGCTGCCCAAGCTGCCGGGCATCGGCGAGGACCTGGCGGCCAAGATCGGCGAAATCGCCGCCACCGGCAGTTGCGCCATCCTGCCGCGTCTGCGCAGCGAAGTACCGGCCGGCCTGCGCGAACTGCTCAAGGTATCTACGCTGGGGCCACGGCGGGTCGCCCGCCTGTGGCACGAACTGGGCATCCAGACCCCGGCCGAGCTGCAGCAGGCCGCCCGCGCCGGGCGCATCCGCCAGCTGCACGGCTTCGGCGAGCAGACCGAGGCGCGCCTGCTGCAAGCGGTCGAACTGCTGCTGCATACTCCGCAGCGCTGGCTGCTGAGCCGGGTCGCGCCGATTGCCGAACGGCTGGTCGCCGAGCTGGGCAAGGTGCCCGGGGTGATCGAGGTAGCGAGCGCCGGCAGCTTTCGCCGCGGCCGCGATACCGTCGGCGATCTGGACATTCTGGTCAACGCACGGCGCGGCAGTGCGGTGATCCAGCGCTTCACCAGCGATGCCGAGGTCGGCCGCGTGCTGGCCGCCGGCACCACCCGGGCCAGCGTGTTATTGAACTCTGGCCTGCAGGTCGACCTGCGCCTGCTTTCACCACCGGCCTGGGGGGCCGGCCTGCTCTACCTGACCGGCAGCAAGGCGCACAACATCGCCCTGCGGCGCATGGCCCAGGAACGCGGGCTGAAGATCAGCGAATACGGCGTCTATCGCGGCAAGCAGCGCATCGCAGGCAGTAGCGAGGACTCGATGTACCAGGCCCTCGGCCTGCCGTGGATCGCCCCCGAGCTGCGCGAGGACCGCGGCGAGATCGAGGCAGCGTTGGCCGGCACGCTGCCCGCGCTGGTGGAACTGGGTGATCTGCGCGGCGACCTGCACGCCCATACCCGCGCCAGCGACGGGCACGACACGCTGGAGGAAATGGCCGCCGCCGCCCAGGCCGCCGGGCTGGAGTACCTGGCGATCACCGACCACTCCAGCCGCATGGCCATCACCCACGGCCTGGATGCCGACGGGCTGGCCCGGCAGATCGAGCAGATCGACGCGCTCAACGAAAGACTCTCCGGCATCACCCTGCTCAAGGGCATCGAGGTGGACATCCTCGAGGACGGCAGCCTGGACCTGCCGGACGCCATCCTCGGCCGCCTCGACCTGGTGGTCGGCGCCGTGCACAGTGCCTTCAATCTCTCCAAGGAACAGCAGACCCGCCGCCTGCTGCGCGCCCTGGAGCACCAGCACTTCAGCATCCTCGCCCACCCCAGCGGGCGGCTGCTGGGCGAGCGGCCGCCGATCAACTGCGATTTCGCCGCCCTGCTCGCCGCCGCTCGCCAGCGTGGCTGCGCGCTGGAGCTCAACGCGCAAGCCGAACGCCTCGATCTCGACGACCTGCACTGCCGCGAGGCCCGCGATGCCGGCGTGCCCATCGCCATCAGCTCCGACGCCCACCGCACGCTGGATTTCGCCGGGCTGCGCTTCGGCATCGGTCAGGCCCGCCGCGGCTGGCTGGCGGCGAAGGACGTCCTCAACACCCGGCCACTGGCTGAGCTGCGCCGCTGGCTCAAGCACTGAGACCGCCCCTCGGCCGGTGCGCTGCGCCATGAAAAATGCCGCTCACCCATGACAGGCGAGCGGCATCTTCAGAACAACCGCGAGTGGGAGTCAGCCGATCAGGCCGACAGTTCCACCAGCAGCTTGTTCAGGCGCTGCACGTAGGCGGCCGGATCCTTCAGGCTGTCGCCGGCAGCCAGCGCTGCCTGGTCGAAGAGGATGTGCGACAGGTCGGCGAAGCGGCTCTCGTCGGCCTCGGCATCCAGCTTCTCGATCAGCGGGTGGGCCGGGTTGATCTCGAAGATCGGCTTGGATTCGGGCACCTTCTGCCCGCTGGCTTCGAGGATCTGGCGCATCTGCAAGCCGAGATCCTGCTCGCCGATGGCGAGGATCGCCGGCGAGTCGGTCAGGCGGTGGGATACGCGCACCTCGGCCACCTGCTCGCCCAGCGCCTTCTTCAGCCGCTCGACCAGCCCTTCCTTGGCCTTGGCCACCTCTTCCTGGGCCTTCTTGTCCTCCTCCGAGTCCAGCTTGCCGAGGTCCAGATCGCCGCGGGCGACGTCGATCAGCTGCTTGCCGTCGAACTCGGTGAGGTAGCTCATCAGCCACTCGTCGATGCGGTCGGTGAGCAGCAGCACCTCGATGCCCTTCTTGCGGAACACCTCCAGGTGCGGGCTGTTCTTCACCTGGGCATAGCTCTCGCCGGTGAGGTAGTAGACCTTGTCCTGGCCGTCCTTCAGACGACCGAGGTAGTCGGCCAGCGCCACACTCTGCTCGCCGCTGGCGTCGGAAGTCGACGCGAAGCGCAGCAGCCCGGCGATCTTCTCCTTGTTGGCGAAGTCTTCCGCCGGACCTTCCTTGAGCACTTGGCCGAAGGCCTTCCAGAAGGTCTGGTAGTCGTCCGGCTTGTCCTTGGCCAGCTTCTCCAGCATGTCCAGCACGCGCTTGGTCAGCGCCGACTTCATCGAGTCGATCACCGGGCCGGACTGCAGGATCTCGCGGGAGACGTTCAGCGACAGGTCGTTGGAGTCGACCACGCCCTTGATGAAGCGCAGGTACAGCGGCAGGAACTGGTCGGCCTGGTCCATGATGAACACGCGCTGCACATAGAGCTTGAGGCCCTTGGGCGCTTCGCGGTGGTACAGGTCGAACGGCGCCTTGCCCGGCACGTAGAGCAGCGAGGTGTACTCGAGCTTGCCCTCGACCTTGTTGTGGCTCCAGGACAGCGGGTTTTCGAAGTCGTGGGCGACGTGCTTGTAGAACTCCTGGTACTCCTCGTCCTTCACCTCGCTGCGCGGACGGGTCCACAGCGCGCTGGCGCGGTTGACGGTTTCCCACTCCACCTCGGCCGGCTTGTCCTTCTCCTCACCGAAGTGTTCCTTGGGCAGCTCGATGGGCAGGGCGATGTGATCGGAGTACTTCTTGATTATGTTGCGCAGGCGCCAGCCGTCGGCGAACTCGGTTTCGTCGGACTTCAGGTGCAGGACGATGCGGGTGCCGCGCTCGGCCTTGTCGATGGCGGCGATGTCGAACTCGCCCTCGCCCTTCGAGCTCCAGTGCACGCCCTCGCTGGCCGGCAGGCCGGCGCGGCGACTGTAGACGTCGACCTGGTCGGCGACGATGAACGCCGAATAGAAGCCGACGCCGAACTGGCCGATCAGCTGCGAATCCTTCTTCTGGTCGCCGGAGAGGTTCTTGAGGAAGTCGGCGGTGCCGGACTTGGCGATGGTGCCGAGGTGCGAGATGACATCGTCGCGGCTCATGCCGATGCCGTTGTCGTCGAGGGTGACGGTGCGGGCGTCCTTGTCGAAGCTGACGCGGATCTTCAGCGGGTCGCCGCCTTCGAGCAGTTCCGGCTTGGCCAGCGCCTCGAAACGCAGCTTGTCGGCGGCGTCGGAGGCGTTGGAGATCAGTTCCCGCAGGAAGATCTCCTTGTTCGAATACAGGGAATGGATCATCAGCTGAAGCAGCTGCTTCACTTCAGTCTGAAAACCCAGGGTCTCTTTGCGAGTCTCCACGCTCATGAATGCGAACTCCACGGATGACAGGCCGCGTGTGCGGCGAATGCCATGGATATGGAGACTTCGTCCGGGATTTCAAGGGCTTGGCACCCGCGGCCGGAAAATCAGGGCTCCAGTAGCTCGATCTGCGTGACTTCGCTGGAGCGCAGCAGGAAGCTGGCCTCGCCCTGCCCGCCCAGGGCATGCTGGATCACCAGCCGCCCCTCCGGATTGATGCCGTCGAAGCGCCCCTCCGCGCTGCGGCCGCGCTCGGTCATCACCCGCACCCGCGCGCCCAGGTAACGCCCCGGACGATCCAGCAGACTCTCGAGGGAAAAACCGATACGCCGGTCGAGCGGCCGCTCCTCACCACGCACCACCGTCGTCGGCACCGGCGCCGTGCGCAGCAGGTCGTCCTCGCTGGGCGGCGGCAGGGCCGGCGCCTGATCGCCCTGTACCCGCCAGCCATGCAGGTCGCTGCGCGCGAGGGTGAGCGGCATCCGCTTGGCCACTCCGGCAATGCGCGCCTGCACGTCGAGATCGAGCTGGTGGCTGTCCAGATCCAGGGGTGGTAGCGGGGCGAGTTCGACAGCCCGGGTCCGCGCATTGCGCTGCAGATAGTCGACGATCAGCCACTCGAGGGTTGCCTGCGAATTGTGCCGGGTGTCGACGCGTCCGTTGCGATAACGCAGATGACTGGTATAGAGCTCCACCTTGCCACTCAGCGAGGTGCGGTAGCCGGACGGCAGCACCAGATGGAAGTCGCCACGCAGCAGGTTCGGCTCGGCACTCTTGAGGTCCAGGTGCAGGGTGTAGCCACTGGTGATCCGTCGCGTGTCGGGCTGATCGTGGTCGGGCAGCAGCCAGCTGAGTTCGATCGCCGGCAGGTTGTCGCGATCCTCGGGCAGCACGTTGAGCTGCAGATCGCCGCTCGGCTGGCTGGGCAGGCGGATGCTCAGCTCGCGGCGGGCGAAGAAATCGTCGCCTTCGCGCAGGATCAGGGTGCCGTCGATCAACTCGCCCAGTTCGGGGGCGAAGGGCTTGCCGTTGAATTCGCCGCGCAGCTGGATGTCCAGTTCGCGGGCCACCTTGGCCTCCGGTTGCAGCCAGCGCAGGCTGAGGATGGCGGCGAGACGGTCGGCGTCGTGGCTGGCCAGCAGGGTCAGGCCGACCACCAGAGGAATACAGCCCATGCCCATCAGCGTCACCGAGCTGCGCGCGCGACGCCAGTGACGCACGATGAACAGCAAGGGCAGTGGCGGCAGCAGACTGCCCACGCCCCACAGCAGGCTGGTGGAAAAGGCCTGCACCACCAACCAGACCATCCCAAACAGGATCAGCAGCAGGCCACCGACGATCAGCAGAGCATCCATCAGACGAACATCCACAAACGACGAAAACAAAGGAAGGCGCGCATCACGACTCTTCAACCTTTAAGTGTTGATGGTGACGGATGATACCCGCCAGCTTCGACCGGCCAAAGTGGCCATTACTCACAAATGCTCGACCCGCCGAACTTTTATCCGTCATGACACTCCAATAGTGTGATTGAAGTATTCAGTGAAATCCGACTGGGTTCATGAACTGCATGAATCTCCATCGGATGACTGGCCGTAGGAATACCGGTTTTGCAAAAGCGCCAATGCTGCGCTACATACTTAATCGGTACTCGCAATCCTCATGACATGGACACTCCCTAGGAGCGACAAAATGCAAAAACCGCTGACCTACGCCCTGCTGCTCGCCGCCACCCTCGGTCTGGCCGCCTGCGGCGACCAAGCCGACAAGAAAGCGGAATCGGCAGCTGGCTCGGCCCCGCAACCTACCCAGTCGATGGGCGAGGCTGCCAAGAAGGCCACTGATGCCGCGAAGGAGGCCGGTGCCGTCGTCGAGCAGAAGGCTGCCGAAGTGACCGAGCAAGCAGCTGGCGCCGTGAAAGACGCCGGCGCTGCCGTCGAACAGAAAGCCGCTGAAGTCCAGCAGGAGGCTGGCAAGGTCGAAGAAGAGAAGAAATAAGGCCCTGACACAAAAACCGCCCTGCCCTGCCCGAAGAAACGGTGCAGTGGCAGGGCGGTTTTTTTTGCCTGCAGAAAAGGACCGGCCGCTATCTGCGCGCGATCGGGAGTGGTACTTGTCCCCTGCCCCCGCTTTCTATCCGCCCTGCTGCTTCGCCGACTGGCCCAACTCGACCGGGCTGTAGACCATCACGGCCAGCACATCCGAGTGAAATTCGCGGCGATACAGGACAAATACCACTCCAGCGGTGGCCAGCATGTAGAACCAGGGGTTGATGAACCAGGCCAGGGTCGCCAGACCGAAATAGTAGGAACGCAGACCGAAGTTGAACTGGTTGGCCGCCATCGAGATCACCCGCGCCGTGCGCTCGGCATAGGACTTGCGCTCCTGCTCGGTGACCCGCTCCTCGGTGAGCATTGGTGCCGCGCCGACCATCATGGCCGCAAAGTTGTACTGGCGCATGCACCAGGTGAAGGTGAAGAAGGAGTAGATGAACACCACCGCCACAGCAATGATCTTGACCTCGGCGATCTCGCGACTGACCGCCTGCACGAAGGGCAATTCGGCCAGCACCGACACCGCCCGCTCGGTGGAGCCGAGCACGGTGAGGATACCGGCGAGGATGATCAGGGTGCTGGAGGCGAAGAACGACGCGTTGCGCTCCAGGTTGCCGATCACGTTGGCGTCGGCGATGCGGTTGTCGCGCATCAGCAGGCGGCGCATCCAGTCTTCCCGGTACAGGTGCAGGACGCTGGCCAGGCAGGGCGTGCTCCCGCCCTTCCAGATCGCGTAGCGGGTGTACCCCCACCAACACAGGACGAACCAGGAAACCGCGATGAAGTGGGGCAAGTGTTGCTCGAATGGCATGACAACTCCTTGAAAGTCCGGGCAATTATATCTGGCCGAAATACCGCGGTCAGCGCCCGAAACAACCACGCCCTGCGCTCGCGAGCCGGCGAAGTGACAGCTGCCCACATGAACTAGCGAGCTCAGGCCTGCGGCCGGCCCAGCGCCCGGTCGATCACCGCCACCAGCAGCAGCGTGGCCAACACCGGCAACAGCCAGCCCAGGCTGTGCTCGGCCAGCGGCAGGCGAGCGAGGAAAGCCGGCACTGCCGCCTTGAATCCTGCCGCGACCAACCCATCGCTTACGCCGAACACCAGGGCCACCGCCATCACCGGCACGAACACCCGCGGGGGGTGACGCCACAGCCGATCGGCGAGGCTGAGCAGCACCAGCACGATGGCCAGCGGGTAGAGACCGACCAGTACCGGCAGCGACACGCCGATCAACTGGGTCAGCCCCTGGTTGGCCAGCAGCAGGCTGAACAGGCTGGTCAGCACCACCACCGTGCGGTAGGGCAGCCCGAACTGGCTGCGGAAGAACTCGCCGCAGGCGGCGATCAGCCCCACCGCGGTAGTCAGGCATGCCAGGGTGATAACCAGTGCCAGCAGCAACTCGCCCGGCATGCCGAAGGTGTACCGTACATAGGTGGTGAGTATCTGCACGCCGTTCTGCGCCCCGGCGGCGATGCCCTGGCTGGTGGCGCCGAGACGGAACAGCGCCAGATACACCAGGGCCAGGCCGGTAGCGGCGATCAGCGCGGCCAGGATCGAGTAGCGCGTGACCCGATGCGCCATGTCGATGCCGTGGTCGCGGATAGCCGTGGCGATCACGATGCCGAACACCAGCGCGCCCAGGGTATCCATGGTCAGGTAGCCCTGGAGAAAGCCCTGCAGCAGCGGCGCCTCCCGATAGGCAGGAGCAATGCTGTTGCCAACCTCGCCGGCGGGAGCGAACACCGCCGCGCCTCCCAGCAACAGCAGGCCGATAATCAGTACCGGGGTGATCATCTTGCCGATGCGCTCGAGCAGCCGGCCCGGATTGAGGACGAGAAACAGCACGGCGGCAAAATACGCCAGCGTATACAGCCCCAGCGGCAGGGGGGCGTTGCCGGTGAAGGACGCCACGCCCATCTCGAACGACACCACCGCGGTGCGCGGGGTGGCGAACAGCGGGCCGATGGCCAGATACACCGCCACGGCAAATAGCAGCCCGGCGCGCCGCCCCAGGGGCGCAGTGAGCCGCGCCATGCCGCCACCTACCCGCGCCAGTGCCACCACGGTAAGCAGCGGCAGACCGACCGCCGTGAGCAGGAAGCCCAGCGCCGCACTCCACACCGATGCGCCGGCGGCCATGCCGACACTCGGCGGAAAGATGATGTTGCCCGCCCCGAGGAACAGCGCGAAGGTCATGAAGCCGAGACCCAGGACGTCGGCGGTTTTCAGATGATTCATGCACTCAACCAGATAGAGAAGTCGTGACCCGGCAGGAGCCGGAAACGGAAGGAGCCACCCGCAGGTGGCTCCTTCCGTCAGGCCTGCAGCAGCGGATCCTATTTCATGGTCCAGCCAGTCGCTTCGGCAAGCGCCTTGCCGATGTCGGCCAGCGAGCGCACGGTCTTCACCCCGGCGTCCTGCAGCGCGGCGAACTTCTCGTCCGCGGTGCCCTTGCCGCCGGAAATGATCGCCCCGGCGTGGCCCATGCGCTTGCCGGACGGTGCGGTCACGCCAGCGATGTAGGACACCACCGGCTTGCTCACGTTGGCCTTGATGAAGGCTGCCGCCTCTTCCTCGGCACTGCCGCCGATCTCGCCGATCATCACGATGGCTTCGGTCTGCGGATCCTGCTCGAAAAGCTTGAGGATGTCGATGAAGCTCGAGCCCGGGATCGGATCACCGCCGATGCCCACGCAGGTGGACTGGCCGAAGCCGGCATCGGTGGTCTGCTTCACGGCCTCGTAGGTCAGGGTGCCGGAGCGCGACACGATGCCGACCTTGCCCGGCAGATGGATGTGGCCGGGCATGATGCCGATCTTGCACTGGCCCGGGGTGATCACCCCGGGGCAGTTCGGCCCGATCAGGCGCACGCCCAGCTCGTCGCACTTCACCTTGACCTCGAGCATGTCGAGGGTCGGGATACCCTCGGTGATGCAGATGATCAGCTGGATGCCGCCGAAGGCCGCCTCGAGGATCGAGTCCTTGCAGAACGGCGCCGGCACGTAGATCACCGAGGCGGTGGCGCCCGTGGCGGCCACGGCGTCCTTGACGGTATCGAACACCGGCAGGCCGAGGTGGGTGGTCCCGCCCTTGCCGGGAGTCACGCCGCCGACCATGCGGGTGCCGTATTCGAGGGCCTGCTCCGAATGGAAGGTACCCTGACTGCCGGTGAAGCCCTGGCAGATGACCTTGGTGTCCTTGTCGATCAGGATGCTCATTGCTTGCCCTCCGCGGCCTTGACGACCTTCTGCGCGGCGTCGGTCAGACTGGTTGCCGCCATGATGTTCAGACCGCTTTCCGCCAGCACCCCGGCACCCAGTTCGGCATTGTTGCCTTCCAGACGAACCACTACCGGCACCTGCACACCGACTTCGCGGACCGCACCGATGATGCCTTCGGCGATCATGTCGCAGCGCACGATGCCACCGAAGATGTTGACCAGCACCGCCTTCACGTTGCTGTCGGAGAGGATGATCTTGAACGCCTCGACCACCCGTTCCTTGGTCGCGCCGCCACCGACGTCGAGGAAGTTGGCCGGCTTGCCGCCATGCAGGTTGACGATATCCATGGTACCCATGGCCAGGCCGGCGCCATTGACCATGCAGCCGATGTTGCCGTCCAGCGCCACGTAGTTGAGCTCCCACTTGGCCGCATGGGCCTCGCGCGGATCGTCCTGCGAGGGGTCCTGCATCTCGCGCAGCCTGGGCTGGCGGTACAGGGCATTGCCGTCGATGTTGAGCTTGGCATCCAGGCAGTGCAGGTTGCCGTCGGCCTTGATCACCAGCGGGTTGACCTCGAGCAGCGCCAGGTCGTAGTCCTCGAACAGCTGGGCCAGACCGACGAAGATCTGCGCGAACTGCCTGACCTGGTCACCCTGCAGGCCGAGCTGGAAGGCCAGTTCGCGGCCCTGGAACGGCTGGGCACCGACCAGCGGATCGATGCTGACCTTGAGGATCTTCTCGGGGGTTTCGTGGGCGACTTTCTCGATGTCCACGCCGCCCTCGGTGGAGGCCATGAACACGATGCGCCGCGAGGAGCGGTCGACTACTGCACCCAGATACAGCTCCTTGGCGATATCGGTGCAGGCCTCGACCAGAATCTTGCTGACCGGTTGCCCGTTGGCGTCGGTCTGGTAGGTCACCAGACGCTGATCCAGCCACTGCTGGGCAAAGGCCTTGGCCTCTTCCTTGTTACGAACCAGCTTGACGCCGCCCGCCTTGCCACGACCGCCGGCATGCACCTGGGCCTTCACCACCCAGGCAGTGCCGCCGATCTTGTCACAGGCTTCGGCTGCCTCTTTCGGAGTATCAACTGCATAGCCTTTGGAGACCGGCAGTCCATACTCGGCAAACAACTGCTTACCCTGATATTCGTGAAGATTCATGTTTCCATACCACTTTAGTTGTAAGTATTGGCATCATGGATCTTAAGCGGGAAAGTGTTGCAGTGACTAGAGTGCGTAGCACGGATTTCCGCGACCGTCACGTGAGGCAGAAATGAAAACGGCCCCGGTCGCGGGAAGTCCAAGACTCCCTCGACCGGGGCCGCTGGGGCCGCACGTCTGAAGCCAGGCTTCAGACGTGCGGCAGGCGCGGATTAGCGCTTCTTGCGGTTGGCAACGTGAATGGCATGGCCATTCACTGCCAGGGCAGCTTCATGCAGCGCCTCCGACAGGGTCGGGTGCGAGAACACCATCATGCCCAGGTCTTCGGCACTGGTGCCGAATTCCATGCCGATGGCGCCCTGCTGCACCAGCTCGGCAGCTGCCGGGCCAATCACGTGCACACCGAGCACGCGGTCGGTGTTGGCATCGGCGATGACCTTGACCAGACCGTGGGTATCGTTGGCAGCCATGGCACGGCCGCTGGCGGCGAACGGGAAGGTGCCGACGTTGATGGCAACGCCTTCGGCTTTCAGCTGCTGCTCGGTCTTGCCGACCGCGGCGATTTCCGGGTGGGTGTAGATGACCGACGGGATCAGGTCGTAGTTCACCTGCGCCTTGTGGCCGGCGATGCGCTCGGCAACCATCACGCCCTCTTCCGAGGCCTTGTGGGCCAGCATCGGGCCACGCACCACGTCACCGATCGCGTACACGCCCGGCACGCTGGTGGCGCACTGGTCGTCGACGAAGATGAAGCCGCGCTCGTCCAGGGTCACGCCGCTGTCGGCAGCCAGCACGTCCTGGGTCACCGGGCGACGGCCGACCGCGACGATCAGCTTGTCGAAGGTCAGCTGCTGCTCGCCGGCAGCGTCGGTGAAGTGCACAGTGACCTGCTTCTTCTTCACTTCCGAACCGGTCACGCGGGCATTCAGACGGATGTCCAGGCCCTGCTTGGTCAGCAGCTTCAGGGCTTCCTTGGCGATCTGCTCGTCGACAGCCGCGAGGAACTTGTCCTGGGCTTCGAGCACGGTCACTTCGGCACCCAGACGGGCCCACACCGAGCCCAGCTCCAGGCCGATGACGCCGGCGCCGATCACGCCCAGCTTCTTCGGTACGCTCTGGAATTCCAGGGCGCCGGTGGAGTCGACGATGATGTCGTGGTCAGCCGGAGCCGGCGGAATATCGATCGGCTTGGAACCGGAGGCGATGATCACGTGGGTGGCTTCCAGCACCTGGACCGAACCGTCCTCGGCGGTAACTTCCACCTGCTTGCCGGCCAGCAGCTTGCCGTGGCCTTCTACCAGGGTCACGCCGTTGGCCTTGAACAGGCCGGCAACGCCGGTGTTCAGGTTTTTCACGATGGACGCCTTGCGCTCGACCATCGCCGGCACGTCCATGCTCACGCCCTTGACCTCGATGCCATGGACGCCGAAGCTTTCCTTGGCTTCGTGGTACTTCCAGGAGCTGTCCAGCAGCGCCTTGGACGGGATGCAGCCGACGTTCAGGCAGGTACCACCAAGGACGACCTTGCCTTCCTTGCCCTTGTACTTCTCGATGCAGGCAGTCTTCAGGCCGAGCTGAGCTGCACGGATGGCCGCAACATAGCCACCGGGGCCACCGCCAATCACCACTACGTCGTATTTCTGGGTCATAACTCTCAATCCTTTTGGGATAAACCGGGCGGCCTCCGTGTCAGAGACCGCCGTGGGAGAAACGCGGGATCAGACGTCCAGCAACAGACGAGCCGGATCTTCCAGCAGATCCTTGATGGCCACCAGGAAGCTCACCGCTTCCTTGCCGTCGATCAGACGGTGGTCATAGGACAGGGCCAGGTACATCATCGGCAGGATCACGACCTGACCGTTAACGGCCATCGGACGATCCTGGATCTTGTGCATGCCGAGGATGGCGGTCTGCGGCGGGTTGACGATCGGGCTGGACAGCAGGGAGCCGAACACGCCGCCGTTGGAGATGGTGAAGGTGCCGCCGGTCATCTCTTCGATGGTCAGCTTGCCTTCCTTCGCCTTGCGGCCGTAGGCGCCGATGGTGCCCTCGATCTCGGCCAGGCTCATCAGCTCGGCGTTGCGCAGGACCGGAACCACCAGGCCACGGTCGCTGGACACGGCCACGCCGACGTCCGAGTAGCCGTGGTAGACAATGTCGCCGCCGTCGATCGAGGCGTTGACGCCCGGGAAGCGCTTGAGCGCTTCGGTGGCGGCCTTGACGAAGAAGGACATGAAGCCCAGGCGCACACCGTTGTGCTTCTTCTCGAACAGGTCCTTGTACTTGGCGCGCAGGTCCATGATCGGCTTCATGTTGACTTCGTTGTAGGTAGTCAGCATGGCCATGGAGGACTGGGCTTCGACCAGACGCTCGGCGATCTTGGCGCGCAGGCGGGTCATCGGCACGCGCTTCTCGACGCGGTCACCCGCGGCGAAGATCGGGGCGTCGGCAGCCGGAGCGGCCGGCTTGGCGGCCGGAGCCGGAGCAGCTTTCTTGGCATCGACGGCGGCAACGGCGTCTTCCTTGGTGACACGACCGCCCTTGCCGGTACCCGGGATGGCGTTGCGATCCAGATCGTTCTCGGCGGCGATCTTGCGTGCAGCCGGCGACAGGATGGCTTCTTCGGCGGCGGCCGGAGCAGCGGCAGCCGGGGCGGCAGCAGCGGCAGCCGGCGCAGCGGCGACAGCGCCTTCGTTCAGCTTGCCGAGCAGCTGACCGCTGAGCACGGTGTCACCCTCGTTGGCGACGATCTCGGCGAGAACGCCATCGACTTCGGCCAGGACTTCCATGACCACTTTGTCGGTTTCGATGTCGACAATCAGCTCGTCACGCTTGACCGCGTCGCCCGGCTTCTTGTGCCAGGTAGCAACGGTACCGTCAGCGACGGATTCCGGGAAAGTCGGGGCTTTGATCTCGATAGCCATTATCTGCATTTCCTATTGATTCGGGGTCTTCATGGGGGCACCTGCCGGAGCGGGTCCGGCAGGGCCACTTGCCTGAAGGCATTAAATGGTGAAGGCGTCCTGCAGCAGTTTTTCCTGCTGCTCGGCGTGCATCGATGCGTAGCCACAGGCCGGAGATGCCGAAGCATCGCGACCGGCGTAAGCCAGACCGAGGGTCTTCTTGTACGCAGTGATGACGCGGCGCATGTGATGCTGGCTGCAGTACCAGGCGCCCTGGTTCATCGGCTCTTCCTGGCACCAAACCACGTGCTTGAGGTTCTTGTACGCGGCCATGACTTCGGCCAGCTCTTCTTCCGGGAACGGATAGAGCTGCTCGATGCGCACGATGGCGGTGTCCTCGCGACCTTCGGCACGGCGCTTCTCCAGCAGGTCGTAGTAGACCTTGCCGCTGCACAGGACCAGACGCTCGACCTTCTTCGGATCGAGGCTGTCGATTTCCGGCAGCACCGGCTGGAACGAGCCCTGGGCCAGATCTTCCAGAGTCGAGATGGCCAGCTTGTGGCGCAGCAGCGACTTCGGCGTCAGAGCCACCAGCGGCTTGCGCAGCGGGCGGATCACCTGGCGGCGCAGCATGTGGTAGACCTGGGCCGGAGTGGTCGGCACGCAGACCTGGATGTTCTGCTCGGCGCACAGTTGCAGGTAACGCTCCAGACGCGCGGAGGAGTGCTCCGGACCCTGGCCTTCGTAGCCGTGCGGCAGCAGCATGGTCAGACCGCACAGACGGCCCCACTTGTGCTCGCCGCTGGTGATGAACTGGTCGATCACCACCTGGGCACCGTTGGCGAAGTCACCGAACTGGGCTTCCCAGATCACCAGCGCGTTCGGCTGGGTGGTCGCGTAGCCGTATTCGAACGCCAGCACGGCTTCCTCGGAGAGGAAGGAGTCGTACAGCTCGAACTTCGGCTGACCGTCGAACAGGTGCTGCAGCGGAATGTGGCGGCTGGCGTCCTTCTGGCTGTGCAGCGCGGCATGGCGGTGCGAGAAGGTGCCACGGCCGACGTCCTGACCGGTGATGCGCACCGGATGGCCTTCCTTCAGCAGGGTGGCGTAGGCCAGGGTTTCCGCGCAGCCCCAGTTGATCGGCATGGCACCGACGCCCATGCGACCGCGATCTTCGTAGATCTTGGCAACCTGGCGCTGGACCACGAAACCTTCCGGAATCTGCAGCAGCTTGGCGTTCAGTTCCTGCAGGGTCTTCAGGTCGAAGCTGGTGTCGTGCTGGGCAGTCCAGGCGTGGCCCAGGTACGGCGTCCAGTTGACGAACAGCTCGGCGTTGGGTTCCTTGACCAGGCTCTTGACCACGTGCTGGCCGTTGTCCAGCGCGGTACGGTACTCCTCGACCTTGGCTTCGACCTGAGCAGTGCTCAGGGCACCGGCCTGCACCAGGGCATCGGCGTACAGCTCACGGGTGGTGCGCTGCTTGGCGATCTTCTGGTACATCAGCGGCTGGGTGCCGCTCGGCTCGTCGGCCTCGTTGTGGCCGCGACGACGGTAGCAGACCAGGTCGATGACCACGTCACGCTTGAACTGCATGCGGTAGTCGACGGCCATCTGGGTCACGAACAGCACGGCTTCCGGATCATCGCCGTTGACGTGCAGGATCGGCGCCTGAATCATCTTCGCCGGATCGGTGCAGTACTCGGTGGAGCGCGAGTCTTCGGTATTGCTGATGGTGAAACCGACCTGGTTGTTGACCACGATATGGATCGTGCCACCAGTCTTGAAGCCGCGGATCTGCGACATCTGGAAGGTTTCCATGACCACGCCCTGACCGGCGAAGGCCGCGTCACCGTGGATGGAAATCGGTACCACCTTGTCGCCCACGGCATCGCCGCGACGGTCCTGACGGGCACGCACGGAGCCCTCGACCACCGGGGAAACGATTTCCAGGTGCGACGGGTTGAACGACATGGCCAGGTGCACTTCGCCACCCGGGGTCATGACGTTGGAGGAGAAGCCCTGGTGGTACTTCACGTCACCGGAGCTGAGGCCTTCGACACGCTTGCCCTCGAACTCGTCGAACAGGTCACGCGGGTTCTTGCCCAGCGCGTTGACCAGCAGGTTCAGGCGGCCGCGGTGGGCCATGCCGATGACGATTTCCTTGGCGCCGTAGGAGCCGGAGCGCTGGATGATCTCGTCGACCATCGGCACCATGCTCTCGCCACCTTCCAGACCGAAGCGCTTGGTGCCCGGGAACTTGGTACCCAGGTACTTCTCCAGGCCTTCGGCGGCAGTCAGACGCTCGAGCAGGTGGCTCTTGGCTTCGACGGAGAACTCCGGACGACCACGCACGCTTTCCAGGCGCTGGGCGAACCAGTTGCGCTGCTCGGCATCGACGATGTGGGTGAATTCCGCGCCGATGGTGCCGCAGTAGGTAGCCTGCAGGCCATCGCGAATTTCGCGCAGGGTCGCTTCCTGGCGGCCGATGTACAGATCGCCGGTGCGGAAGACGGTGTCGAGATCAGCGTCGGTCAGACCGTAGTGATGGATCGACAGATCAGCCGGAGCCTGGCGCTGCCAGAGGCCCAGAGGGTCGAGGCGGGAAGCCTGATGGCCGCGCATGCGGAAGGCCTGAATCAGACGCAGAACTTCGACCTGCTTCTTCTCGTGCTCGCTGCTCACAGCACCGGCGGACACCGGCTGGGCGCGACGCTGATTCTTGGCCAGCAGGACGAAGTGATCGCGGACCGTGGCATGCGAAACGTCGGGAGACTGGTTGCCGCCGGTTGGCAGCTTCTGGAAGTAGGTGCGCCACTCTTCGGGCACAGCGTTGGGATCGTGCAGGAAGAGCTCGTAGAGTTCTTCGACGTAGGCAGCGTTACCACCGGACAGGTGGGCACTGTTCCACATCCGCTGCATTACGCTTTCATGCATGCTAGGTCACCCTCGGTAAGGGGACACCACCTGGCGTGGAGAACCGCACCATGGCTCGAAAGTCCTGAGCAGCGACTTCGGTAAAGCCACTACGGATCCCGCAGATGGTTCGGGTTTTAACCCGATCGCCCCTGCTGGTCGTTTTTTAATCAGAAACCGCGGCTTTGTGGGCTACGGCTGGCTTTGCAACTGCGCTGGCCGGCCATCCAGCCAGCGCAGGTTTCGTTGAATCACCGCCAGAAGCGGATCATCAGGTACCGCTTTGCAGCAGCATGTTACGCACGTGGCCGATAGCCTTGGTCGGGTTCAGACCCTTCGGGCATACGTTCACGCAGTTCATGATGCCGCGGCAACGGAACACGCTGAACGGATCGTCCAGCGAGGCCAGACGCTCTTCGGTCTTGGTGTCGCGGCTGTCGGCCAGGAAACGATAGGCCTGCAGCAGTGCGGCCGGACCGAGGAACTTGTCCGGGTTCCACCAGAAGGACGGGCAGGAAGTCGAGCAGCAAGCGCACAGGATGCACTCGTACAGGCCATCCAGCTTCTCGCGCTGTTCCGGCGACTGCAGACGCTCGATGGCCGGAGCCGGAGTATCGTTCTGCAGGAACGGCTGCACCTTCTCGTACTGCTTGTAGAAGATGCTCATGTCGACCACCAGGTCACGGATGACCGGCAGACCTGGCAGCGGACGAATGACCAGCTTGCCGTTCTTCACCACCGCCGACAGCGGGGTGATGCAGGCCAGGCCGTTCTTGCCGCTGATGTTCATGCCGTCGGAACCGCATACGCCTTCGCGGCAGGAGCGACGGTAGGAGAAGGTGACGTCCTGCTCCTTGATCAGGGCCAGCACGTCCAGCACCATCAGGTCCTTGCCATCGGTGTTGACCTGGAAGTCCTGCATGAACGGAGCAGCGTCTTTTTCCGGGTTATAGCGATAAACACTCACTTGCAACATGGCGGCTACCCTTAATAAGTACGAACCTTGGGTTCAAAGGCCGGAACGGTCTTCGGCGAGAAATTGACACCACGCTTGGTCACGCGCTTCTCACCCGGGAAGTACAGGGAGTGGCACAGCCAGTTCTCGTCGTCGCGATCCTCGAAGTCTTCGCGGGCATGCGCACCACGGGACTCTTTGCGAGCCTCGGCAGCGATCGCCGTGGCTTCGGCCACTTCGAGGAGGTTTTGCAGTTCCAGCGCTTCAGTACGCGCAGTGTTGAAAGCCTGGCTCTTGTCCGCGATCTTGACGTTCGCGATGCGTTCCCGCAGTTCGGCCAGTTGGGCAATACCCTTCTGCATGTATTCGCCGGTACGGAATACACCGAAGTAGTTCTGCATGCAGTTTTGCAGCTCTTTACGCAGCGGAGCCACGTCTTCGCCAGTGGTGCGCTCGTTGACGCCGGACAGGCGCTTGAGCGAAGCCTCGAGGTCGGACTCGGTGGCACCACGGTGCTCGATGCCTTCCTTGAGGGCTTTTTCCAGGTGCAGACCAGCGGCACGACCGAACACCACCAGGTCGAGCAGCGAGTTGCCGCCCAGACGGTTGGCGCCGTGTACGGATACGCAGGCGACTTCACCTACGGCGAACAGACCGTCGATGATCTTGTCGTTGCCGTTGGCGTCCTGGGTGATGGCCTGGCCATGGATGTTGGTGGCTACGCCGCCCATCATGTAGTGGCAGGTCGGCACGACCGGAACCGGAGCAGTCACCGGATCGACGTGAGCGAAGGTCTTGGACAGTTCGCAGATGCCTGGCAGGCGGCTGTGCAACACTTCCTCGCCCAGGTGATCGAGCTTCAGCAGCACGTGATCGCCATCCGGACCACAGCCGTTGCCGGCGATGATTTCCTTGACCATGGAGCGCGCAACCACGTCGCGGCCGGCCAGGTCCTTGGCGTTCGGCGCATAACGCTCCATGAAGCGTTCGCCGTGCTTGTTGATCAGGTAGCCACCCTCGCCGCGGCAACCTTCGGTCACCAGCACGCCGGCACCGGCGATGCCGGTCGGGTGGAACTGCCACATTTCGATGTCCTGCACCGGCACGCCGGCACGCAGGGCCATACCAATGCCGTCACCGGTATTGATCAGGGCGTTGGTGGTGGACGCGTAGATGCGACCAGCACCGCCGGTGGCCAGCACGGTGGCCTTGGCGCGGATGTAGGCCGTCTCGCCGGTCTCGATGCAGATGGCGATGATGCCGACGATGGCGCCGTCCTGGTTCTTCACCAGATCGACCGCGAACCACTCGTTGAGGAAGGTGGTACCGTTCTTCAGGTTGGCCTGGTACAGGGTGTGCAGCAGGGCGTGACCGGTACGGTCGGCCGCGGCACAGGTACGAGCAGCCTGGGTCGGATTATCCGGACCCTTGGACTGGCCGCCGAACGGACGCTGGTAGATGCGACCCTGTTCGGTACGGGAGAACGGCAGCCCCATGTGCTCGAGCTCGAACACGGCTTCCGGGCCGACGGAGCACATGTATTCGATAGCGTCCTGGTCACCGATGTAGTCGGAACCCTTGACGGTATCGTACATGTGCCAGCGCCAATCGTCGTTCGGGTCGGCCGAAGCGATTGCGCAGGTGATGCCACCCTGGGCGGATACGGTGTGCGAACGGGTCGGGAAGACCTTGGTCACCACGGCAGTCTTGTGTCCCGACTGGGACAGCTGCAGCGCAGCGCGCATGCCGGCACCGCCGCCACCGATGATGATGGCGTCGAAGGAAAGAGTAGGAATGTTAGCCATGGATCAGATACCCCAAAGAATCTGCACACCCCAGACAAAGAACGCGAACATGGCGATGCCGCAGACTGCCTGGAACAGGAAACGCACAGCGGTGGCCGCTTTGCCCAGCGCCATCGGCGTCAGGTAGTCAGTGGAGATAGTCCACATACCGACCCACGCATGCACGCTCAGGGCAACGATGCCCAGCAGGCTGAAGATGCGCATCCAGTTCTGGGAGAACAGGCCATGCCAGTCGGAGAAAGTCAGACTGGGGCTGGCTACGAGATATCCCAACAGAAAGAGGAAATAAGCCGCGAGAACCACAGCGGAAACCCGCTGCGCCATCCAGTCGTACAGACCCGAACGGGAGAAGTTAGTGACGTTGGTTACCATACCCACACCCCTGCAAGAACGATCAGCACCGCGGCAACGGCGATGACAATTTTGGAGCCCAGCTTTCCGCCTTCCAGCGTTTCACCAATGCCCATATCCATGATCAGATGGCGAATACCGGCTACCAGATGGTACAGCAGCGCGGACAACAGGCCCCAAATCACGAGCTTGGCCAGAGGGCTGGTCAGACACGCCTTCACCTGCTCGAAGCCTTCCTCGGACGCCAGGGACAGGTCGAGTGCGTACAGCAGCACAGCGATGCCCAAGAACAAAATGACGCCGGAAATGCGGTGAGCGATGGACGTGTAAGCAGTGACTGGGAGTTGGATGGTCCTAAGGTCTAGGTTTACGGGTCGTTTGCTATTCACGGCTTCTTTTCACACTGAGAGCCCCAACCAGCAGGGCAAGTTGTCGGGAAGTGCACTTGTCAGGTACCCATCACCAGGGAGTGACAACAGCCAGAACCAAGGACTGGCATAGCCTCTGGCGGTCGGCTGTGAAGTATAGACAGTTAGGGTATCGATGACAACGCGCACCCCTAGCCTAAAGGACGGATTGTCGCAGGGGAAAAAAGGGCGTAAACAGGCGCTCTTCATGGCCAAAAGTGTCGGCACACAGCCCGGACAAACATCCTTTTGGACAAATTGACATTCGATTTTATCGCTCTATAGTGGCACCGGCCCTGCCTGGGGGGCTGCTGTATAGATGATGATTTCACGCATAATTTTTAGGAGGCCGGTATGGCTGACAAGAAAGCACAGTTGATCATCGAGGGCGCTGCCCCCGTCGAGCTGCCCATCCTCTCTGGCACCATGGGCCCCGACGTGATCGACGTCCGGAGCCTGACCAACCAGGGCGTCTTCACCTATGATCCTGGCTTCATGTCCACCGCTGCTTGCGAGTCGAAGATCACCTTCATCGACGGTGACAAGGGTGTTCTGCTGCACCGCGGCTACCCGATCGAGCAACTGGCCGAGAAGTCCGACTATCTCGAGACCTGCTACCTGCTGCTGAACGGCGAACTGCCGAACGCAGAGCAGAAGGCTCACTTCACCGGCCTGGTGAAGAACCACACCATGGTTCACGAGCAGATGAAGTCGTTCCTCAACGGCTTCCGTCGCGATGCTCACCCGATGGCCGTGATGTGCGGCATGGTCGGCGCCCTGTCCGCCTTCTACCATGACTCGCTGGACAACAACAATCCGCAGCACCGCGAAATCTCTGCGATCCGCCTGATCGCCAAGATGCCGACCATTGCCGCCATGGCGTACAAGTACTCCGCCGGCCAGCCGATCATGTATCCGCGCAATGACATGGGCTACGCGGAAAACTTCCTGCACATGATGTTCAGCACCCCGTGCGAGGACAAGCCGGTCAACCCGGTACTGGCCCGCGCCATGGATCGCATCTTCGTTCTGCACGCCGACCATGAGCAGAATGCATCCACCTCCACCGTGCGCCTGGCAGGTTCCACCGGTGCCAACCCGTTCGCCTGTATCGCCGCGGGCATCGCTGCCCTGTGGGGGCCGGCTCACGGCGGCGCCAACGAAGCCGTGCTGACCATGCTCGACGAGATCGGCAGCGTCGAGAACATCGAGAAGTTCATCGCCAAGGCCAAGGACAAGAACGACCCGTTCAAGCTGATGGGCTTCGGTCACCGCGTGTACAAGAACTTCGACCCGCGCGCCAAGGTCATGAAAAAGACCTGCGACGAAGTACTGCAGGAACTGAACATCAACGATCCGAAACTCGAACTGGCCATGAAGCTGGAAGAGATTGCGCGCAACGATCCTTACTTCAAGGAGCGCAACCTGTACCCGAACGTCGACTTCTACTCGGGCATCATCCTGAAGGCCATCGGCATTCCGACCAGCATGTTCACCGTGATCTTCGCCCTGGCACGTACCGCCGGCTGGATCTCCCAGTGGAAGGAAATGCTCTCCACTCCTTATAAGATCGGCCGCCCGCGTCAGATCTACACCGGCTATCCAACCCGCGACTACGCGCCGCTGAACAGCCGCAAGTAAGAACTGCGCAAACACAAAAGGGCTGCTTCGGCAGCCCTTTTGCTTTTCAGCGCCATCAACCCCGCACTGCCTCTCCCCTCCTCCTGCACGCAGACGCACGGGTCATAGCCTTGCTCGCGCGCCGTCACGCCGACACGCGTCTATAGCCACCTGCCACCTACACTCCGCGCATGCACTGTCATTCTGCGGCGATCATGGAGTCGGTCTCCGTGATGACCGGCAAGCAGCCCTACCAAGACATGATCAAGTTCTTGGGCAAGCTGTTCGGCATCAACTTCGCCCTCGGCGACATCTTCGGCGCGCCGCTGGCCATCGAGGGACTGATGGCGTTCCTCCCCGCGCCGACCTTCATCGGCCTGTCCTTCTTCGGCTGGAACCGCCTGATCCTCCACCCGTTGGGCGGCTGGCTGCTGATGGGGCTGGGCTACCTCATCCGCTGGCGCGCCAGCCACGACTGATCGCGCCGATCAGGCGGTCAGTTGCTCCAGCTCGGTGAGCAGACGGACAGCCTGGGCATCCGTTTCGCCACACACCTCGTGATCGGCGGAGAATCGCGAGCAGACCGCTGGCCGCTCGGGCTGGCCGAACAGCCGGCAGAGATTGTGCTCATCCAGCTGTACGCAGCGCACACCGGCCGGCTTGCCCTGCGGCATGCCGGGAATCGGCGAGGAAATCGACGGGGCGACGCAGCAGGCCCCACAACCGGCTCGACATTGCATGACGACTACCATCCGAAAAGTCCAGGACACAGGAGCGGCGCGTGACATCGACCGCAAGGCGCGCGAGCATAGCCGCCGCTCCGGCACTCGCCAAGAGCAACCCATCGTCATCCCGTGGAGTCAGCCCCATGCCGGTTTGGATGCAGACCGCCGCCCTGCTCAGCCTGTCCAACATCTTCATGACCTTCGCCTGGTACGGCCACCTGAAGACCCTCAACGGCAAGCCGTGGATCATCGCCGCGCTGATCAGCTGGGGAATCGCCCTGTTCGAGTATCTGATCATGGTGCCGGCCAACCGCATCGGCTACAGCGAGATGTCGGTCGGCCAGCTGAAGATCATGCAGGAAGTCATCACCCTGAGCATCTTCGTGCCGTTCAGCGTTCTGTACATGCAGCAGCCGCTGAAACTGGACTACTTGTGGGCCGGCCTGTGCCTGCTCGGCGCGGTGTACTTCATCTTCCGCAGCGCCTAAACGCGCCGGCCCGGCTGGATCAGGAGCGCACCTGCGGCTTCAGGCGCGTGATCAGGCTCGAAGTATCCCAGCGCCCACCGCCGGCAGCCTGCACGTCGGCATAGAACTGATCGACCAGTGCGGTGACCGGCAGTTGCGCGCCGTTGCTGCGCGCCTCGTCGAGCAGGATGCCCAGATCCTTGCGCATCCAGTCCACCGCGAAACCGAAGTCGAAGCGCCCCTCCAGCATGCTGGCATGACGGTTCTCCAGCTGCCAGGACTGCGCCGCGCCCTTGCTGATCACCTCCATCGCCGCATTGCCGTCGAGACCGGCACACTGAGCGAAATGCAGCGCCTCGGACAGGCCCTGCAGCAGGCCGCCGATACAGATCTGGTTGACCATCTTGGTCAGCTGGCCGCTGCCGGCGTGCCCCATCAGGCGCACCATCCGCGCATAGCCCTGGATCACCGGCTCGGCGCGGGCGAACACCGCCGGCTCGCCACCGACCATCACCGTCAGCACGCCGTTCTGCGCCCCGGCCTGGCCGCCGGAAACCGGCGCATCGAGAAACTCCAGCTCGCGTTCGGCCGCCAGGGCTGCCAGCTCGCGGGCCACGCTGGCCGACGCCGTGGTGTGATCGACCAGCACACTGCCCGGCGCCATACCGGCAAAGGCGCCGTCCGCGCCTAGCACGACCGAACGCAGGTCATCGTCGTTGCCCACGCAGCTCATCACGAACTCGGCACCCGCCACCGCCTCGCGGGGGGTCGGCGCACTGCGCCCGCCATGCTCGGCCACCCAGCGCTGCGCCGTCTCCGCGGTGCGGTTGTACACGCACAGCTCATGCCCGTGCCGCGCCAGATGACCGGCCATCGGATAGCCCATTACCCCCAACCCCAGAAACGCGACCTTCGCCATCATTCACCTCCAGTGAGCGAGTTCCCGAGCCTAGCACAGGGGTTTGCCGCCACAGTAGGCTGCGGCCATACTCGAGGCGCACAGACCAAGGAGCGGAGCATGAAACACTGGCTGGTAATCGACCTGGAAGCCACCACGGACAAGAACGGCTGGCCGGTCGAGGAAATGGAGATCATCGAGATCGGCGCCTCGATCGTCGACGAACAGGGGCGCGAGCAGGCTCACTTCCAGAGTTTCGTCCAGCCGACCCGCCACCCGCAGCTCACCGCCTTCTGCCGCGAACTGACCCACATCCGCCAGTCCGACGTGGACAGCGCGCCGACCCTCAGGCAACTGCACGCGACCTTCGAGCCCTGGCTGCAACAGCATCTGGGCAACCTGCAGGGCTGGCTCAGCTGGGGCGACTACGACCGCCAGCAGTTCGAGATCGAATGGCGCAAGCAGCAGATCGCCAGCTGCCTGGCCAGCCTGCCGCACTTCAACCTGAAGAAGCTGTTCCACCGCCAGTTCAAGGGCGTGGTCGGCCGCAAGCGGGTCGGCCTGAACAGGGCTCTGGAGATGACCGGCCTGACGTTTCTCGGTACCCAGCACCGCGGCCTCGATGATGCGCGCAACATCGCCCGCCTGCTGCCCGCCACGCTGCCGGTACTGGCCGCCGCGCGCCTGGAAGCCCAGCAAGGGCAACAGGCGCGGCAGTAGCAGCTGCCTTCATCTCTTCGGCCTGCGCGCCCGGCTTGTGCACCTGCGGCTCTTCAGCACCTGAAGGGCCGGCAGGCGCCGCCAGGACCTCCCCGCCTGCATGAACAAAATTCATGCAAACCCCACTGCGACGCCAATCCCCTGCAGCTTTGCTATCATTCCCGCCTTTACGATCCACCCTCTCCAGGTAGTCCCCATGTCCGATCGCGCCGCCCGCCTCCAGGCCCTCCAGAACGCCCTCAAGGAACGCATCCTGATCCTCGACGGCGGCATGGGCACCATGATCCAGAGCTACAAGCTGCAGGAAGAGGACTACCGCGGCGAACGCTTTGCTGACTGGCCGAGCGACGTCAAGGGCAACAACGACCTGCTGCTACTGTCGCGCCCGGACGTGATCCAGGCCATCGAGAAGGCCTACTTGGACGCCGGCGCCGACATCCTCGAGACCAACACCTTCAACGCCACCCGCGTGTCCCAGGCCGACTACGGCATGGAAGCGCTGGCCTACGAGCTGAACGTGGAAGGCGCGCGCCTGGCCCGTGAAGTGGCCGACGCCAAGACCGCCGAGACCCCGGACAAGCCGCGCTTCGTCGCCGGCGTGGTCGGCCCGACCAGCCGCACCTGCTCGATCTCCCCGGACGTGAACAACCCCGGCTACCGCAACGTCACCTTCGACGAGCTGGTGGAGAACTACACCGAATCCACCCGCGGCCTGATCGCCGGCGGCGCCGACCTGATCCTGATCGAGACCATCTTCGACACCCTTAACGCCAAGGCGGCGATCTTCGCCGTGCAGCAGGTGTTCGAGGAAGAAGGCGTCGAACTGCCGATCATGATTTCCGGCACCATCACCGACGCCTCCGGCCGCACCCTGTCCGGGCAGACCACCGAGGCGTTCTGGAACTCGGTGCGCCACGCCAACCCGATCTCCGTAGGCCTCAACTGCGCCCTCGGCGCCAAGGACCTGCGCCCGTACCTGGAAGAGCTGGCCACCAAGGCCGACACCCACGTGTCCGCCCACCCCAACGCCGGCCTGCCCAACGCCTTCGGCGAATACGACGAGACCCCGGCACAGATGGCCGCGGTGGTCGAGGAGTTCGCCGCCAGTGGCTTCCTCAACATCATCGGCGGCTGCTGCGGCACCACCCCGCCGCACATCCAGGCAATCGCCGAGGCAGTGGCCAAGTACCCGCCGCGCGTCATTCCGGAAATTCCCAAGGCCTGCCGCCTGTCCGGCCTCGAGCCGTTCACCATCGACCGCAACAGTCTGTTTGTTAACGTCGGCGAGCGCACCAACATCACCGGCTCGGCCCGCTTCGCCCGCCTGATCCGCGAGGAGAACTACACCGAGGCCCTCGAAGTCGCCCTGCAGCAGGTGGAAGCCGGCGCCCAGGTGATCGACATCAACATGGACGAGGGCATGCTCGACTCGAAGGCGGCGATGGTCACCTTCCTCAACCTGATCGCCGGCGAGCCGGACATCTCGCGCGTGCCGATCATGATCGACTCCTCCAAGTGGGAAGTGATCGAGGCCGGCCTCAAGTGCATCCAGGGCAAGGGCATCGTCAACTCGATCTCCATGAAGGAAGGCGTCGAGGCCTTCAAGCACCACGCCCGCCTGTGCAAGCGCTACGGCGCCGCCGTGGTGGTGATGGCCTTCGACGAGGCCGGCCAGGCCGACACCGCCGCGCGCAAGCGCGAGATCTGCCAGCGCAGCTACGACATCCTGGTCAACGAAGTCGGCTTCCCGCCGGAAGACATCATCTTCGACCCGAACATCTTCGCCGTGGCCACCGGCATCGACGAGCACAACAACTACGCGGTCGACTTCATCGAGGCCTGCGCCTACATCCGCGACAACCTGCCCTACGCCCTGAGCTCGGGCGGCGTGTCCAACGTGTCGTTCTCGTTCCGCGGCAACAACCCGGTGCGCGAGGCGATCCACTCGGTATTCCTCTACCACGCCATCCAGAACGGCCTGACCATGGGCATCGTCAACGCCGGCCAGCTGGAGATCTACGACGAGATCCCCAAGCAGCTGCGTGATGCGGTCGAGGACGTGGTACTCAACCGCCACGCTGGCAGCACCGAAGCGCTGCTGGCCATCGCCGACCAGTACAAGGGCGACGGCTCGGTCAAGGAAGCCGAGACCGAGGAATGGCGCAGCCTGCCGGTCGGCAAGCGCCTGGAGCACGCGCTGGTCAAGGGCATCACCGCCTTCATCGTCGAGGACACCGAGGAGTTCCGCCAGCAGTGCGCGCGGCCCATCGAGGTCATCGAAGGCCCGCTGATGAGCGGCATGAACGTGGTCGGCGACCTGTTCGGCGCCGGCAAGATGTTCCTGCCCCAGGTAGTCAAGTCCGCGCGGGTGATGAAGCAGGCGGTGGCGCACCTGATCCCCTTCATCGAGGCGGAAAAGGGCGACAAGCCGGAAGCCAAGGGCAAGATCCTCATGGCCACCGTGAAGGGCGACGTCCACGACATCGGCAAGAACATCGTCGGCGTGGTGCTCGGCTGCAACGGCTACGACATCGTCGATCTCGGCGTGATGGTGCCGGCGGAGAAGATCCTCCAGGTCGCCAAGGAAGAGAAGTGCGACATCATCGGCCTGTCCGGCCTGATCACCCCGTCGCTCGACGAGATGGTCCACGTCGCCAAAGAAATGCAGCGCCAGGGCTTCACCCTGCCGCTGATGATCGGCGGCGCCACCACCTCCAAGGCGCACACCGCGGTGAAGATCGAGCCGCAATACAGCAACGACGCGGTGGTCTACGTCACCGACGCCTCGCGCGCCGTGGGCGTGGCCACCACCCTGCTGTCCAAGGAACTCAAGCCCGACTACGTGGCCAAGCTGAAGACCGAATACGCCGAAGTGCGCGAACGCACCGCCGCACGCAGCTCGCGCACCGAGCGCCTGAGCTACGACAAGG
>DATCUN010000066.1:0-2761 GCA_036561825.1 Pseudomonas sp.
ACTGGCGCCGGCCAACCTGCTGGCTTTCGCCTGCATCTGGGCAGCCCTGCTGGTGTACAGCCTGGACATCTGGCGAGTCCTCCGCCGCCGCTGATCATTTTCTGCACGATGCCCTGCAGGTCACGCCAGCCGTGGCCTGCAGGGCATTGCCCCAAGGTTATCCACACACTGATCCCCGCCAGTTGTGCACAAGCAGGCTCCAGGCCGCTGTGCAAAAAACACCCAGAACACCGCCAGAGCCCATACAGGGCGGGGCCTGGCGATCCATCCCGAGCTTATCCACAGGCTGGTCCCCCGCAACGGTGGACATCTTCACGCCAAATTCCGCCAAGGACGCTGGTCAAAATCCGACCACCGCGCCACAAGCCCCGCCAGGCATGGCCTGCAGCGATGTACCCGCAGCTTGTCCACACCCTGGTGCACGCCCTGTGTGGACAACCCTGCACTTGTGCACAAGGACATATCCCCAGCGCCAACGACTTTTCCCCAAGCGGGGGGGCAAGCACCCGTACAAAAAACCACCAATCGCCGCCAGGGCCCGCCAGGCCTGGCCTGCAGACAGGGCTCCAGAGCTTATCCACAGGCGCATACACCCTACCGGTGCATAACCCGCAAAGACCTGATCAAAAAACACCCACAAGCCTGTAACCCACGCCGCACTAGGGCTGCAGCACTGTACCCAAGGCTTGTCCACAGGCGGGTCCACGGCAAACGGGGACAACTGTGGAAAACCGTCATGCAGGCGCCACACACCCGCTCCCCGCCCGCTGTGGACAACCCGTCCGCCGCGGCTATCCTCAAGCAGCGCCCCCTACTTGGGCCGCACTTTTCCACGACTTTTGTCGAAAGCCGTCCTGCCCTTCATACATTTCTCATACGGCATCATGTAGTATCCTTCGATCAGTACTACACGAACGGCGGGCCGCAGTCCGATGCGGCTCCCAAGCAGAGTGAGGCAAGCAATGACTGAACGCGTTCAAGCCGGTGGCCTGCAGGTCGCCAAAGTCCTGTTCGACTTCGTCAACAACGAAGCCATTCCCGGCACCGGCGTCAGCGCCGAGCAGTTCTGGCAGGGTGCCGACGCCCTGATTCATGACCTGGCTCCGAAGAACAAGGCCCTGCTGGCCAAGCGCGATGCCCTGCAGGCGCAGATCGACGCCTGGCACCAGGCGCGTGCCGGCCAGGCCCACGATGCCGTTGCCTACAAGGCCTTCCTGCAGGAGATCGGCTACCTGCTGCCGGAGCCGGCGGACTTCGCCGTCACCACCGAAAACGTCGACGACGAGATCGCCCGCATGGCCGGCCCGCAGCTGGTAGTGCCGGTGATGAACGCGCGCTTCGCCCTCAACGCCGCCAACGCCCGCTGGGGTTCGCTGTACGACGCCCTGTACGGCACCGACGCGATCAGCGAAGAAGACGGCGCCGAGAAAGGCAAAGGCTACAACCCGGTGCGCGGCGCCAAGGTCATCGCCTTCGCCCGCGACTTCCTCAATGAAGCCGCACCGCTGGAAGGCGCTTCCCACGTCGACTCCACCGGCTACCGCATCGACGGCGGCAAGCTGGTCGTCAGCCTGGCCAACGGCAGCACCGCCGGCCTGAAGAACCCGGCCCAGCTGATCGGCTTCCAGGGCGAAGCCAGCGCGCCGCAGGCCGTGCTGCTGAAGAACAACGGCATCCACTTCGAGATCCAGATCGATCCGACCAGCATGATCGGCAAGACCGACGCGGCCGGCGTGAAGGACGTGCTGATGGAAGCCGCGCTGACCACCATCATGGACTGCGAGGACTCGGTCGCCGCGGTCGATGCCGACGACAAGGTCATCGCCTACAAGAACTGGCTGGGCCTGATGAAGGGCGACCTGGCCGAGGAAGTGGCCAAGGGTGGCACCACCTTCACCCGCACCATGAACCCGGACCGCGTCTACACCGCGGCGAACGGCGGCGAACTGACCCTGCACGGCCGTTCCCTGCTGTTCGTGCGCAACGTCGGTCACCTGATGACCAACGACGCCATCCTCGACAAGGACGGCAACGAGGTGCCGGAAGGCATCATCGACGGCCTGGTCACCAGCCTGATCGCCCTGCACAACCTCAAGGGCAACACCAGCCGCAAGAACACCCGCACCGGCTCGGTGTACATCGTCAAGCCGAAGATGCATGGCCCGGAAGAAGCCGCCTTCACCAACGAGCTGTTCGGCCGCGTCGAGGACGTCCTCGGCATGACCCGCAACACCCTCAAGGTCGGCATCATGGACGAGGAGCGCCGCACCACCGTCAACCTCAAGGCGTGCATCAAGGCCGCCAGCGAGCGCGTGGTGTTCATCAACACCGGCTTCCTCGACCGCACCGGTGACGAGCTGCACACCTCCATGGAAGCCGGCGCGTTCATCCGCAAGGGCGACATCAAGAACGCCGCCTGGATCAAGGCCTACGAGAACTGGAACGTCGACATCGGCCTGAAGGCCGGCCTGTCCGGCCGTGCGCAGATCGGCAAGGGCATGTGGGCCATGCCCGACCTGATGGCCGGCATGCTTGAGCAGAAGATCGCCCACCCGCTGGCCGGCGCCAACACCGCCTGGGTACCGTCGCCGACCGCCGCCGCGCTGCACGCCCTGCACTACCACAAGGTCGACGTGTTCGCCCGTCAGCAGGAGCTGGCCAAGCGCGAGCGCGCCTCGCTGGACGACATCCTGACCATCCCGCTGGCGCCGAGCATCAGCTGGAGCGCCGAAGAGATCCAGAACGAACTGGACAACAACGC
>DATCUN010000067.1:0-2355 GCA_036561825.1 Pseudomonas sp.
CTCAATTTCGGCTGCCCGGCCAAGACGGTGAACAAGTCGCGTGGCGGTGCGGTGCTGCTCAAGGAGCCCGAGCTGCTGCATGCCATCGCCCGCGAAGTCAGTGCCACGCTGCCGGCCGGGGTGCCGCTGACGGCGAAGATGCGCCTAGGCTACGACAGCCCCGACGGCGCGTTGGACTGCGCACGGGCCCTGGTCGACGGCGGTGCGACCATGCTGGTGGTGCATGCAAGGACCAAGCTCGACGGCTACAAGCCGCCGGCGCACTGGGAGTGGGTGGCGCGGGTGCAGGAGGCGGTCAAGGTGCCGGTCTATGCCAATGGCGAAATCTGGACGGTGGACGACTGGCGGCGCTGTCGCGAGGTCAGCGGGGCGGACAACATCATGCTCGGCCGCGGACTGGTGTCGCGCCCGGACCTGGCCCGGCAGATCGCCGCCGCCAGCGCCGGCCGCGAACCCGAACCGCTGAGCTGGGGCGAGCTGCAGCCGCTGCTGCAGCTGTTCTGGCGCAAGGCCCGCCAGAAGCTCGCCCCGCGCTACGCGCCAGGGCGACTCAAGCAGTGGCTGGCCATGCTGACGCGCAGCTATCCCGAGGCGCAGGCGCTGTTCGACAGCATTCGCCGCGACAACGACTGCGCGCGGCTGGATGCATTGTTCGGGTTGCGCGCCGGGGAGCTGTCCCAGTCTGCGGTCGAGGCCATTCCGGGGTAGGGTGGGTTAGGCCGCAGGCCGTAACCCACCGACCGGGCCGCAGGCTCGGCGCTTTTGCAATGCGTGATCTTGCGGTCGCGATGGTGGGTTACGCCGCTGCGCGGCTAACCCACCCTACGAAGCTTGCGCCTCGGCCCCGGCTCGGTCCAGCAACTGCATGAACGCCCGCGCCGCGTTGGACAGGGTGCGCTCGGTGTGCACGATGTAGCCGAGCTGGCGGGTCAGCTGGATACCCTGCAGCGCCAGGCGCGCCACCTGGTCGTCGAGCATGGTGCGCGGCAGCACGCTCCAGGCCAGGCCGATCGACACCAGCATCTTGATCGTCTCCAGGTAGTTGGTGCTCATGCTCACGTTGGGCTTCAGGCCGGCCTCCTCGAACAGGCGCTGGACGATGTGGTGGGTGAAGGTGTTCTCGCCGGGGAACACCGCCGCATGCTGCGCCACCTCGGCCAGGGTCACCGGCCCGCCGTGGGCCAGCGGGTGTTCGGGGGCGGCGACGAAGTCTAGCGGGTCATCCCATACCGGCACCGCGCGTACCGGCGCGGCGGTATGCGGGGCGAGGGTGATCACCGCCAGCTCGGTGCGCCCGTGCAGCACCTCCTCGTAGGCCACCTCCGAATCGAGAAAGCGGATGTCCAGCGCCACCTGCGGATGGGCGCGGGTGAAGGCGCGCAACAGCGGCGGCAGGCGGTGCAGGCCGATGTGATGACTGGTCGCCAGGGTCAGGCGGCCACTGACATCGCCGTTGAGATTGCTCAGCGCGCGGCGGGTGTCGTCCAGCACATTGAGAATCTGCCAGGCGCGCGGCAGCAGGGCGCGGCCGGCCTCGGTCAGGCTGACCTCGCGGCCGATGCGGTCGAACAGGCGGACTTCCAGTTGCTGTTCGAGGCTGGCGATGCGCTTGCTCACCGCCGGCTGGCTGAGGTGCAGGCGTTCGCCGGCGGCGGAAAAGCTGCCGGTTTCGGCGATGGCGATGAAGGTGTCGAGGCTGGCCAGATCCATGCTCGGATTCCATTAGGTTATCCAAAGCATGAAAAATATGAATTTGTGTTATCCGAAGCAAGTCCCTAGCATCGACCGCATACGCCCTGTGGGCATTCAGCAACAACCGATGAGGAGATCCCCGTGGCCGGCAAGACGCTTTACGACAAGCTGTGGGACATGCACCTGGTCAAGCAGCGCGACGATGGGTCGGCGCTGATCTACATCGACCGCCAGATCCTCCACGAAGTGACCTCCCCGCAGGCCTTCGAAGGCCTGCGCCTGGCCGGCCGCAAGCCGTGGCGCGTGGATGCCAACATCGCCACCCCGGACCACAACGTGCCGACCACCAAGGCCGAGCGCCAGGGCGGTCTCGAGTCGATCCACGACGAAGTGTCGCGCCTGCAGGTGCAGACCCTCGACGAGAACTGCGACGACTTCGGCATCCTCGAATTCAAGATGAACGACCGTCGCCAGGGCATCGTCCACGTGGTCGGCCCGGAGCAGGGCGCCACCCTGCCGGGGATGACCGTGGTCTGCGGCGACTCGCACACCTCCACCCACGGCGCCTTCGGCGCGCTGGCCCACGGCATCGGCACCTCCGAGGTCGAGCACGTGCTGGCGACCCAGTGCCTGGTGGCCAAGAAGATGAAGAACATGCAGGTG
>DATCUN010000068.1:0-4980 GCA_036561825.1 Pseudomonas sp.
TGCCGCTCAAGCACTTCCTCATCGAGGCGCTGATTCCCTACGAGGCCGACGAGGTCACCCGGCTGATCATCGACACTCACGATGCCGCCGCCTTCGCCCCGGTCAGCCACCTGACCGTCGGCGGTCTGCGCGACTGGCTGCTCGGCGATGCGGCCGACGAGGCCTGCCTGCGCGCGCTGGCGCCGGGGCTGACCCCGGAGATGGCCGCCGCGGTGTCGAAGATCATGCGCGTGCAGGACCTGATCCTGGTGGCGCAGAAGATCCGCGTGGTCACTCGTTTCCGCAACACCCAGGGCCTGCGCGGGCGCATGTCGACCCGCCTGCAGCCCAACCACCCGACCGACGATCCGGCCGGCATCGCCGCCAGCACCCTCGACGGCCTGCTCTACGGCAACGGCGACGCGATGATCGGCATCAACCCGGCCACCGACAGCATGGGCTCGATCTGCACCCTAGTGGAGATGCTCGACGCGGTGATCCAGCGTTACGAGATCCCCACCCAGTCCTGCGTGCTGACCCACGTCACCAGCTCGATCGCCGCCATCGAGCGCGGCGCGCCGCTGGACCTAGTGTTCCAGTCGATCGCCGGCACCGAGGCGGCCAACGCCAGCTTCGGCATCAATCTGAAGGTGCTGCAGGAGGGCTACGAGGCCGGGATGTCGCTCAAGCGCGGCACCCTCGGCAACAACCTGATGTACTTCGAGACCGGCCAGGGCAGCGCGCTGTCGGCCAACGCCCACCACGGCGTCGACCAGCAGACCTGCGAGACCCGCGCCTACGCGGTGGCCCGCCACTTCAAGCCGTTCCTGGTCAACACCGTGGTCGGCTTCATCGGCCCGGAGTACCTGTACAACGGCAAGCAGATCATCCGCGCCGGCCTCGAGGACCACTTCTGCGCCAAGCTGCTCGGCGTGCCGATGGGCTGCGACATCTGTTACACCAACCATGCCGAGGCCGACCAGGACGACATGGACATGCTGCTGACCCTGCTCGGCGCGGCGGGGATCAACTTCATCATGGGCATCCCCGGCTCCGACGACGTGATGCTCAACTACCAGACCACCTCGTTCCACGACGCCCTGTACGCCCGCCAGCTGCTCGGCCTGCGCGCCGCGCCGGAGTTCGAGGACTGGCTGGCGCGCATGGGCATCCTGCACCAGCAGGGCGGCCGCGTGCGCCTGGGCGACGAGCTGCCGCCGGCGTTCCGCCAGGCGCTGGCTGAGCTCGGTCCATAAGCCTGGGACGACGTGCCCGGTCCACGCCTGTAGGGGCGAATTCATTCGCCATGGCGCCTGCCGCAAGGCGAATGAATTCGCCCCTACAGGTGGACTACCCAACCCAACCCAACCGGCACCCGGAGGTTTCCGATGCCCGACAAGTCCCCCGCCACCGAGAACCCCTGGCAGCAACTGCGCGGCCTGACCCCGGCGCGCATCGCCCTCGGCCGTGCCGGCACCAGCCTGCCCACCGCCGCGCAGCTGGACTTCCAGTTCGCCCACGCCCAGGCGCGCGATGCCGTGCACCTGCCGTTCGATCCCGCTCTGCTTGCCGAAGGGTTGCGCCAGCGCGGCCTGGATAGCCTGGCGCTGCACAGCGCCGCCAGGGACCGCGACACCTACCTGCAGCGCCCCGATCTCGGCCGCCGCCTGCATGCCGACTGCGCCGCGCAATTGCGCGAGCACGCCGCTGTCCATGGCGGCGGCTACGATCTGGCCATCGTCATCGCCGATGGCCTGTCCGCGCTGGCGGTGCAACGGCACAGCCTGCCGCTGCTCGACCGCCTGCTCGAACAGGTTCGCGCCGAAGGCTGGAGCCTGGCGCCGGTGAGCCTGGTCGAGCAGGGCCGGGTGGCGGTGGCCGACGAGGTGGGCGAGCTGCTTGGCGCGAGGATGACGGTGATCCTGATCGGCGAGCGCCCCGGCCTCAGCTCGCCGGACAGTCTCGGCCTGTACTTCACCTGGGCGCCGAAGGTCGGCCTGACCGATGCCTATCGCAACTGCATCTCCAACGTGCGCCTGGAGGGCCTCAGCTACGGCATGGCCGCCTTCCGCCTGCTGTACCTGATGCGCGAAGCCTGTCGCCGGCAGTTGTCCGGTGTGGATCTCAAGGACGAGGCCGAGGTGCCGAGCCTGGACGGCGGCGGCAAGGGCAATTTCCTGCTCGAAGGCGGACGCTGAGAGCCTGTCCCAAGGCTCTGGCTCGCGAGATCGTGAACAATCGCTCGGTGTGGAGTGAGGGGCGCCGGTCGGCGCCCTCTGCTTCAGATCTCCACCTGCGTCCCCAGCTCGATCACCCGGTTCACCGGCAACTGGAAGTAGCGCATGCTGCTGTTGGAGTTGCGCTGCATGAAGGCGAACAGCCCTTCGCGCCAGTTGGCCATGCCGATGCGTTTGCTCGGGATCACGGTTTCCCGGCTGAGGAAGTAGGTGGTGCGCATCGGGCTGAAGTCCAGCCCGTCGAGACGGCACAGGCGCAGCGCGGCGGGCACGTCCGGCTCCTCCATGAAGCCGAAGTGCAGGATGATGCGGAAGAAACCCTCGCCGTAGTGCTCCACCTCGAAGCGCCGCTCCACGGGCAGCCGCGGGCTGTCTTCGGTCACCACGGTCAGCAGCACCACCTGCTCGTGCAGCACCTGGTTGTGCAGCAGGTTGTGCAGCAGCGCGTGCGGTACGGCGTCCGGCCGCGCGGTGAGGAACACCGCGGTGCCCTCGACCCGATGCGGCGGCTGCAGGCGGATGCTGTCGATGAACACCGGCAGTGGTAGGGCGGTTTCGTCCAGCCGTGCGAACAGGATCTGCTTGCCACGGTTCCAGGTGGTCATCAGGGTGAACAGGGCGATGCCGGCCACTACCGGGAAGGCGCCGCCCTGGAAAATCTTGGCGATGTTGGCGGCAAAGAACAGGCTGTCGACCAGCAGGAAGCCCAGCAGCAGCGGAATCGCCAGAGCGCGCGGGATCTTCCACAGCAGCAGCATCACCGCGGCCACCAATAGCGTGGTGATCAGCATGGTGCCGGTCACCGCCACGCCGTAGGCCGCGGCCAGCGCACCGGAGGTTTCGAAGCCGAGCACCAGCAATACGACGCCAACCATCAGCGCCCAGTTCACCGTGCCGATGTAGATCTGCCCCTGCTCGGCGCTGGAAGTGTGCTGGATCTGCATGCGCGGCACATAGCCAAGCTGGATGGCCTGCTGGGTCAGGGAGAACGCCCCGGAAATCACCGCCTGCGAGGCGATGATGGTGGCCAGGGTGGCCAGGCCGACCATCGGCAGCAGCGCCCACTCCGGCGCCAGCAGGTAGAAGGGGTTGCGCGCCGCCTCGGGGTTGTCCAGCAGCAGCGCGCCCTGGCCGAAGTAGTTGAGCAGCAGGCCCGGCAGCACCAGGATGAACCAGGCGCGGGCGATCGGCTTGCGGCCGAAATGGCCCATGTCGGCGTACAACGCCTCGGCGCCGGTCAGCGCCAGCACCACCGCACCGAGAATCGCCACGCCGATGCCCGGGTGGGCGAGGAAGAAGTTCAGCCCCCACCAGGGGTTGAGCGCCAGCAGCACTTCCGGGTTGCGCTGGATGCCGTACACGCCGAGCGCGCCCAGCACCACGAACCAGGCCACCATGACCGGGCCGAACAGGATGCCGATGCGTGCGGTGCCGTGCTTCTGGATCAGGAACAGGCCGATCAGTACCGCCAGCGACAGGGGGATCACCCAGTGGCTGACGCCTTCGTAGGCGAGTTCCAGGCCTTCGACGGCGGACAGCACGGAAATCGCCGGGGTGATCATGCTGTCGCCGTAGAACAGCGCGGCGCCGAACAGGCCGAGCAGCACCAGTCCCGAACTCAGCCGCGGATGGGCCGCGGTCGCGCGGCGGGCCAGGGCGGTCAGCGCTATCACCCCGCCTTCGCCCCCGTTGTCGGCGCGCAGGATGAACAGCACGTACTTGAGCGACACCACCCACAGCAGCGACCAGAAGATCAGCGAGAGGATGCCGAGCACGCCGTCGTGGTTGACCTGCACGCCGTAATGCCCGGCGAACACCTCCTTGAGGGTGTACAGCGGGCTGGTGCCGATATCGCCGTAGACCACGCCGGTGGCAGCGACCAGCAGGCCCAGCGCGGAGGAGGAGTGCGCCTGCTCGTGGCTGGAGTTTATGGGGGTTGCGCTCATTGGCTTGCTCCTGAGGGCCGCTCGCGCAGCCGGTAGCCGATGCCGGCTTCGGTGATGATGAAATACGGATCGGCTGGGTTGTCGCCGAGTTTCTGGCGCAGATGGCCGACCACCACGCGCAGGTAGTGGCTGTCCGCGACGTGGGTCGGTCCCCAGATATCGGTCAGCAGTTGCTGCTGGGTGACCACGCGGCCCAGCTGGCGGGCCAGCGTGGCCAGCACCGCGAACTCCTTGCGGGTCAGGCCGATTTCCCGGTCATCCAGGCTCACCCGGCGGCTGGCGAGGTCGATCTGCAGCGGCCCGCAGCGCACGCTCGCTTCCTGCACACCGGAAGCTGCCGGCTGGCGCAGCAGCACGCGCACGCGGGCGAGGAACTCGGGGATGCTGAACGGCTTGGTCACGTAGTCGTTGGCGCCGCCGTCCAGGCACAGCACCTTCTCGCTGTCGCCGGCGCGCACCGAGAGCACCAGCACCGGCATCGACGACCCGCGGCGCAGTTCGCCGAGCACGGCCTTGCCGTCCATGTCCGGCAGGCCGAGGTCGAGCACCAGCAGGTCGGGCTTGGCTTGCTGCGCCAGGTCCAGGCCCTCGCGGCCGCTGCCGGCTTCCAGTACCCGGTAGCCGTGGGCGGCGAGGCTGATGCGCAGGAACTTGCGGATCTGCGCCTCGTCGTCGACGACCAGCACCGTCTGTTGCCTCTCGGTCATTGCGCCTCTCCCTGGTCTTCCCGGTCGGCGTCGTCGAGCCGCGGCTGCGCCAGCAGCGGCAGGTGCAGGGTCAGCGTGGTGCCGCGCCCGTCCAGGCCGTCGCCGACGCTG
>DATCUN010000069.1:0-5574 GCA_036561825.1 Pseudomonas sp.
GGGTGGCGGCGGCGAAGGAGCCCAGCGCGCCGGCATTGCTGACCGCGGCGACCAGCTCCGGCGTGGTCGCCCCGCCGGCCATGGGCGCCTGGATCAGCGGGTGGCGCAGGCCGAGGAGGGTGGTGAAGGCGTTGTCGATCAGGGGCATGAGGGGGGGCTTCCAGCAACGAAACGAGCCCCCAGTCTGCCCTCAATGCAGCGGCTTGACCATGTACACCGCCGGCACGCCGTAGGAGGCCAGGTTGCGCTGCTGGGCGCTGTCCAGCGCCGCCTCGGCGGCGTAGCCCAGTCGGCTCCAGAACGCCGCCGAGTCCTGTACCGACACCAGCGCCGAGTACTTGAGCCGGCTGGCCAGGCCGTGTTCCAGGTTGCGCTGCACCAGTGCCGGGCCGATGCCGCGCCCGGCGGCGCGCCGGGCCACGGCCAGATCGTGCAGATACAGGCAGTCGGGCGCGTCCGGCTCGGCGAAGGCGCCGTCCAGCGGCGTCACCTTGCCGGCGTGCGAGCGGTAACCGAACAGGTAGGCGCACACGCCGTGGGCATCTTCGGCCACCCAGGCAAGGTCAGGGAAGGCCAGCAGCCGCTGGCGGATGATCTCGGTGCTTTCCAGCAGTTCGCTGGCGTAGGACTCTTCCTGGATGGCGAGCACGGCGGCAATGTCGTGTTTGCCCATCAGGCGCAGGTGATAGCTCATGGGGGCGTTCGAAGGGGATCGCTCGAAGGAATGAGAGGCGGATTGGCCGGGCAGCATTATTCCAGATCGGAGCGAACCCGTGGCCGCCCGCCGACCGCCTGCGCATGGGCGGCCGGCCGCGCAGCTCAGTAGTCGTAGTCCAGGCGCGCGCCCTGCAGGCGGCCATGCACCGTGATCAGGTCGTAGGTGCGCTCCTCTTCCTTGAACTGGTTGACGGTCCGTTGCGCGAGCTTGTTGGCCGCCGTGTTCAGCCGCTGGCAATCGGCCATCGGCGGCATGCCCTGCAACTGCCGGTCGACCTCCAGGGCGGCCTGGTGGCCGATCTGGTGGTGGCCCAGTTCGTGCTCATGCAGCGCGCCCAGATAGCGCTCGAAGCGTTCGCGCAGGCTGGGGCTGCCGCCTTCGAGCCTGGGCAGCTTGATGGTGCTGTGCACGGCCGTGGCGACCTGGGCGATCCGGCAGGCGCCGCTGGCTTCGCTGATCCAGCTGTAGCGCCAGCTGACCTGCCAGGTGGTGAAGGCATGGTAGGTCTGCCCGTCGGCGTGGATCGGCGAAGTGTCTTCGAGGAGTCTCGCCAGCGATCCGCGCTGGTCACCCTGGATCAGGTAGTCGGTGTAGGCCAGCGTTGCGCTGACCTCGGCGCCGGCAACGGGCGCCAGCAGAGCAAGGGCCAGGAAGGAAGTTGCACAATGCAGGTGCGCAACTCCCGCCCGCTTTGCAGAAGTGCAATGCAGGTTTCGCATGGAGTCATGTCTCGTGCCGTTTCAGGAGTTGCCGCAGTCCCTGTTGGCGGGCGCAAGATTCCTTCTGCAAGAAACGTCACTGGAAAACGCAATGCATTGTCCGATCAGTGGATTCTTGTACTTGCAAACTTGAAACTAGCAGTCGAGTTGAAGGTTATTTCTGGCGGGATATATGACGCGTTGCGATTTGAAACGGTGGATTAATTTGGATTTATTGGGTCGCCATGTTTCGTCGAGAATCTGGCGGCAATGGTTTGTTTTACCGCGGGTCTCGCCTAGCCCGTCGCTGGCGCAGGCCTTGCCTGCGGGTGCCGGGGCGGCTGTGCGCGTCGGGGCATGGCGAGCGCCGAAGTTGCCGATCCTGGGCCGCTGACAAGGCTGCATCCGCTGGCGCCGGAACAACCTGGCAGTCCAGGTGACGGGAGTCGGCGACGAGTTGTCGGGAAATTCTGCGCCAGTGAATAGTTGGTAGGGCTATTGGTTTTTGACGCTGTTGGTTGGCGGTTATCTGGCGTGCTGCTGGTTGTTAATATTGACCGTTGGTCGGGTTGTCCGGTTTTGCATGAATTCGTCACTGCGTGGATGAAAGTTTCATTGGTCCGCCTATAAATAAAACCCACGTCTCGATCCCGTTCGCGCGGGGGAACTCGCGAAGCCAGCCGATGGTTGAGGGGAGGGGACGGCTTGCGCGGCGCAGCGGCCGGCATCAGTGGCTATACAGCGCCAGGCGTTTGGGGCTAGTCTGGGCGTGCTGGTGAAAATTCAAATGATGGCTGAGAAAAGAGGAGTGCGTGCAATGGCGACGATTTCTCCAAACGATATCAGCACCACCGTTTTGCGCCGGATGAAAGAGGGCGGTTTCGATTTTGCCCGGATTCATCCCATCGAGTTTTATGCCATTTTCCCGGACGAAGAACGGGCACGGCAGGCGGCAAGGAGTTTTCGCGGCGAGTCCTTGAAAGCCGAGGTCACCCAGCGCGATGGCGACTGGCATCTGCAAGTCAGCAAGGTGATGTACGCCACCCACGCCGGAATCGACGACTTCGAGCATGACCTGGAGGTCCTGGTCGGCCCGTTGGGCGGGGTGCTGGATGGCTGGGGTGTCACCCAGGAAGTAGGCGAAGCGCGTCCCTGATCCACTGCTGTTGCTGGCAAAGAAGCCCACCGCTCACCCGGTGGGCTTCTTTTTTGTGCAGCCGGCGCGCGCCGTGGCAGGCGGATAGCGCCATGGCACTGCCAGGCTGCCTCGTTTTGAGGCGCGCTGCGCAGGAAGGTGCGAAGTCGGTGCACCGTCTTGGCGCGACAAATGCTGCAGATCGCTCCAATGCCTTGATTTACAGGGCGTTACAAAAGTGGCGCGGGCCTTGCAATGTCTCTGGCAAGAGGCACAGACAGGGAGCCCGCGGGCATGGTTCGCAGCACTTACGATGAAATGTACAACGCCCAGGGCGATTGCCGGGCACATTATCAGGCCTTTGCCCGCTGGCTGGCAGCCACGCCGGCCGAGCAGCTGGAGCAGCGCCGACGCGAGGCCGATCTGCTGTTCCACCGCGCGGGGATCACCTTCACCCTGTACGGCGACGAGCAGGGCACCGAGCGCCTGATTCCCTTCGACACCATCCCGCGCAGCATCCCGGCGCGCGAGTGGCAGCAGATCGAGCAGGGCTGCATCCAGCGCGTGCGCGCGCTGAACATGTTCCTCACCGACCTCTATCACGACCAGCGCATCATCAAGGCCGGCATCATCCCGGCCGAGCAGGTGCTGGCCAACGAGGGCTACCAGCTGGCCATGCAGGGCCTCGATCTGCCGCACAACCTCTATGCGCATATCGCCGGGATCGATCTGGTGCGCGACGGCGACGGCACCTACTACGTGCTGGAAGACAACCTGCGCACCCCCAGCGGGGTTTCCTACATGCTGGAAAACCGCAAGATGATGATGCGCCTGTTCCCCGAGCTGTTCGCCGGCCAGCGCATCGCCCCGGTCAACCACTACCCGAACCTGCTGCTGGACACCCTGAAGAGCTCCAGCCTGGTGGACCAGCCCAGCGTGGTGGTGCTGACTCCCGGCCGCTACAACAGCGCCTACTTCGAGCACGCCTTCCTCGCCCGCGAGATGGGCGTCGAGCTGGTGGAGGGCGCCGACCTGTTCGTGCGCGACGAGCGCGTGTTCATGCGCACCACCGCCGGGCCGAAGGCGGTGGATGTGATCTACCGGCGCCTCGACGACGCCTTCCTCGATCCGCTGGCCTTCAACCCGGACTCCATGCTCGGCGTGCCCGGCCTGCTGGCGGCCTACCGCCGCGGCAACGTGGTGCTGGCCAACGCCATCGGCACCGGGGTGGCCGACGACAAGTCGATCTATCCCTACGTGCCGGAGATGATCCGCTTCTACCTGGACGAGGAGCCGATCCTCGCCAACGTGCCGACCTGGCAGTGCCGCAAGCCGGCCGAGCTGTCCCACGTGCTGGCCAACCTCGAGCAGCTGGTGGTCAAGGAAACCCAGGGCTCCGGCGGCTACGGCATGCTGGTCGGCCCGGCCGCCAGCCAGGCCGAGATCGAGACCTTCCGCGCCCGCCTCAAGGCCAACCCGGCGGCCTACATCGCCCAGCCGACCCTCAGCCTGTCGACCTGCCCGACCTTCGTCGACAGCGGCATCGCCCCGCGGCACATCGACCTGCGTCCGTTCGTGCTGTCCGGCCAGCAGGTGCGCCTGGTCCCCGGCGGCCTGACCCGCGTGGCCCTGCGCGAGGGCTCGCTGGTGGTCAACTCGTCGCAGGGCGGCGGCACCAAGGACACCTGGGTGGTCGAGGAACCGACCGCCGCCCCCGAATCCCGCGAAGTCTGAGCGAGAACCGTCATGCTGAGTCGTACTGCTGCCGATCTGTACTGGATGTCGCGCTACCTGGAGCGCGCGGAAAACATGGCGCGGATGCTGGATGTCAGCCATTCGCTGTCGCTGATGCCCCAGGGCGGACGCGGCGATGGCCTCGAGGAACTGGCCATGCCGCTGCTGATCACCGGCACCCTGGATGCCTACCTGGAGCGCCACGGCGAGCTGGACGCCGAGCGCCTGCTGCACTTCTTCGCCCTCGATGCGGACAATCCGGCGAGCCTGTACAGCTGCCTGCGCGCGGCGCGGGTCAATGCCCATGCGGTGCGTGGGCGGATCACCGCCGACATGTGGGAGAACATCAACGCCACTTGGCTGGAGATGCGCAGCATCGCCGCCCAGGCCCCGGCGGACTTCAATGCCAGCGGCTTCTGCGAGTGGGTCAAGGAGCGCTCGCACCTGTTCCGCGGTGCCACCGAAGGCACCATCATGCGCGCCAATGCCTACCACTTCATCCGTCTCGGCACCTTCATCGAGCGCGCCGACAACACCCTGCGCCTGCTCGATGCCCGTCACCAGCTGATGGGCGACGAACTGCCCAGCGACTCATCGGCGCGCGCCTATTTCCAGTGGAGCGCGCTGCTGCGCGCGCTGACGGCCTACGAGGCGCATGCCGCGCTGTATCGCGGCTCGCCGAAGGTCGCCCAGGTCGCCGAACTGCTGCTGCTGCGCGGCGACGTGCCGCGTTCGCTGCGCTCGTGCATCGCCGCGCTGAGCCAGATCCTCGCCGAGATTCCCGGTACCAATGGCCGTGCCGCCCAGCGCATGGCCGCTGAACTGGATGCGCGGCTGCGCTTCACCGGCATCGAGGAAGTGCTCGACGAGGGGCTCAAGGCCTGGATTCACGACTACATCCTGCTGGTTCGCCAGCTGGGCAATGCCATCCACAGTGCCTATCTGGAGGCTGTATGAAACTTGCCATCCATCACGACACCACCTATCGCTACGCCGACCGCGTGCGCGCCAGCATCCAGTACCTGCGCCTGACCCCGCAGGACAGCGCGCGCCAGCGCGTGCTCGACTGGCAGCTGGAGCTGCCGCAGGCGGCGCAAGCCATGCGCGATGCTCACGGCAACATCCTCCACGTGCTGACCCTCGACGAGCCGCACCAGGCCGTGGTCATCGGCGCGCACGGCCATGTGGAGATCGACGAGAGCTGCGAAAGCGAGAGCGAAGCGGGCTCGCCGCTGCCATACCTGCGCAGCACCGCGCTGACCGCGGCCGACGCGGCGCTGCGCGAGTTC
>DATCUN010000070.1:0-11067 GCA_036561825.1 Pseudomonas sp.
TTCGCCGGCCAGCTGGAGGCGGAAAAGGCGGCCTTCAGCGCCTGCCTGCAGACCGAGGATTTCCGCGAGGCCGTGGCCGCCTTCCTGGAAAAGCGCCCCGCCACCTTCAGCGGTCGCTGAGCCCCTGCGGCGCGGCAACCGCCCGGTTGCCGCGCTGATGCAACAGCAAGCCCAGACCGATCACCACCGCGCCCAGCCACACCTGCGCCGGCAGCTGCTCGCCGTTGAAGCGCTGACCGACCAGCAGCGCCAGCAGCGGCGTGATCACCAGGATCAGCGCCACCTGCGCCGAGTCCAGACGCCGCACGATGTAGTAGTACAGGGCGAAGCCCAGCACCGAGCCGAACAGCGCCAGATAGAGGATCGACAGCCCACCGCGCCAGCTCAGCTGCGCCGGCAGCGCCGCGCCATCCAGCCACCAGGCCAGCAGGAACAACGGCGCCGCCACCAGCAGGGAGCCGGCGGTGGTGGCCAGCGGCGCGCTGTCGTCGGCAATGCGCTTGAGACCGACCAGGGTCGCGGCGTTGACCAGCACCGCGAACAGCAACACGGCGATGCCCGCCGTCGCCCCCTCGGCGAGCTGCAGGCCATCGTCGATGAAGACGACGCCGAGACCGGCCACTCCCAGCACCATGCCCAGCAGGCGTGTCGGGTTGAGCAGGCGCTCCTCCAGCCAGAAGGCCGCCAGCAGGCTGGTGACCAGCGGCGAAAGCCCGAAGATCACCGACATCAGCCCCGAATCGATGCGCCGCGCCGCCCAATAGACCGCGAGCATGGCGACGAACAGCCCGCCGCCGGCCACCAGATAGCTGAGCAACGCGCGCCGATGCCGCGGCAGGCGGATGCCACACAGGCCCAGGACCAGCAGGCAGCAAACCAGGGCGATGAACATGCGGGTCACCGCGGCGAAGGCGAAGCCGGTATCCAGCGTGCCCCACTGGATGGCCAGCGGCGTGGTCGCCCAGATCAGCACGACCCCCAGATAGGCCAGCCAGACCAGCCCCCGACTACTGAACAGCAGACGTGCCAACCGCTGAGCGGGCCGATCCAGAAACAGCTTGTTCATCGCAGAGGACCTTTGCCGGCATGAAAAAAAAGGCACGCCAGGGATACGGCGTGCCGAAGGGACATCCCCACCCCAGGGACACCGGTCAGATATCGAGCACCAGCCGCGGGCTCCGCGAGCGCGAGCAGCACGGCGTGAACCAGTTTTCCTCGTCGCGCTCCTTGTCGGTCAGCACCTGGTCGCGGTGGTCCGCCTGGCCGTCCAGCACCCGGGTGATGCAGGCGCCGCAGATGCCCTGCTGGCAGGACACGCTGATCTCCACGCCGTCGGCCTCGAGCACCGAGACAATCGACTGGTCCTCGGCGATCACATAGACCTTGCCGGTGCTGGCCACCTGCACCTCGAAGCTCTGGTCCGCCGAGGTATCCACCGCCTTGGCGGCGAAATACTCGAAATGGATGCGCTCGTCGCTCCAACCCTGCGCCCTGGCGGTGTTGGCGACGAAGTCGATGAAGCCGCCCGGGCCGCACACGTACAGGTGGCTGTCCGCCGGCTCGGCCGCCAGCACGGCGGGGAGGTCGAGCTTCTGCTCGGCGGCGCCGTCGTCGAAGTGGAACTGCACCTTGCCGGCATAGGCGGAGCTGCCGATGCGCTCGACGAAGGCCGCGCGCTCGGCCGAGCGGGCCGAGTAGTGCATGACGAAGTCGGCGCCGCTGCTGGCCAGACGCTCGGCCATGCACAGGATCGGGGTGACGCCGATGCCTCCGGCAAACAGCACATGGCGCCCGGCCGGCACCAGCGGGAAGTGGTTGCGCGGCGGGCTGATGCGGATGGTCTGCCCTTCCTCAAGGGCGTCGTGCACGGCGATCGAGCCGCCGCGCGAAATCGGGTCGCGCAGCACACCGATGATGTAGCGATGCTGCTCGGTCGGGTCATTGCACAGCGAGTACTGGCGCACCAGACCCGGGCGAATTTCCACGTCGATGTGCGAACCCGCACTGAAAGCCGGCAGGGCCTCTCCGCTGGTCGAGGTCAGCTCGAGCGTCACGATATCCAGCGCTTCGGCCGCCTTGCGGGCGATGCGCACTTCAAGATAGGTAGAGTCCATACTGGCCATCTCCGAATTGTTATTAGGGTTGCGCCGCCAGGCGCTGGCGGATGTCGGCGCGCAGCTGGTCCTTGCGGATCTTGCCCGAGGCGGTGCGCGGAAAATCAGCCACCACCTGCAGGCGCTCGGGGAGCTTCTGCCGGGCCACGCCGGCCTGGCCGATGCTGCCCAGCAGCGTCTCCAGGGTCAGATCTTGGCCGGGCTTGAGTATCACATAGGCGCACAGGGTTTCGCCGAGGCGCTGGTGCGGCATGGACACCACCGCCGCCTCGTCGATGGCCGGGTGCTGATGGAGGATGTCCTCGACCTCCTTGGCGCTGATCTTCTCGCCGCCGCGGTTGATCAGGTCCTTCTTGCGCCCGGTGATGACGATGGCGTTGTCGGCGGTGATCCGCCCCAGGTCGCCGGTGGCGAAGAAGCCGTCGGCATCGAAGCTGGCGGCGGTCTGCTCCGGATCGGCGTAGCCGAGGAACATGGCGGCGCCGCGCACGCAGATCTCGCCTTCCTGGCCCGCAGCGACGGGCTGGCCCTCCTCGTCGAGCAGGCGCACCTCGTAGTCGCAGATCTCGCCGTCGGTAGTGGCCGCCTGCTCCAGCTGGCCGTCGCCGACGAAGCCCAGGGTCACCAGCGGCGCCTCGCTGGAGCCGAACACGCGGAAGGCGCGGCAGTTGTCGAACACTTCGCGGGCCTTGTAGATCAGCGCCGGCGGTACTTCGGCACCCCCGCAGGCAAAGGCCTTGAGGCTCGGCAAACGGCGTCCGTGCTGCTCGGCCTGGTGGATCAGCTCGTGCAGGAACGGCGTCGCCCCGAGGCTGACGGTGACCTGCTCGCGCTCGATGATCTCCAGCGCCTCGGCGGCGTTCCAGCGATCCATGAACACTGTGCGCGCGTTCCGGTAGAACGGTAGCTCAAGGCCGCTGAGGCCGGTGACGTGGGTCACCGGCGAGGCCATCAGCAGGGTTTCCGCGCCGCTGCCGCACCAGTGCTCGAAGGCGCGCTTGAGGCGGGTCGGCCCGGTGTTGTGCGAATGCAGCACGGCCTTGGGCCGTCCGGTGGTGCCCGAGGTGTAGAGGATCAGCTTGACCGCGTTGGCATCCACTTCCGGCAGCGAAGCCGGACCCTTGCCCTCGGCGAGCATCGCCTCGTAGCTGTCGGCACCAGCCGTCTCGCAGCGCACCGGGCAGAGCAGGCGCAGCTGTGGCAGATCCGGCGCCAGGCGCTGCATCATCGCGGCGTAGTCGAAGTTGCGATAGCTGCCCGGAAAGAACGCCGCCTTGATCGCCGAATCGGCGAGCATGAAGGCGACCTCGGCATCCCGGTAGATCGGCACGATCGGCGCCACCACCAGGCCCAGCAGGCTGGCGGCCAGGTCGATGACCGCGGTCTCGCGCCAGTTGGGCAGCTGGAAGCTGATCACGTCGCCGGCCACCAGGCCACGGCGCTGCAGGGCGCCGGCCAGCAGGCGGGCATCGCCGAGCAGCTCGCCGACCCGGCAGGGCACGCCCTCGAAGACATGGGTGACCTGCTGCGGGTCGCGTGCGGCCATGGCCGCGGCCCGCTCGGCGATGGTCTGGTTCTGCCACTCGCTGCAGCCGGCATAGCGGGCCAGGATCGCCTCGTCCAGGCGCACCTGCCGGCCACTGATATCTTTGCGCATGCTTACATCCTCTTGTTGGCTACTTATGGATGCGTCTTTCAAGCGGACTTCAGCGTCGACTCGACGAAGCGGCTGAAATGCCAGTCACGGCTGCCGAACAGCGCCGAGTTGACCATCAGGCGGCGGAAATAATGGCTGACCTCCAGCTCTTCGGTGACGCCGACGCCACCGTGCATCTGGATCGCCTCGTTGGCGATCTGGCGCGCGGCATGGCTGATGTAGGCCTTGGCGCCGCTGACCAGCCGCGCCCGCTCCTCGGCCGGCAGCAGCATCGCCTGCTGGGCGGCACGGGTCAGCGCACGGATCTCCTCCTTGAGCATGTACAGGTCGGCCATGCGGTGCTGCAGCGCCTGGTTGCTGGCCAGCGAATTGCCGAACTGCCTGCGCACCTTGAGGTACTCGTTGGTGATGTCGACCAGGCAGGTCGCCGCGCCGAAGGCTTCGGCGCACAGCGCCACGCTGGCCTCGTCGCAGGCTTCGGCCAGCGCCTCGGCTGCCGCTACGCCGCCGGCGTCACCCAAGCGCTCGGCCGGCGCACCGGCAAATCGCAGGTTGGCCGCGCCGCGACCATCGACCAGGCGGTAGCTTCGGCGCTCGACGCCTGCACCGGCAGCATCGACCAGATACACCTGCTGCTCGCCCTGCTCGTCGCGGGCGCTCACCAGCAGTCGGTTGGCCACATCGCCGTGCAGCACGCCCTGCTTGGCCCCCGACAGGCGCCCGGCCTCGACCCGGCAAGTCTGGCCGTCGAGCGGCTCCTCGTGGGCCAGCGCCAGCTTCAGGCGGCCTTCGGCCAGCGCCGGCAGCAGCGCGGCCTGCTGGCTGGCGGTGCCCAGCTTGACCAACAGCCCGGTGCCGACCAGCGCACTGGCCAGCAGCGGCTCCATCAGCAGGCGCTTGCCGACCACTTCCATGACCGCGCCCTGCGCCACGGCATCGCCGTCCAGGCCGCCCTCCTCCTCGGGCAGGCGCAGCGCCAGCCAGCCGAACTCGGCATAGGCCTGCCAGGCCGCCTCGCTGTAACCGGCGGGCTGCTCGAGCACGCGCCAGCGCTTGAGGAAGTCGTACTGCTCGGCGGTATAGCGTTCCAGGCTGTCACGCAGCATGGAGATGGTTTCAATGTCCGTAGTCATAGTCCGAGCACCGCCTTGGCCACGATATTGCGCTGGATCTCCGACGAGCCGCCGAAGACCGTTGCCGCGCGATTGTAGAAATGTTCCTTGAGAATGCCGCCGACATCGTCGTCGCCCAGCGGCGGCAAGCCGGCGCTGTGCAGCGCCGCAACGTCGTAGGCGATCCCCGCCGAACCCAATGCCTCGACCAGGGCCTCTGCCACTTCCTGGTACAGCTCGGTGCCGCGGACCTTGATCAGCGAGGCCTCGCCGCCGTTGTCGGTGCCCTCGACCATCGACTCGACCGCCTGGTAGGCGACTTCCTGCAGCGCCATGAAGCGCAGCTCGAACTTGCCGATGCGGTTGCGCATCAGCGGCTGGTCGATCAGGCGGCCACCCTCGACCTGGGTGTCGCGTGCCAGCTTCTTCAGGCGTTCCAGCACGTGCCAGGCCAGGCCGACGATGGCGCCGGCGGTGCGCTCGTTCTTCAGCAGGAATTTGGCGTAGGTCCAGCCCGCGCCCTCCTCGCCGACCAGGTTGACCGCCGGCACGCGCACATTCTCCAGCCACACCTCGTTGACGTGGTGGTAGCCGTCCATGGTGTGGATCGGCTTGACCGTCACGCCGGGGCTGCGCATGTCGATCAACAGGAAGGAGATGCCGCTCTGCGGCTTGCCGTCGTTGCTGGTGCGCACCAGACAGAACAGCCAGTCGGCCCACTGCGCGTAGGTGGTCCAGACCTTCTGGCCGTTGACCACGTAGTGGTCGCCGTCGCGTACCGCCTGGGTGCGCAGACCGGCCAGGTCGGAACCGGCGCCCGGCTCGGAGTAGCCCTGGGCCCAGAACTCCTCGGTCTTGACGATGCCGGGCAGGAAGCGCCGCTTCTGCTCCTCGCTGCCGTAGGTGTAGATCACCGGGCCGACGTACTTGACGCCGAAGGGGATGATCCACGGGCAGCCATGGCGGGCCAGCTCGTCCTCGAACACGAAGCGCTCCAGCGACGACCAGTCGCGTCCGCCGTAGGCCTGCGGCCAGTGACCGACGACCCAGCCCTTGGCGTCGAGCAGGCGCATCCACTGCAGGTAGTCGTCCTTGTCGAGGACCTGGTGACGATGGGATTTGTCGCGCAGGGCTGCCGGCATCTCGTGCTTGCAGAACTCGCGGACCTCTTCTCGCAGGCGTTGCGCCCGATCGCGTAGCGTCTTGTTCATCTCGCTTCCCTTGTTCTATGTCCGCGCCGCTGTGGGTGGCGCGCCGCAGCGGCCACCCCGGGCAACGGGCGTCTACTTCGCCAGGCCTAGGTACTTGTCGAGGGTCAGGTGGTGATGGCGAATGCGGCTTTCCTGGTAGCTGGCCAGGCTGACGGCGCCCTTCTTCGAGGCCTTGAGGCCCTTGGTCATGGCGTCGAGGTTGCTCATGTCTTGGTCGAAGACCGGGCCCAGCGCACCCAGCTCGGCCGCGGCGGAGAACTCCAGGTCATCGGGCAGGCGGTTGAGCTTGGCGCCGGGCGGGCACTGTGTGCCGGCCGGGTAGCGACCGAGCAGCCAGACATCGAACAGGCAGGCCTCGTGGTTGTCGCCGTCGGGAATGGCGCGGTAGACGATGTTGCCGAAGTAGCCGGCCCACACCTGGGTGTTGGGGAAGATCGAATAGAGGATGGCGTCCTGCAGCTCGGCCAACGTGGCATGGGACAGGTCGACCCCAGCGGCTTCGGCGAAGATCTTGCGGTTCAGCTCGCCGATGTACTGGCGGGTGGTCATGCCCTCGGGCAGCACGTGCTTGCTGCTGTCCGACTCGGCCATGCGCCCGGACTCGTCGAGGATGTCCTGCAGGATCAGGGCTTCCTCGACATCCTTGAGGTTGGAGCTGGTCACCGCCATCGGCGTGACGCTGCGGCTGATGTTGTCGCCGTACATGTCGTACTGGCTGTCGATATCGCCGGTGAAGGTCATGATCTGCGGATGGGTGGCCCGGGTGTGCATGGACTCCATGAAGGCTTCCTGGGCGACCTTCCAGTTGCACGCCATGCGCCGCTGCACGTGGGCGATGGACACCGAGTGCTCGAAGTTGTAGTCCTTGAAGTGCTCCGGCAGCACGTCGAGGTGTTCGCGCAGCGAGGGCGCATCCAGGTCCGGGTTGATGAACACGAAGCCGGCCCAGGTTTCCACCTTCACCTGCGGCAGCTTCTGATCGCACGGCTTGAGGTGCTTGAAGTCCCAGGTGGTGGGCATGGTCTTCAGCTCGCCCTGCAGGTCCCAGGCGAAGCCGTGGTACGGGCAGCGCAACTGGTTGACCGCGCCGCTGCTCATGCGCAGGGCACGGCCGCGGTGCAGGCAGGAGTTGTGGAAGCCGCGGATCTCGTGGTCCTGGCCACGCATGACGATGATCGAGGTGTTGACGATGTCGTACACCACATGGTCGCCCGGCTTCTGGATGTCCTCCTCGCGGCACACCATCTGCCAGGCCTTGGTCCACAGCTTCTCGGCTTCCAGCTCGTGGAAGGCGCGCGAGCTGTAGCGCTCGACCGACAGGTCCTCGTCGCTGAAGCCGGGGTGATTCGGCTGCAGATGCTCCGGAACCGGCACGGTTTCCAGCTTCAACAACTGCTGGAACAGGTTGGGATCGCCCACCTCCTCCGGCGGCAATACGGTGAACTTGGCGTGCTTCGGATTGTTCATGCTAGTGCCCTCGTTATTTTTATTGAGCTGGTCGAGCGGATGGTTACGGCGCTTCGAGAATGGTCACGGCGCTGACACCCGGCGCACCGTAGACATGGGTGTAGCCAAGTCGCGGCCGGCCCGGCACCTGCCGGGCGCCGGCCTGCTGGCGCAGCTGGGTGCAGACTTCGATGACCTGGCGCAGGCCGGAGGCGCCCACCGGCTCGCCATTGGCCAGGCAGCCACCGTCGGTATTCACCGGCAGGCGGCCGCCGATATCGGTTTCGCCGCGGCACAGCAGATGGCCCTGCTCGCCGTGCTCGCAGAAGCCGTTTTCGGCGAGATGGATGATCTCCGAGCCGCTGTCGGTGTCCTGCAGCTGGATCACGTCGATGTCGGACGGACCGACGCCTGCCAGCTCGAAGGCCGCCCGCGAAGCGGTGACCGTCGGCGCCGGCGACTGCTCGGCCGCCAGGCCCGGACTGAATACCTCGAAGGAGCCGTGATGACGGGTACGCATCACCGCCGCGCGCACCAGCACCGGGTTGCGGCTGTACTTGTGCGCCTCGCTCGCCCGGCACAGCACCAGCGCCGCACCGCCCTCGGCCGGATTGCAGAACATGTACTTGCGCAGCGGCAGGTTGACCGGCATCGACTCGGCGATCTCGGCGAAGCTCAGCTCGCGCTGGCGCCAGGCATGGGGAGTCAGGGCGCCGTTGCGGAACGCGCGCTGGGCGACGTGGACCAGCGCCTCCTCGGCGATGCCGTGCTCGTGCAGGTAGCGCTGGGTCTTGAGGGCGAAGAACTGGGTGGTCAGCATCAGGCCGGTTTCGCCGTACCAGTCCTCGAGGCCCCAGTCGGCCGGCTTCGGGTTGAAGGCGCCACGCGGGTGCTTGTCGAAGCCCACCGCCACGCCGATCTCGGCCATGCCGCTGCGCAGCGCGGCAATCACGCTGGCCAGGGCGCTGCCGCCGGTGGCGCAGCCGTTGGCCACGTTGACGAACGGGATGCCGGTCAGGCCGAGGTGGTTGGCCAGCGCGTCGGCATTGCCGCCATCCTGGCTGCCGCCGTAGGCCACGCCGACCTGATGCCACTCGACCCCCGCGTCCCTGAGCGCCTCGCGCACCGCATAGGCACCCTGGGCCTGGCCGGACAGGCCGTCGGTACGCCCGAAGGGGTGCAGGCCGACGCCGATGATGGCGATATCTTCCATCACTCGTCTCCTTCCGCGGCAAGCGGTGCAAAGGCGAAGGTATGCAGCGGCTCGCCGACTGCGTTGCGACCGTAGCGGACCAGGGTGAGCTCCATCGGCATGCCGATGTGCAGCTGCTGGGGATCGGCGACGGTCAGGCGGCTTTCGACCTTGACCCCGCACGGCATCTCCACATAACCCACACCGTAGGGCTGGAAATCGACTTCGCTTTCGCCGCTGTTGTAGGGCGCCTTGGGCAGGAAGCCCTGGATGGTCCAGGACCACAGCCGGCCTTGGCGACCGATCTCGCAGCGCTCGAACTCGGTGGCGCTGCAGCGGGTGCAGTTGTCGGCGATGGGGAAGTAGCACTCTCCGCACTGGCGGCAGCGACTGCCCAGCAGGATCGGGCCCTGCGCGCCAGCGCGGAGCAGGTGCCCGCCGGCGAGGTTGGTCTGCATCAGGTCGCTCATTGTTGTTTTCAACCTTTTTTAAACCATCAAGATTGTTTTTATTTAAGCGCAGAGTGACAAAGCGCAGACGGTTTGGCAACCGTCTGCGCAGAATTTAATTGGCTTGTGCTTGCAGCTGGACCTTGCGCTTGAGGGCTTCCATGTACTCGGCCATGGCCGTCTTGGCCAGCAACTCGTGCAGCCGGTGCAGGCGGTCGCCGTGCAGGTAGCTGGACGGGTCCAGGGCCACGCCGCGCAGGGCATGCATGATCAGATCGCGCAGACATTCACCGGTTTCGCGCATGCCGGCCTCGGCCCAGATCGGGAAGTGGGCCTCGATGCTTTGCGAGATGCGCTCGTCCAGCGACTGCTCCAGGGGAGCCATCACCGCATGGAGCTCGGCATCGGTTCGCGCACCGCGAACCAGCTCGTGAAACGCTAGGAAGGAGGGCTGCATGAAGTACTCCTGAAGCACCTTGAGGGTCTCCAGCATGCTTTCCTGGGTTGGCTGACCACCGGCACGCCGACTGACCTCGCGGATTGCGGCGTCGTACTCCCTGACCCGGATATCGGTGATGTACTCGGCTGCCGCGGCAAACACCTCGGCGCGCGACTTGAAGTGATGGGTCATGGCCCCACGGGATACGCCCGCCTGCTTGGCGATCTTCTCCGTGGTGGTCTGGGTATAGCCGATGCCGATCAGACACTGCATGGTGGCATCGAGAATCTGCGTGCGCATCAAATGGCTTTTCTCGGCTTGCCAACTGCCGTGCTCTGATCGTTTGCGCCGAACAGGTTGTTGCATATCGCCTTCCCCTGAACCTACAGAAATATACCCGTTCATTTTATTCTACCTTCAACATTGGAAAAGCGGGGGACATGATCCATCAGAAGATTGCGGACACGTCCCCTGCTCGCCCGCGATTACCCATCAGGACAGACGAATCGAATGTCCTGCATCCACGGTCACGACGCTGCCACTCATATAGGAAGAAGCGTTGCTGGCCAGCAGCAGCAACGGACCATCCAGCTCTTCATGGCGGCCAAGGCGCTTGGGCGGCAGGCTGGCGATTTCGCGCTTGCCGACTTCCGACTCATAGAAGGGATTGGTCATTTCGCTGGGGAAATACCCCGGGGCCAGAGCGTTGACTCTGATGGAGTAGGGTATCAGATCCAGCGCCATGTACTGAGTCATGTGAATCAGGCCCGCCTTGGTTGTGCCATAGTTCACAAACTTGTCCTTGGCCAGATGGCCCAGGATCGAGGCGATATTGATGATCGAGCCGGGTTTGCCGGCAACGATCAAGCGCTTAGCCATTTCCTGAGCCACGAAGAACGGGCCGGAGAGGTTGGCATCCAGCAAGGACGTCCACTGCGTGCGACTCATTTCCTCGAAGGGCGCCGGATCGGACAGCCCGGCATTGTTGACCAGCACGTCGATCAGGCCAAGCTCGCGCTCGATACTGTCGCAGGCCTGCTTGATGGAGGCGCCATCCGTGACATCCAGTACACAGGCGAAAGCCTCACCGCCCTGGGCGCGGATATCCGCCGCCACCGCCTCGACCCGGTCCAGACGCCGCGCCACGCAGGCCACCTTGGCCCCTGCCCTGGCCAGAACCCGGGCAAAGTGGGCACCCAGCCCGGTGCCTGCTCCGGTCACCAGGGCTACGCGGCCCTCCAGAGAGAACTGGTCCTGCACGTTTGCACTGTTGTTATTGTTCATTGCTTGCACTCCATTACCCTTCAGACCAGCAGCGTGGGATCTGCCAGTTGCTCGGCGACGAAACGGCAGAAGCGCGCCGCATCGGCCCCATTGATGACCCGATGGTCGTAGCTCAGCGACAGCGGCAACAGATGCTTCAGCACCACCTGGCCATCCACCAGCG
>DATCUN010000071.1:0-25732 GCA_036561825.1 Pseudomonas sp.
GGGGGGGGGGGGAGGACTCTAAGCCAGCGGCCTAACGGCTTCAAGATGCGAGGCTATTGTCTGAGAGGCTGGCATTGCGCCTGGTGATTGATGGGGCATTTTTGGGGCAAACCGAACGCCAAACCATGCCAACCAATGCCAATTCGGCTACATGCGCGAGGTGTGCGATTCGTCGCGAAAGCCGCGCCGGCTGCGGCCTTCCGCTGGTTTTCAGCGTGCTACACCTACACAATCGGCGTGTGGGCGGAAAAATCGCTGTTGCTCATCGCGGTCCGGCTTCAAGTCGCAAAAGAAGCTAGTGTACGGTATCGCCCGGACAGGCTTAACCCCGGAGACACTCATGGATTGCATCACCCGGCTGGCGGGACAATTGGGCGAAGCATTGCTGAGCAGGCAGTTGCAGGTCAGTACCGCCGAGTCCTGCACCGGCGGCGGTATCGCCGAGGCGATCACGCGCATCGCCGGCAGCTCGCAGTGGTTCGAGGCCGGCTACATCACCTATTCCAATCGGCAGAAGAGCCAGCAGCTTGGGGTGCCCGAGACGCTGTTCGACACTGTCGGCGCGGTCAGTCGCGAGGTGGTCGAGGCCATGGCCCGGGGTGCTTTGCAGCGCAGCGGCGCCCAACTGGCGGTGGCGGTCAGCGGTATCGCCGGGCCGGATGGCGGGACCCTGGACAAGCCGGTGGGCACCGTCTGGCTGGCCTGGCAGGATGGCGAGCACGGTTTCAGTTCCCGCCAGCAGTTTGCCGGTGACCGCCAGGCGGTACGCGAGCAGACAGTGGTCTGCGCGCTGCGCGGCTTGTTGCGACTGGCGGCAGGGGAAGATCCTGTCGAGGGGTAGGCGGGTGCCTTACCCTGTGAAATAATACTGGCTAATTATACAGTTGATCGTGGCCGGCTGGCCGCTCTGAAACGAGAGGACTTCAATGGACGAGAACAAGAAGCGTGCCCTGGCCGCGGCCCTGGGTCAGATCGAGCGTCAGTTCGGTAAGGGCGCGGTCATGCGCATGGGCGACCACGAGCGCCAGGCGATCCCGGCCATTTCCACCGGTTCGCTGGGTCTGGATATCGCCCTCGGTATCGGCGGTCTGCCCAAGGGCCGGATCGTCGAGATCTACGGTCCGGAGTCCTCGGGCAAGACCACCCTGACCCTGTCGGTGATCGCCGAGGCACAGAAGCTGGGCGCCACCTGCGCCTTTGTCGATGCCGAGCACGCGCTGGACCCGGACTACGCCGCCAAGCTCGGTGTCAATGTCGACGACCTGCTGGTCTCGCAGCCGGACACCGGCGAGCAGGCCTTGGAGATCACCGACATGCTGGTGCGCTCCAATGCGGTCGATGTAGTCATCATCGACTCCGTGGCGGCGCTGGTGCCCAAGGCGGAAATCGAGGGCGAGATGGGTGACACCCATGTTGGCCTGCAGGCACGTCTGATGTCCCAGGCCCTGCGCAAAATCACCGGTAACATCAAGAATGCCAACTGCCTGGTGATTTTCATCAACCAGATCCGCATGAAGATCGGCGTGATGTTCGGCAACCCGGAAACCACTACCGGCGGCAATGCGCTGAAGTTCTACGCCTCGGTACGCCTGGATATCCGCCGTATCGGTGCGGTCAAGGAAGGCGACGAGGTGGTCGGCAGCGAAACCCGGGTCAAGGTAGTGAAGAACAAGGTGGCCCCGCCGTTCCGTCAGGCAGAGTTCCAGATCCTCTATGGCAAAGGCATCTATCGCAACGGCGAGATCATCGACCTCGGTGTGCAGCAGGGGCTGATCGAGAAATCCGGCGCTTGGTACAGCTACCAGGGCAGCAAGATCGGCCAGGGCAAGGCCAATGCCGCGCGCTACCTCGAGGACAATCCGGAGGTGCGTCAGACCATCGAGGATGCCATCCGCGCCCAGCTGCTGGGCTCGCCCGCCAACCTCAAGGCGCTGGCCGCCAGCGAGGAAGATGTCGACGCGGAAGTGGACATCTAAGCGAGCATGGCGGTCATGCTCGACAGCCCCGTGGCCGTGCGGCGGGCAGCCATGGATCTGCTCGCCAGGCGCGAGCACAGCCGTGTCGAGCTGGCGCGCAAACTGCGCCAGCGTGGGGCCGCGGTCGAACTGATCGACAGTGCCCTCGAACGACTGAGCGAAGAGGGGCTGCTCAGCGACGAGCGCTTTCTGGAAAGCTTCATTCGCAGTCGGGCGCAGGCCGGCTACGGCCCGCTGCGTATCCGCGACGAACTGAACCAGCGCGGCCTGCCGCGTGCGGTCGTCGAGCGGGCGCTGGCGGAGAGCCCGATCGACTGGGCGACAAACCTGCGCGAGCTGTGGCGGCGACGCTTTGCCGCTCTGCCGGCCGATGCCCGCGAGAAGGCGAAACAGGGCCGTTTCCTGCTTTATCGCGGCTTTGCCCATGACGCGGTGAGTCGCCTGCTGCGCGGTGGCGGCGAGGAATAATCCGGTCTCCGCATGAAAAACGCCCCGGCTCATCGCGAGCTCGGGGCGTTTTGCTGTAGGGCGGATAGCCGCTCAGACGTGTGGCAGCTCGCGCTGCCAGTTCTCCGGCATGTTGATGAAGTTGATCAGCTCGCGTAGGCGGCCGTGATCGCGACCGTTGAAGTGGAAGGCCAGGCGGACCAGGTGGCTGAACTCCGGTTCGTCCTGCTCCAGCTCGCTGTACGGTTGCTGGGCAAAGCTGCCCTCCAGGCACAGGTCGGTGAACTCCTCGTGCAGGTAGGCGAGGGCATGGGCGTTGAGCGGCCGGTTCATGCGGATGGCGAACAGCCCCTTGAGCCAGCGGCTGGAGTGGTAGTTACGGTAGAAGTGGGTGATTTCCACCACCGCCTCTTCGGCCGAGGTGACCAGCTTCAGCAGGTTCATGTCGCTGGGCAGGATGTAGCCGTTTTCCTCCAGCTGCTCGCGGATGAAGTGCAGCGCATCCTTCCAGTAGCGGCCTTCCGGCGCGTCGAGCAGCACCACCGGCACGATCGGGCTCTTGCCGGTCTGGATCAGGGTCAGCACTTCCAGCGCCTCGTCCAGAGTGCCGAAGCCGCCCGGGCAGAGCACCAGGGCATCGGCCTCCTTGACGAAGAACAGCTTGCGCAGGAAGAAGAAGTGGAAGGGCAGCAGGTTGCCCGTGCCGTGCACCACGTCGTTGGCACGCTGTTCGAATGGCAGGGAAATGTTCAGTCCCAGGCTATGCTCGAGGCCGGCACCCTCGTGAGCGGCGGCCATGATCCCGCCGCCGGCACCGGTCACTGTCATCAGCTCGTGATGGGTCAGCAGGCGACCCAGGTCACGGGCCAGCAGGTAGAGTGGGTGGTCCGCCTGGGTGCGCGCGGAGCCGAACACGGTGACCTTGCGACGGCGTTTGAACTGCTCGAGCATGCTGAACGCGTTCTCCATCTCGCGCAGCGTCTGCATCATGATCTTGGCATCCCAGCGGTTGCGGTCGGCCTCGGCCATGCGTACCACGGTCATCAGCATTTCACGGTACAGGGCTTGATTGGGGCTTCCGGGCGGCACGCTGATGCTGACAAGTTCGTCGACCTTGAGGCCGACATCGATGCCGCTGGTCTGGAAGTGTCTCGACAGGTAGTCATCCGACTCGTAGGACATGTGAGTACTCCTTGTTGTTATCTGTCGCTCAGAGTGCGATCTGCTCCCCCGGTTCCGGGATGTTGGCAGTCCACTGCAGGCGATCATGCAATGCCTGTTGCAGCACCTTCATTTTTTCCAGCTCCCCATGGACTAAATATAGCTCCGGTCGATGATCGAAGTGCTTCACCCAGTCGATTAGTTGCGACTGGCCGGCATGGGCGGAGAAGCCTCCCAGGGTGTGTACCTGGGCCTTGACGGCAATACGCTGGCGCAGCACGCGTACGGTCGGCGCGCCATCGACGATGGCACGGCCGAGGGTGCCTTGCGCCTGAAAGCCGGGGAACACGATGTGGCACTCCTTGCGCCACAGGTTGTGCTTGAAGTGGTGAACGATACGCCCGCCGTTGCACATGCCGCTGCCGGCGATGATGATCGCGCCGCTCTGGATGCGGTTGATCGCCATCGAGTCCTCCGCCTTGGGCGTGCAGCGCAGGATCGGCAGCCAGTCTTCGACGCGGGGGCCGCCGCCGTTGCTGCGCATCTCGGCGCGGTCCTTGGGGTCGAGCTGTTCGTGGAAGCGATGGTAGATGGCGTTGGCCTGGATCGCCATCGGGCTGTCGAGGAACACCGCCTGCTGCGGAACCCGACCCTGCTGGTAGAAGCGGCCGAGATGGAAGATCAGGTCCTGGGTGCGGCCGACGGCGAAGGCGGGGATCAGCACGTTGCCGCCGTCGCGATGGGCCTGTTGCAGGATGTCGGCCAGCTCCTCGAGGGTGTCCTCATCGCAGCGATGGTCGCGGTCACCGTAGGTCGACTCCATCAACACCACGTCGGCCTCGCTCAGTGGGGTCGGATCGCGCATCAGCGGGGTGCAGGTATTGCCGAGGTCGCCGGAGAACACCATGCGCCGGGTCAGGCCGTGGTCATGCACTTCCAGTTCGACGATGGCCGAGCCGAGGATGTGCCCGGCATCGTGGAAGGTCACGCTGATGCCGCGCGCCACTTCTACCTTGTTGCCGTACAGCACCGGGCGACGCAGCTTGAGCGCCAGTTCGGCGTCGGCTTCGGTGTACAGCGGTACCACCGGCTCGCGGCCAAGGCGTGCGCGCCACTTGTTTTCCCACTCGGCGTCATTTTCCTGAATGTGCGCGGAATCCATCAGCATCAGCTGCAGCAGGTCGCAGGTGGCATCCGTCGCATAGATCGGGCCGCGGTAGCCCTGCGCGGCCAGGCGGGGGAGCAGGCCGCTATGGTCGATATGGGCATGGGAGATCACCACGGCATCCAGCTTCAGGGGATCGAAGGGGAAGGCCTCGCTGTTGTGGGCTTCGTCTTCGCGGCGGCCCTGTCGCATGCCGCACTCAAGCAGGACGCGTGTGCCGTCACGGGTCTCGATCAGGTAGCAGGAGCCGGTGACCTGCTGGATGGCGCCGAGAAAGGTAAGCAGAGCCATGAAAAACTCCTTGTTGCGAATGTCGCGACCGCCTGCCAAGGGGCGGCAGGGCCTTGATACAAATCAGCTGTGATGCTCCATGTCGTTCTAGACTACCCCCAAGCCTGCCTTGGAGTCTTGTTCATGCCCCAGCTTTTGCCCAGCGCCGAAGAACTGCACGCCCATGCCCTCGCCGAGCCGGCCTTTGCCGAATGGGCTCGGGGCTGCGGACCGCTGGAGCACCGGCCAGCCACTCAGGCCGCGGTGTTCCGTCTGGCGCATCGTTTGGTGCAGGCTGGCCAGCAGCCCGATCTGGCTGGCGTCTATCGCTTGCTGCAGGCGCTCGATCGCCTGACCTGTACCGGCCTGTGGCTGGTGGCGCACATGACCTATGCCCGCCGCGTGCGTCTCGATGGTGCTCCGCTGCTGGCCGAGGACTTCAAGGCGCGGCCCGAGGGGCATACCGGCGGCGCCCTGAACATGGTGCCGGCTTATGCCGGCTACCTGGCGCTGAACGCCCTGAGTGGGCAGACCCGCGGCTGGACCATGGGCCAAGGCCATTGCGTGGCCGCCATCGAGGCGCTCAACGTGCTGCTCGGCAATCTGCACCCGGAACAGGCCGCCCGCTACGGCTGCGATGAAGCCGGCTTGAGCCGGCTGGTGGCCGATTTCTACAGCTACGCCCAGGCCTCCGACGGCCTGCCCGGCGTGCCGCTGGGCAGCCACGTCAACCCGCATACCGCGGGCGGCATCGCCGAGGGTGGCTATCTCGGTTTTGCCGAGCTGCAGTACGCCCACCAGCCGCTGCCGGGCGAAACCCTGGTGGCCTTCCTCTCCGACGGCGCCGCGGAGGAGCAGCGCGGCAGCGACTGGATGCCGCGCTGGTGGCGTGCCGAGGATTGCGGCGTAGCCCTGCCGGTGATGATCGCCAACGGCCGGCGCATCGAGCAGCGCACCGAACTGGGCACCGCCGAGGGGCTGGCCGACTTTGCCGAGCATCTGCGCCACTGCGGCTTCGACCCGATGCACTTCGACGGCCGCGACCCGGCCGCCTTCGTCTGCACCCTGCACGAGATGGAGCAGCACCTGGCACATCGGGTCGCCGAGCTGGCGCGTGGCATCCTGCACTACCCGCTGCCCATCCCCTATGCCATCGCTGAAACGGTGAAGGGCTTCGGTTTCTACGGCGCCGGTGTGAACGCGGCGCACAACCTGCCACTGCCGGGCAATCCGCACGTCGACGCCGAGGCGCGCCGGTTGTTCAACGAAAGCGCCGCGGCGCTCTGGGTGGCGCCGGACGAGTTGCAGCAGGCAGTGGATTGCTTTGCCGCCCTGCGCGGCGGGCGCCCCCTCGAACGGGATCATGCGCTGGCGGTACGCCACCCCGCGCTGCCACGCCTTCCCGAGTTGCACTTCCATGCCCAGGCCTGCTCGCCGATGAGTGCCATCGACCGCTTCTTCGTCGACCTAGTGGCGGCCAACCCGCAGCTGCGTCCGCGCGTCGGCAACCCCGACGAGCTGGCCAGCAACCGTCTGGGCGGCGTATTGCAGGCGCTCAAGCACCGGGCGTGTGCCCCGGAGAATGACAGCGAGGCGCTGGATGGCGCGATCATCACCGTGCTCAACGAGGAGGCGGTGGTGTCCGCCTGCCTGGCCAACCAGGGTGGTCTCAACCTGGTGGCCAGCTACGAGGCGTTCTGCGTGAAGATGCTCGGCGCCGTGCGCCAGACCTTGACCTTCGCCCGCCAGCAGCGGGAGGTCGGCCGTGCCGCCGGCTGGCTCGGCTGGCCGCTGGTGGCCACCTCGCACACCTGGGAAAACGGCAAGAACCAGCAGTCGCATCAAGATCCCAGCTTCTGCGAGGCGCTGCTCGGCGAGATGAGCGACGGCATCCGCGTCCTGTTCCCCGCCGATCACAACAGCACCCTGGCGCTGCTGCCGCAGATCTACCAGAGTCGTGGCCGGCTGGCCTGCATGGTGGTCCCCAAACGTGAGCGACCTGCCGTGTTCAACGCCGAACAGGCCCGCCAACTGGCTCACGATGGCGCCATCGTGGTGGCGGAGCGGGTCGGCAAAGAGCCGCTGCTGCTGATTGCCAACGGCAGCTACCAGCTGACGGAAATGCAGCGGGCGGCCAGGCGTCTGGAGGAGGCCGCCTGTGCCTACCGGCTGATCTACCTGCAGGAACCGGCACGCTTCCGCGCCCCGCGCGACCTGCTGGAGCAGCAGGTCAGCGCCGACGAGGCCCTGCGCGAGCGCCTGTTCCCGTCCGCCCTGCGCCGCCGCGTGCTGCTCACCCACATGCGTCCGGAAGTGGCGCGGGGCCACCTGTGGCCGATCCTGCCGGATGCCAGCCAGTGTGCCGCGCTGGGCTACCGCAATCGCGGAGGCACCCTTGACGGGGCCGGCATGCTGTTCGCCAACCGTGCCTGCTGGGGCAACGTGGTGGCCGCCTGCGCACGGCTGCTGGACATGCCGCGCACCGCGCTGCTGACCGCCGAGGAGGCGGCGGCGCTGGCCGGCAAGGGCGATCCGGCGATCCTGCGCTGAGGCGCCGAAGACAACGCTCCGCCGCTGCAGGGCAGCGGCGGAGCGTTGCTGCCTATGGAGGTGCCTACTTGAGGCCGCAGTCGCTGGACTGGAAGCGCTCCGTGGCTACCGGGCGATTGCTCTTGTGCTCGCTGAAGGCGTAGCTCAGTACGGCGCCCTTGCTCAGCAATTGGCGGTAGCCGGGATTGCGGCAGACACTGGCGCGCAACTGCTGGCGTACCGCGTCCGGGTTGCCGCGCATCTCGGTGGCATGACTGGCGCGCACGCTGAGGTGATTGATCAGCTGGTTGCCTTCGACGGTATAGCCCTGATCGAGGATGTCCGCGTTGATCGCCCGCGGGGTGCCGACGCTGCTTTGCCGGGCGACGTCCTCGAGCAGTTTGTTCAGTTCAAAGTCTTGCAGTGAAGCGGCCTGGGTGGCACTCGCCGCCAGCAGGCCGGCGAGCAGGACATAGATACGGCGCATGGAAAGTCTCCTGAAAAACCTGCCTGTTCGACCCCCGCCAGCACGGCAGGTTCGCATGGCCGCCATCATACGCGCCTGCACTGGATCGCGAGCAGGGCTCTGCTAGACTGCCGCGCCTTCGACCAACCGGCCAATCCCGTGGAGTTCGCATGCTTCGATCCTCTGTTGCGCCCCGCTCGCCGCTGCTACCCGCCGAACCGGGGAGCGGTCGATGAGCAACAGCGTCGCCCGCCTGCGCGGGGAGCGTCTCGCCCGCAGCACCAAGCCCTTTGTCACCCGCGGCTCGCGCATGCCGCGTTGCCCGCAGTGCCGTCTGGAGCAGAGCTACTGCATGTGCGCCTGGCGGCCGCGGGTACCGGCGCGCGCCGGGGTGTGCCTGCTGATGCACGACATCGAGGCCCTCAAGCCGAGCAATACCGGTTGGTTGATCGCCGATGTGGTCGCCGACAACAGTGCCTTTAGCTGGTCGCGCGTCGAGGTGGACGAGCGTCTGCTGGCGCTGCTCGACGATCCGCAGTGGCAGCCCTACATCATATTCCCGGCCGAATATGCCGCGCCCGAGCGCGTGGTGGAGACGGTCGCGCCGGCGTCCGGCAAGCGTCCGCTGTTCATCCTGCTGGATGCCACCTGGACCGAGGCGCGCAAGATGTTCCGCAAGAGTCCCTACCTGGACCGCTTTCCGGTGCTCAGCCTGACGCCCGAGCAGCACTCGCGCTACCGCCTGCGCCGCTCGACGCGCGACGAGCACCTGTGCACCGCCGAGGTGGCGGCGCTGTGCCTGGAGCTGGCCGGCGACAGCCGCGCGGCCGAGGCGCTGGATGCCTACCTCGACGTGTTCAGCGAGCGCTACCTCGGCTTCAAGCGCAGCCTGCCGCTGGACGAGCAGAGTGCGGCGCACCAGCGCCTGCGTCCCTTCGTCGCCTGAGCCGGGCCCGCGTCGGCGCCGTCCAGGCGCTGACAGAACGACTGGCTCGCGGGCACTGCCAATGCCTGCCGGGCTGCTCGGAAAAAAAGGCGAAAACCATTCACAAAAGGTAGAATTCCGGAACTTGCACGGCAGGGACTTGTCGCCCAGCCAAAGCCCTACGGCTTTTCCGGGTACTTTTCTTGACCGGGGGGGAGCTGCTCGGCATCCTGTGCGCCGCTTGAGCCCCGCCCGTTCAGAACAACAACAGGATTTATCATGGCCGCCTACGAAATACTGATTGCCGACGACCACCCGTTGTTCCGCAGCGCCCTGCAGCAGGCGTTGAGCATGGGGCTGGGGGACGAGGCGCATCTGGTGGAAGTGGCCAGCATCGCCGAGCTGGAGACGCGGCTGAACGAGAAGCGCGACTGGGATCTGGTCCTGCTCGACCTGAACATGCCGGGCGCCTACGGTTTCTCCGGTCTGGTGCTGCTGCGTGGCCAGTATCCGCAGATCCCGGTGGTGATGGTCTCCGCCCAGGAAGAGGCCGCTGTGGTGCAGCGCTCGCGCGAATTCGGCGCCAGCGGCTTCATCCCCAAGTCCAGCCCGCTGGAAACCATCCAGCAGGCCGTGCGCGCGGTGCTCGATGGCGATGCCTGGTGGCCGCCGCAGCTGGAAGAAGCCGCGGCCCTGTCCGAGGAGGCGCGTGCCGCCAGCGAGGGGCTGGCCAGCCTGACGCCGCAGCAGTTCCGCGTGCTGACCATGGTCTGCGAAGGCCTGCTGAACAAGCAGATCGCCTACGAGCTGAGCGTTTCCGAGGCCACGGTCAAGGCCCACGTCACGGCCATCTTCCGCAAGCTCGGGGTGCGTACCCGCACCCAGGCTGCCCTGCTGCTGCAGCAGATGGAGTCGATGCCGGCCGCTTGAGCGGCCTGCATAGCGGGATAGTCGGCGCGGTCGACAGCGGCCGTCGGCGTGGTTTGACGTTTTTTTCAGGCCGTCTCTGGCAGACTGGCCCGCTTTCAGCTTCCGGACGCTTGCACATGCTGTCGCCATTCAAGGGCCAGACCGGCCTCAAACGCATCCTCAACGCCGCCGGCTATTCCTGGGATGGCCTGCGTGCCGCCTTCGGCGGGGAGGCGGCGTTCCGTCAGTTGGTGTTGCTCAATGCCGTGCTGGTGCCGCTGGCCTTCTTCCTCGACGTCAGCCGCGGCGAGCGTGCCATTCTGGTGGCGGTGTGCCTGCTGGCGTTGATTGTCGAGCTGCTCAACTCGGCGGTGGAAGCCGCCATCGACCGCATCTCCCTCGAGCGCCATCCGTTGTCGAAGAACGCCAAGGACATGGGCAGCGCCGCCCAGCTGGTGGCGCTGTCGATGATCGGCCTGGTGTGGGGTATCGTCCTGCTCGGCTGAGGCGGTCGGCGCTCAGGGGATCTCCTGCAGGTGAATTTGGTCGCTGCGCTGCATCCCGGCGGTGAAGCTGCGGCACAGCTCGACGAACTCGCGCATGGCGCTGCTCTGATACTTCTGCTTGTGCCAGATGAAGCAGAACTGCCGGCGCAGGTCCAACTCCGGGGTTTCCACCGCCACCAGGCTGCCACGGCGGAACGCGTCGCGCAGGGCCAGGCGGGAGATGCAGCCGATGCCCAGCCCCGACTCCACGGCGCGCTTGATCGCCTCGGTATGCTCCAGCTCGAGGCGGATATTCAGCGAGGACGGATGATGGCGCATGGCCTGGTCGAAGGTCAGGCGCGTACCGGAACCCTGCTCGCGCAGAATCCAGGCTTCCTGCAGCAGCTCTTCGAGGCTCGCCGTGCCGCGCCGGGCCAGCGGGTGCTGCGGTGCGCAGAACACCACCAGCTCGTCCTCGATCCAGGGTTGCACATGGATATCCGTGTGCTGGCAATCGCCCTCGATCAGGCCCAGATCGAGATTGTGTTGCGCCACGCCCTGCACCACGTGGCTGGTGTTCTGCACATGCAGGCGCACCCGGCATTCAGGATGGCGCTGCATGAAGTGGCCGATCAGCAAGGTCGCCAGGTAGTTGCCCACCGTCAGGGTGGCGCCGACCTGCAGCGAGCCGAAGCCGCTGTGTCCCTGCAGCAACTGCTCGATCTCGCCGGCGCGGTCGAGCAGGGCGACCGCCTTGGGCAGCAGCTCCTCGCCGAGGGCGCTGAGCGCCAGGCGCTTGCCGATGCGGTCGAACAGCGGGCTGTCGTAGTGCCGCTCGAGTTCCGCCAGCGAGGTGCTGGCTGCCGACTGCGACAGCGCCAGCGACTCGGCGGCACGGGTGACGCTCTCCAGGCGGGCGACGGCGACGAAGACTTCCAGCTGTCTGAGAGTAAAGCGCATATCTATATAACCGATTATCTATATTTTAATTATTCATTTAGTGGATGTTTTGTGCGGGTATAGAATATTGCTCATATAGAGCCATCCGGCCTCTTCCTCGTTTCAGCTTCCCGCAAGGAGTTATCTCGTGAGCAACCTGATGAGTGAGCGCGTAGTCAGCGTACACCACTGGAACGACACCCTGTTCAGCTTCAAGACCACCCGTAACCAAGGCCTGCGCTTTGAGAACGGCCAGTTCGTGATGATCGGTCTGGAAGCGAACGGTCGTCCGCTCATGCGAGCCTACAGCATTGCCAGCCCCAACTACGAAGAGCATCTCGAGTTCTTCAGCATCAAGGTGCCGGACGGCCCGCTGACCTCGCGGCTGCAGCACCTGCAGCCGGGCGACGAGCTGGTGGTCAGCCGCAAGCCCACCGGCACGCTGGTTCTCGGCGATCTGCTGCCGGGCAAGCACCTGTATCTGCTGAGCACCGGTACCGGCCTGGCGCCGTTCATGAGCGTGATCCAGGACCCCGAGACCTACGAGCGCTTCGACAAGGTGATCCTGGTCCACGGCGTGCGCTGGGTCAGCGAGCTGGCCTATGCCGACTTCATCACCAACGAGCTGCCGAACAACGAGTTCTTCGGCGAGGCGGTCCGCGAAAAGCTGATCTACTACCCGACCGTGACCCGCGAGCCGTTCCGCAACCAGGGGCGTCAGACCGACCTGATGCGCAGCGGCAAGCTGTTCAGCGACATCGGCCTGCCGCCGATCAATCCGCAGGACGACCGCGCGATGCTCTGCGGCAGCCCGAGCATGCTCAAGGAAACCAGCGAAGTACTGGACAGCTTCGGCCTCAAGGTCTCCCCGCGCATGGGCGATCCGGGCGACTACCTGATCGAGCGCGCCTTCGTCGAGAAGTAAGGCCGGGGGCATCAAAAAGCATCAAGAAACGGCGGAGTCCCGGCAGCGGGCCCCGCCGTTTTGCATTGTGCGGGGGACGATGGGCAGCGGCCGCAGGTCTTGGCCCGCGACGCGGGCGGTGGAACCTCACTGCGCGAGTTTCCCCCTTACGGTTGGTCGTGTACGACTTCCAGCACGCGGATCCGCCCCGGCTCCGGGTAGTGCCAGCGCACCTGCACGTCCCAGAACAATACCCCGTAGCGCCGTTCCGGCGTCGGTACCTGGTAGGCCGGGCGCGGGTCCTGGGCCAGGCACTGTTCGATCAGCTCGACTACCGGCTCGGCCAGGCGCAGCGCGTGCTCGCGGGCCTGCTGCAGGGTTGTGTCGCTCCATTCGACCGGGATGGCCGGCGGCGGTGCGTCGGCGATGGCGTTGTGTGCCTCGCTGACGATATCCGCGTAGGGCACGTAGGGCTTGATGTCGAGTATCGGCGTGCCGTCCAGCAGGTCGATGCCGGACAGGTGCAGGCGTCCCGGCTCGACCCGCTCCAGCTTGACCACCGACTGGCCGATGCCGTTGGGGCGGTGGGTGGCGCGGCTGGCGAACACGCCCAGCGAGCGGTTGCCGCCCAGGCGCGGCGGGCGCACCTTGAGGCGTGGCGTGTCCTCCAGCGCCTGGTGGAACAGGAACAGCAGCCAGACATGACTGACCTGCTCCAGCCCGGCCACCGCCTCGCCAGTGTCGAACGGCGCCACCAGTTCCAGCACGCCGCGCGCGGCCGGAGCCAGCTGCGGTTGGCGGGGGATGGCGAACTTCTCCTTGAAGCAGGAACGCAGGTAACCGACGGGGCTGACGCTGTAGGGCATGGCGGGAGTCTTGCGCGGGCGGGGGAGTGGCGATGATACGCGCCGGGCAGCGCCAGCGGCGAGGGCTGCAGGGGATGCCCAAGCCCCTCTTCCCGGCAGTCGGAAGAGGGGCGCGCCGTGCTTACAGCCCGAGCAGCTTGGCCACGTAGTCGGCATCCTTGTCGCCGCGGCCGGACAGGTTGACCAGGATGTGCTGATCCTTCGCCAGCGTCGGCGCCACGCGCATGGCCCAGGCCACCGCGTGGGCGCTTTCCAGCGCCGGGATGATGCCTTCGACCCGCGACAGGGTCATGAACGCGTCCAGGCATTCCTGGTCGCTGGCGGTCTGGTAGCTGACCCGGCCGATGTCCTTCAGGTAGCTGTGCTGCGGGCCGACGCCGGGGTAGTCGAGGCCGGAGGCGATCGAGTGCACCGCCGCCGGGTGGCCCTCGGCGTCCTCCAGCACGTAGCAGGCCATGCCGTGCAGTTCGCCGGGCTTGCCCATCGACAGGGTGGCCGAGTGGCGGCCGGGCTTGTCGAGGCCTTCGCCGGCCGGCTCGACGCCGACCAGCTTGACCGCTTCATCGTCGAGGAAGGCGGTGAACATGCCCATGGCGTTGGAGCCGCCGCCGACGCAGGCGGTGACGTGGTCGGGCAGGCGGCCGTGCTTGGCGAGGAACTGCGCGCGGGCCTCGGTGCCGATGATCGACTGGAAGTCGCGGACCATCTTCGGGAACGGATGCGGGCCGACCACCGAGCCGATGGCGTAGATGAAGTTGTGCGGGTCCTTGAGGTACTCCTCGAAGGCGCTGTCCACCGCCTCCTTGAGGGTCGCCGCACCACGGGTCACCGGCACCAGCGTGCAGCCGAGGATCTTCATCTTGGTGACGTTGGGGTGTTCCTTCTCGATGTCCACCTGGCCCATGTGGATCTCGCAGGGGATGCCCACCAGCGCGCAGGCGGTGGCCAGCGCCACGCCGTGCTGGCCGGCGCCGGTCTCGGCGATCACCTTGCTCTTGCCCATGAACTTGGCCAGCAGCGCCTCGCCCAGGCAGTGGTTGATCTTGTGCGCGCCGGTGTGGTTGAGATCCTCGCGCTTGAGGTGGATCTGCGCACCGCCGAGTTTTTCGCTCAGGCGGCGGGCATGGAAGATCGGGCTGGGGCGGCCGACATAGTCGGCGAACAGGCTGGCCAGCTCCTGCTGGAAATCCTCGCGCTGGCGGATCTCCTCGTAGGCGGCGTCGATCTCGTCCATCACCTGCTTGAGGTGCGGCGGCACCAGCTGGCCGCCGTAGGAGCCGAAGTAGCCGCGGGCGTCGGGCATGGGGGCAAAACGATGGGAAGCGCTCATGCGGTAGGTACTCATGGGGAAGGGCGCGCGACAGGACGTCGCCGGCCGCAAATACATGAGCATATTACCGACGTGGCGGTGGCTGCAAAACTCCGCCGCGCTCGGCAACCATCACCGGCCGTGCCGCAGCGAGCTCAATAGTTTCGCTCGTCATACCCCGGGAACCAGTCCTGCCTGAGGCTGACGCCGCGTTGCTTGAGGGCATTGCCGACGCTTTCCACCATGGGTTCGGGACCGGATAGATAGACCGGTAGCTGAGTCGCCAGCGGCTCCTCGTCCAGTATCCGCTCGGCGCTGATCAGCTCGCCGATCAGGTAGCGGACGTCGAGCTCCGGGTGCCGGGCGGCCAGTTGGTCGAGTTCGTCGCGGAAGGCGATCTGCGCGTCGCGGCTGAAGTACAGCAGGATGGCGTTCAGCGGCTTGCCGCGGGCGTCGCGTTCCATGAGCATGCTGCGAAACGGCGTCACGCCGATGCCGCCGGCGACCAGCACCACCGGGGTGTCCGACTCCTCCTCCCAGGTGAAGTCGCCGCCCAGGTCGCGTACGCCGATGCTGTCGCCCGGTTGCAGGCGGTCGAGGGCCTGCTTGAAGGCGCTGGGGCCGACGCGGGTGGACACCTGCACGACCTGCTCGCTGGGCGCCGAGGCGAGGGTGAACCAGCGCAGGTTGTCGGCCTCGTCGGCGCCGGCCTGCGGCAGGACGAAGGCCTGGTTCTGGCCGGCGGTCCAGGTCAGGCCGCCGGTTTCGAAGACGAAGCTCTTGATGTTGCCGGCTTCGTTGCGTGACGAGATCAGTTTGAGCTGTTGCATGTCGGCGTCCTCCGTTTGCCCAGCATAGCAGCCGGCCAGGACGTTGCCGGGGCAGGGCCGGCGTGCTCACTGGGCGGTCAGCAGCTGCCCGATCATGCCCAGCAGAAAGCCGGCCACCGCGCCCAGCGGTGGCGCCCAGTGGCGCTGCAGGGGGACTTGCGGAGCGATGTCCTGGAACACCGAGTAGAGGATGCCGCCGGAGGCGAACAGCATGATGGCGCCGACCACTTGCGGATATGGCGCCAGCCACAGGTAGCCGCAGACGCCGGCCAGAGGGCCGAGCAGGGCGATCAGGGTGAACAGGCCGATGATGCGCCAGTTGGCGAGGTGCGAAGAGCGATGCAGTTCGCGGTAGGCATTGAAGCCTTCCGGCAGGTTCTGCAGGGCCATCAGCAGGGCGAGCAGCAGGCCGGCCGGGCTGCCGAGGGCGACTGTCGCGCCGAGGGCAAGGGTTTCCGGGAGGTAGTCGAACAGCATGTCGATCGCCTGGCTGGCGGTGGTGCGGTGGGCGGCGAGGAGACGATCGATCTGCATGAACGCCACGCCGCCAGCGGCAAAGCACAGGGTCGTCAGCCACACCGGCAGCTGACGCATGCCCTCGGGAACCAGCACCAGGGCCACGGCGGCGAGCAGCGCGCCGGCGCCGAAGGCCAGCACGGCATGGCGCAGCTCGGTTTCCAGCCAGCGCGGGTGGACATGCTCGCGACTGGCGATCAGCGCGCCAAGCGGCATGGCCAGGCCGGGCAGCAGGGTGATGCCGAGTATGTGCAGCCAGACGTTCATTGCGAGCATCCCCATCCGTAGAAAGCGGCTCCATTACAGCCTATCCGGCAGCGTTAGCCCAGAGACGACGAACCCGGCACGGGGCCGGGTTCGTCTGTACTGCGCAGCGGGTCGGGTCAGATGACTTCGGCCCAGAGGTCGTACTCGTCGGCGTCGGTGACGCGCACGCGCACCTTGTCGCCCGGCTTGAGCGGCTGCTCGCTGTCGACGTAGACGTTGCCGTCGATCTCCGGGGCGTCGGCGGCGGAGCGGCCGATGGCGCCCTCCTCATCGACTTCGTCGATCAGCACCTCGAGCTCCTTGCCGATCTTCAGCTGCAGGCGCGCGGCGCTGATCGCCTGCTGGTGGGCCATGAAGCGCTCCCAGCGCTCCTGCTTGATCTCGTCCGCCACCGGCTCGAGGCCGAGGTCGTTGGCCGGGGCACCCTCGACCGGCGAGTACTGGAAGCAGCCGACGCGATCCAGCTGGGCCTCGGTCAGCCAGTCGAGCAGGTACTGGAAGTCCTCCTCGGTCTCGCCGGGGAAGCCGACGATGAAGGTCGAGCGGATGGTCAGTTCCGGGCAGATCTCGCGCCACTGCTTGATGCGCGCCAGGGTCTTGTCCTCGAAGGCCGGACGCTTCATGGCCTTGAGCACCTTCGGACTGGCGTGCTGGAAGGGGATGTCCAGGTACGGCAGGATCTTGCCGGCGGCCATCAGCGGGATCACGTCGTCGACGTTGGGGTACGGGTAGACGTAGTGCAGGCGCACCCACACGCCCAGCTTGCCGAGTTCCTCGCACAGCTCGAGCATGCGCGTCTTCACCGGCTGGCCGTTCCAGAAGTCCAGCTTGTACTTGAGGTCGACGCCGTAGGCGCTGGTGTCCTGGGAGATCACCAGCAGTTCCTTGACCCCGGCCTTGACCAGGCGCTCGGCCTCGCTGAGCACCTCGCCGACCGGGCGGCTGACCAGCTTGCCGCGCATCGAGGGGATGATGCAGAAGGCACAGCTGTGGTTGCAGCCTTCGGAAATCTTCAGGTAGGCGTAGTGGCGCGGGGTCAGCTTGATGCCCTGCGGCGGGACCAGATCGACGAAGGGATCGTGGCTGGTGCTCAGCGGCACCACCTCGTGCACGGCGTTGACCACCTGCTCGTACTGCTGCGGGCCGGTGACCGCCAGCACGCTGGGGTGCACGTTGCGGATGCTGTCCTCGGACACGCCCATGCAGCCGGTGACGATCACCTTGCCGTTCTCGGCCAGTGCCTCGCCGATGGCGTCCAACGACTCGGCCTTGGCGCTGTCGATGAAGCCGCAGGTGTTGACCACCACCACGTCGGCATCCTCATAGGAGGGGACGATCTGGTAGCCCTCCATGCGCAGCTGGGTGAGGATGCGTTCGGAGTCGACGGTCGCCTTCGGGCAACCGAGGGAAACAAAGCCGACTTTGGGCGTGGCGGTGGACATGCAGGCTAACCTCGAAGGGCGCCGGGTTGGCGCCTCTGATCAAAAAGTGCGCAATTCTAGCGATGCCGGCCGCGCTTGACCAGTGCCGCGCCGGCAAACAAAAGCCCCGCGCGCGGAGCGGGCGGGGCTGGCGAGCGGCAGGCGCGGTTCAGCCGCGGGCCGGCAGCATGCGCGAGAGGGTGTTGTCGCGGATGACGTAATGGTGCAGCAGGCCGGCGACCGCATGCAGGCCGATCAGCCAGTAGCCGGCGATGCCGCCGAACTCGTGCAGGCCTTCGAGGCTTTCCGCCAGGCCGTGATCCTTCTGCACCAGCATCGGCAGCTCGAAGCCGAAGAACGGTGCCGGCTTGCCTTCGGCATTGAGGATCAGCCAGCCGACCAGAGGCATGCCAATCATCAGCACGTACAGAGCCAGGTGCATCAGGTGCGACAGGCCGGTCTGCCAGGACGGCGGCGCCGGCTGGATCGCCGGGGTCTTGCCGATCAGGCGGCCGAGCAGACGCAGCCAGACTAGGGCGAAGATGGCCAGGCCGAGCATGAAGTGCCAGTGCTTGAGTCCTTCACGGATCTCGCTGCCGCGGACGAAGTTGCCCTTGAGTTCGATGCAGGCGTAGACCGCGGCGATCAGCAGCAGCATGACCCAGTGCAGGGCAATATTAATGGGGCTGTAGCGGGAAGAGGCGGTGCTCATGCAGTGCTCCTGGCGCATCCGAGTAAAGTCGATGGCCGGCAGTCTAGGGCAGCAAGCTTAAGCCAAGCTGAGGAAGGCGCGCGTTGGGCTTTCTTCGCGACAAATGAAAAAGGCCATTCCGAAGAATGGCCTTTTCAAATTTGGTTGCGGGGGCAGGATTTGAACCTACGACCTTCGGGTTATGAGCCCGACGAGCTACCAGACTGCTCCACCCCGCGTCTGTGGGCGCCATTCTACGCAAAAGTGCCGGGGTGTCAAGCGCGGGCTCGAAAAAACCTCAAGTGGATCAGGGGGTTAGTGTCGAGCCCGCGGGGGCTGGCGTCCTGCAGGGCACGCCGAGCGGGGGCTGCAGCGCAATGGTGGTCCCCTGGCCGGGCCGGCGAGCGGGGCTGCTCCGCCAGGGGGCGCGCCGGGTAGTACACTGCGCCTCTGTCGTTTATTTCCCGGAGCCTGCCGCCTGGCGGTGTGTCGTGCGCAAGATCATCCATATTGACTGCGACTGCTTCTTCGCCGCCATCGAGATGCGCGACGACCCGCGGCTGGCCGGGCGTCCCATGGCCGTGGGCGGTGCGCCGGACCGGCGCGGAGTGATCGCCACCTGCAACTACGAGGCACGCGCCTTCGGCGTGCGCTCGGCCTTGTCCTCGCGGCAGGCGCTGGCGCTGTGCCCGCAGTTGCTGATCGTGCGGCCGCGCTTCGAGGCGTACCGCGAGGCGTCGCTGCAGATCCGCAGCATCTTGCAGGACTACACCGAGCTGATCGAGCCGCTGTCGCTGGACGAAGCCTATCTGGACGTGTCCGACTCGGCGCACTTTGCCGGCAGCGCCACGCGCATCGCCCAGGACATCCGCCGGCGGGTGCGCGAGCAGCTGGAGATCACGGTGTCGGCCGGGGTGGCACCGAACAAGTTCCTCGCCAAGGTGGCCAGCGACTGGCACAAGCCGGATGGCCTGTGCGTGATCACCCCGGCCGAGGTGGACGAATTCGTCGCGGTGTTGCCGGTGGCGCGCCTGCACGGGGTGGGCAAGGTCACCGCCGAGCGCCTGGCGCGCCTCGGCATCCAGCGCTGTGGCGACCTGCGCGAGTGGCAGCGGCTGGCGCTGGTGCGCGAGTTCGGCAGTTTCGGCGAGCGGCTGTGGCAGCTGGCGCGCGGCATCGACGAGCGGCCGGTGCAGGTCGACCGGCGCCGCCAGTCGGTCAGCGTCGAACACACCTTCGATCGCGACCTGCCGGACCTGGCCGCCTGCACGGCCGAGCTGCCGGCCTTGCTGGAGCAGCTGGAGCGCCGCTTGACGCGGCTGGACAGCGGCTACCGGGTGGGCAAGCCGCTGGTCAAGCTGAAGTTCCACGACTTCACCCAGACCACCCTGGAGCAGGCCGGCGTCAGCCGCGATGCGGACAGCTACCGGCGCCTGCTGGCGGCCGCCTTCACCCGCGGTGGCAAGCCGGTGCGCCTGATCGGCGTCGGCGTGCGCCTGCTCGACCTGCGCGAGGGCGGCGAACAGCTCGAGCTGTTCTAGCTCAGCCCTCTTCCGGCTGCAGGCGGATCGGCTTGCCCTGTTCCGGCCACAGGCGCAGTTGCTCCAGTGGCGACAGGTCCCAGCGGCGCACATGCTCGAGCGCCTGGAAGAAGCGGGCTTCCTGCTCCATCAGCGCCGGCGCACAGGCCTTGCGCGTGCTGCCGATCTGGCTGAAACGCAGGATCTCGCCTTCCACGCCGTAGCCGGCGAACCAGTGGTTGCAGCCGCCGGTGCCGTAGGCACGGTCGTCGGCGCCGAAGGTGATGGTCAGGTGGCTGCCCTCGAGCAGCGGGCGCTCGTCGATCCATTCGACGCGGTAGGTGCGTTCCTGCTCCAGGGCCAGCGGGGCGCTGGCGCAACCGGTCAGGGCGAGGGCGAGGACGGTCGGGCGGGTGACCAGGGCGGTACGGTGCAACATCAGGCCTCCTTGGCGATGCAGCGCGGGCAAAGATGGTGGCCGGCCTGGTGGCGCCAGCCCAGCTCGGTGATGCGTGCTTCGGCGGCCGGGGTGCGGGCGGCGGCGCCGAGCTTGGCGTCGACGGCAAACTCGAAGTCCAGGTGCGCGCCACAGCCGTTGCAGTCGACCCCCCACTGCAGAATGCTCAGTTCGTTGAACACCGGCCCCTTGGCCACCGCCAGCCACTGGCCGGGCGGGTTGATCAGGTGGCGGACCTTCTCCACCACCAGGCGCATGGACAGGTCGCGGCTGCCCTTGAGGGTGACCAGCAGGCCGTCGCCGGCCTGGATCGAGCCGCCGTTGCCGGTGACCTGATAGCGGCCGGGCGCCAGCGCACGGCATTCGGTGAGGGTGTGTTGCGGATTGAGCAGGTTGTAGCGGAAATCGTGTTCAGTCATGGAGCCTCCGGGCAGTGTGCTCATGCTAGCACGCTGCCTATTACGCTTCAGGCCTGCACTCGGTTGGCGGCGCGCCCGGCCTGCCAGGCGGCGATGTTGTCCAGGGTGGTGGTGGCGATCGCGGCCAGCGCTTCGCGGGTGAGGAAGGCCTGGTGCGCGGTGACGATCACGTTGGGGAAGGTGAGCAGGCGCGCCAGCACATCGTCCTGCAGCGGCAGGTCGGAGCGGTCCTCGAAGAACAGGTCGGCCTCCTCCTCGTAGACATCCAGGCCGAGATAGCCGAGCTGGCCGCTCTTCAGCGCGTCGATCAGCGCCGGCGTATCGACCAGCGCGCCGCGGCCGGTGTTGATCAGCATGGCGCCGCGCTTCATCCGCTGCAGGCTGGCGCCGTCAATCAGGTGGCGGGTGGCCGGGTTCAGCGGGCAGTGCAGGCTGATGATGTCGCTGCTGGCCAGCAACTCGTCGAGCGCGACGAAGCGGGCGCCGAGGGCCTCCAGGGCGGCATCGGGCTGCGGATCGTGGAGCCGCACCCGGCAGCCGAAGCCGAGCATGATGCGGGCGAACACCGCGCCGATCTGGCCGCAACCGACCACGCCGACGCACTTGCCGTGCAGGTCGAAGCCGGTCAGCCCGTGCAGGGAGAAGTCGCCTTCGCGGGTGCGGTTGAAGGCGCGGTGCAGGCGCCGGTTGAGCGCCAGCACCAGGGCCACGGCATGCTCGGCCACCGCGTGCGGCGAGTAGGCTGGCACGCGCACCACCGGCAGGTCGAGGGCCTGGGCGGCGCTCAGGTCGACGTGGTTGTAGCCGGCCGAGCGCAGGGCGAGCAGGCGGGTGCCGCCGGCGCGCAGGCGCTCGAGTACCGGCGCGGACAGGTCGTCGTTGACGAAGGCGCAGACCACCGCGCTGCCCGCGGCGAGGGCGGCGGTGTCGGCATCCAGGCGCGCGTCGAGAAAGTGCAGCTCATGACCGTGGGGCTGGTTGGCCGTGGCGAAGCTGTCGCGGTCGTAGGGCTTGCTGCTGAACAGGGTGATGCGCATGCAATCTCCGGTCATTACGTCGGCAGGGGGACCGGCCGGGCGGCCTGTTCAGCCAGGCGGGTGATGGCGGCGTCCAGCTCGTCGAGGGCGACGTTGGCCGGGGCGTTCTGCTTGAGCAGGCTTTCGCTGCGCTGGCAGGCGGCGCGCAGCTGCGGCACCCCGCAGTAGCGGGTGGCGCCATGCAGGCGATGGATGCGTTCGAGCAGCGCGGTGCTGTCGTTGCTGGCGCGGGCCTGGCGGATCACGGCCTGGTCGCTGGGCAGCGAGTCGAGCAGCATGCTCAGCATGTCGGCGGCGAGGTCGGCCTTGCCGGCGGACAGGCGCAGGCCTTCGGCGGGGTCGAGGATCGGCAGTTCGGTGGCCGCGCTGCCGCGCTCGGGCAGCAGCGGCTCGCGCACTTCGCCGTTGTGCAGCGCCAGGCCGGTCCATTTCAGCACCACCTGGCTCAGCTGGCGTTCGCTGATCGGCTTGGTCAGGTAGTCGTCCATGCCGCACTGCAACAGGGCGCGCTTCTCGTTGGCCATGGCGTGGGCCGTCAGCGCGACGATCGGCAGCGGCGGCTGGCCGTGCTCGCTTTCCCACTGGCGGATTGCCTCGGTGGTTTCGCGGCCGTTCATGCCGGGCATCTGCACGTCCATGAACACCAGGTCGAAGGTCTCCTGCTGTACGGCGCGCAGGGCGTCGTAGCCGTTGTCGACGGCCTTGACCTGGGCGCCCATGTCGCCGAGCAGGGTCTGCACCAGCATCAGGTTGGCCGGGTTGTCGTCGACGCACAGCAGGCGCGGCGCGCGGCTGGCGGCAGGGTTGGTGGCGCCGCTGGCTTCGACCCGCTGCACGCGCGGGCTGAGCAGGTCGATCAGGGTGCGCTGCAGCTTGCTGGTGCACGCCGGCTTGGCCTGCAGCTGGCCGTGGCTCTCCGGCAGGCTGGCGTGGTACAGCGCCTGTTCGGTGGTCGGGCACAGCAGCAGCGCCTGGCAGCCCTGCTGGTTGAGTTCCCACAGCTGGCGGCTCAGGCGTTCCGGCGGGTGTTCGCGGGCATTGATGCCGATCAGGGCGATGGCCAGCGGCGCGCTGCCGTGCTGGCGCAGGGCTGCTTCCTCGATCAGTGCGTCGAGATTGGCGAACTCGATCACCTGCAGGCCGCAGTCCTCCAGCTGGTGGCGCAGCGACTGGCGGGCCAGCTGGTGGCTTTCCAGCAGCGCGGCGCAGCGGCCACCGAGCAGCGCGCGCGGCAGTTCGTCGCGCTCCTCGGCGGCCTTGGGCAGGGTGAGCTGCAGCCAGAACTCGGTGCCTTCGTCCTTCTCGCTGGTCACGCCGATCTCGCCGCCCATCTGCTCGATCAGGCGCTTGGAGATCACCAGGCCGAGGCCGGTACCGCCGGCCTGGCGCGAGCTGGAGTTGTCGACCTGGTTGAAGGCCTGGAACAGCGAGCGCTGCTCGCTCTCGGACAGGCCGACGCCGCTGTCCTGCACGCTGATGCGCAGCTGGGCGTGACTGACCAGGTCTTCCTCGAGCATGGCGCGCACCACGATGCTGCCACTGTGGGTGAACTTGATCGCGTTGCTCACCAGGTTGGTCAGCACCTGCTTGAGGCGCAGCGCGTCACCGACCAGCGCCTGCGGGGTGTCGCGGTAGATCAGGCAGACCAGCTCGAGGTTCTTCTCGTGGGCGGCGGGGGCGAGGATGGTCAGGGTGTCCTGGATCAGGTCGCGCAGGTTGAACGGCGCCTGCTCGAGCACCAGCTTGCCGGCCTCGATCTTGGAGAAGTCGAGGACCTCGTTGATGATCGCCAGCAGGTTGTCGGCCGACTTCTGGATGGTCAGCAGGTAGTCCTGCTGACGGCTGTCGAGGCCGGTCTTGTGCAGCAGGTTGGTGAAGCCGAGGATGCCGTTGAGCGGGGTGCGGATCTCGTGGCTCATGTTGGCGAGGAACTCGGACTTGATCCGGCTGGCCTCCAGGGCCTCCTTGCGCGCCATGGTCAGCTCGATGTTCTGCACCTCGATGGTTTCCATGGTGTTGCGCAGGTCTTCGGTGGCCTGTTCGACGTTGTGCTGCAGCTCCTCCTGGGCACTTTGCAGCGACTCGGCCATGCGGTTGATGCCGCTGGCCACCTCGTCCAGTTCATGGCTGCCGAGCGCCGGCAGGCGGGTCTGCAGCTGGCCGTCGCGGATCTGCGCGACGCCGTGGCTGATCTGTTGCAGTGGCCGGCTGATCGTGCGGCTCATGCGCAAGGCGAGCAGGGCGGTGACGATCAGTCCGGCGACGGTCAGCAGCAGGCTGGTCAGCAGGCTGCGGTAGCCCTGCAGCAAAGTGCCCTGGTGGGACAGCTCCAGCTCGATCCAGCCGAGCAGGCGGCCATCCTCCTCGACGGGCGCATGGCCGCCGAGCTGGCGGTGTAGGCCGTAGACCGGCAGCAGGAAGCGCGTGGCCTCGGCACTGCTGACCAGGCTGAGTTGCTGAGGATCGCGCGGCGGTGCGCTGGTGCGCATGCGTGGACCCGCATGCACCAGGCGCTCGCCTTGCGGGGAGAGCAGGGTGATGGCGCGCAGGTCGGGCTGCTCGAGGATCTGGCCCGCCAGGCGTTCGAGCAGGGGGATATCGCGCGCCACCAGCAGGCGCGCACTCAGCGGCGCCAGCTGCTCGATCACCAGTTGGCCGCGCTCGACGAGCTGGCTGTGCATCTGCGACAGATGGGTCCAGGTGGAGTAGCTACCGAGCACCAGCGCCAACAGGCTGGTGGGCAGCAGGGACAGCAGCAGGACGCGGCCCTTGATCCCGAGTTTGTCGAACACGCAGCGCCTCCGCGGCAAGGGGATGGCGGCAGTGTAGCGTCTTGCCGGGGGCGAACAAGGGTGCAGTTCACGGGCGGCGGTCGAGGCGACGAGGCGTCCGCCGCGCTGTGCTTCTTATTATAGCTACAAGGAATATCGACCAGCCTTGCCGTGTTATCGGCCCGGCGCGTTTGCCGCTATCATGGGCGCCCCCTGTCCGCGCTGCGAAGAGCTGGCTCCCATGACCGTGCAGTATCCCACCATCGCCGACTGCGTCGGCAACACCCCGCTGGTGCGCCTGCAGCGCCTGCCGGGCAAGACCTCGAACACCCTTCTGGTCAAGCTGGAAGGCAACAACCCGGCCGGCTCGGTGAAGGATCGCCCGGCGCTGTCGATGATTGGCCATGCCGAGCTGCGCGGCGACATCCAGCCCGGCGACACGCTGATCGAGGCCACTTCCGGCAACACCGGCATCGCCCTGGCCATGGCTGCGGCGATCAAGGGCTACCGGATGATCCTGATCATGCCGGACAACATGAGCGCCGAGCGCAAGGCGGCGATGAGCGCCTACGGCGCCGAGCTGATCCAGGTGAGCAAGGCCGAGGGCATGGAAGGCGCCCGCGATCTGGCGCTGAAGCTGCAGGCCGAGGGCCGCGGCAAGGTGCTCGACCAGTTCGGCAACCAGGACAATCCGCAGGCCCACTACGAGAGCACCGGTCCGGAAATCTGGCGCCAGACCGGCGGGACCATCACCCACTTCATCAGCTCGATGGGCACCACCGGCACCATCATGGGCACCTCGCGCTACCTCAAGGAGCAGAACCCGGCGGTGCAGATCGTCGGCCTGCAGCCGCAGGAAGGCGCGGCGATTCCCGGCATCCGCCGCTGGCCGCAGGAGTACCTGCCGAAGATCTTCGATGCCAGCCGCGTCGACCGGGTGATCGACATGGCGCAGGGCGAGGCCGAGGACGTCATGCGCCGCCTGGCGCGCGAGGAGGGCATCTTCTGCGGCGTCTCCTCCGGCGGGGCGGTGGCGGCGATGCTGCGCCTGTCGCAGGAAGTGGAGAACGCGGTGATGGTGGCGATCATCTGTGATCGCGGCGACCGCTACCTGTCCACCGGGGTCTACGACTTCCCGCAGGGCTGAGCGTGACGGCGCAGCCGCAAGGCTGCGCAACGACTTCCTTCCGGTGCGCCTGGCGCACCCTACACTGAATCTGCAGGTCGCCTGATGGCCAAACGCAACACAGGGCTGCGCTTCCAGCCGAGCGGCGGTGTACGCACCGCGCAACTGCCGGTAGGCAAGAAGCAGCTCCTCTCCATCGAGCGCCTGGCCCACGACGGTCGCGGTATCGCCCACGAAGGCGGGCGCACCTGGTTCGTCGCCGGCGCGCTGGCTGGCGAGCAGGTCGAGGCCCGGGTGCTGGCGGCGCGCAGCCAGGTGGTGGAGGC
>DATCUN010000072.1:0-12903 GCA_036561825.1 Pseudomonas sp.
CTTCATCGCGACCTGGGCGAGCGCCTGCGCCTTCTGGTTCATCGCATCGGCGTCGCCGCCCTCGACCGCGGCCTTGGCCTCGGCCACCGCGCCCTCGATCTCGGACTTGAGGCCCGCATCGACCTTGTCGCCATGCTCCTGGAGCTGGCGCTCGGTGGTGTGGATCAGGCTCTCGGCGTTGTTCTTCGCCTCGGCCCCTGCGCGGCGCTTCTTGTCCTCTTCGGCGAACTGCTCGGCGTCGCGGACCATCTGCTCGATGTCGTTGTCGCTGAGCCCACCCGACGCCTGGATGCGGATCTGCTGCTCCTTGCCGGTGCCCTTGTCCTTGGCGCTGACGTTGACGATGCCGTTGGCGTCGATGTCGAAGGTGACCTCGATCTGCGGCACGCCGCGCGGCGCCGGCGGGATGTCGGCCAGGTCGAAGCGGCCCAGCGACTTGTTCTGCCCGGCCTGCTTGCGCTCGCCCTGCAGCACGTGGATGGTCACCGCGCCCTGGTTGTCGTCGGCGGTGGAGAACACCTGCGACTTCTTGGTCGGGATGGTGGTGTTCTTCTCGATCAGCGCGGTCATCACGCCACCGAGGGTCTCGATGCCCAGGGTCAGCGGCGACACGTCGAGCAGCAGCACGTCCTTGACATCGCCGGCCAGCACGGCGCCCTGGATGGCAGCCCCCATGGCCACGGCTTCGTCCGGGTTGACGTCCTTGCGCGCTTCCTTGCCGAAGAACTCGGTGACCTTCTGCTGCACCAGCGGCATGCGGGTCTGGCCGCCGACCAGGATCACGTCGTCGATCTTGCTGGCGTCGATGCCGGCATCCTTCAGCGCCACGCGGCACGGCTCGATGGTGCGCGCGACCAGATCCTCGACCAGCGCTTCCAGCTTGGCGCGGGAGATCTTCACGTTGAGGTGCTTCGGACCGGTGGCGTCGGCAGTGATGTACGGCAGGTTGACGTCGGTCTGCTGGCTGGAGGACAGCTCGATCTTGGCCTTCTCGGCGGCTTCCTTCAGGCGCTGCATGGCCAGGGGGTCGCCCTTGATGTCCATGCCGGTTTCTTTCTTGAACTCGTCGACAAGGTAGTCGATCAGACGGATGTCGAAGTCCTTGCCACCGAGGAAGGTGTCGCCGTTGGTAGCCAGCACTTCGAACTGGTGCTCGCCGTCGACCTCGGCAATCTCGATCACCGACACGTCGAAGGTCCCGCCGCCCAGGTCATAGACGATGATGGTGTGGTCGCCCTTGGCCTTGTCCATGCCGTAGGCCAGCGCCGCCGCGGTCGGCTCGTTGATGATGCGCTTGACGTCCAGACCGGCGATGCGACCGGCGTCCTTGGTGGCCTGGCGCTGGCTGTCGTTGAAGTAGGCCGGCACGGTGATCACCGCTTCGGTGACCGGTTCGCCGAGGTAGTCTTCGGCGGTCTTCTTCATCTTCTTCAGCACTTCGGCGCTGATCTGCGGCGGCGCCATCTTCTGGCCCTTCACTTCCACCCAGGCGTCACCGTTGTCGGCCTTGGCGATCTTGTAGGGCACCAGCTTGATGTCCTTCTGCACCACGTCTTCTTCGAAGCGACGACCGATCAGGCGCTTCACCGCGTACAGGGTGTTGTGCGGGTTGGTCACGGCCTGGCGCTTGGCGCTCTGGCCGACCAGGATCTCGCCATCGTTGGTGTAGGCGATGATCGACGGCGTGGTACGGCCGCCTTCGGCGTTCTCGATGACCTTGGCCACGCCGTTCTCCAGCACGGACACGCAGGAGTTGGTGGTGCCCAGGTCGATACCGATGATTTTGCCCATATTACTCTCCCGAAATTCTGACTCGGAGCGACGCTTCTGGCTGCCGCCCGGATGACTGGATGCTTGGCACTACAGATGGGGGTGCCCCGACGACTTTCAAGGGCATTCCCGGCAATTCACTTCACTCGGCCTTGCTCACCACCACCATGGCGGGACGCAGCAGGCGGCCGTTGAGCAGGTAGCCCTTCTGGAACACCTTGAGCACGCTGCCCGGCTCCACGCTGGCGCTCGGCTGCATGGCCATGGCCTGGTGCTGCTCGGGGTTGAACGGCTCGCCGTGCGGATCGAGCGCCTCGACCTGGTAGCGCTTGAGGGTGTCGTGGAACGCCTTGAGGGTCAGCTCCATGCCTTCGCGCATCGGACGGATGGCCTCGTCGGCCGGATCGGACAGCTCGAGGCCGCGCTCCAGACTGTCGACCACCATCAGCAGGTCGGCAGCGAACTTTTCCAGGGCGAACTTGTGCGCCTTCTCGACGTCCTGCTCGGCACGCCGACGCACGTTGTGCAGCTCGGCCGCAGCCCGCAGGGCCTGATCCTGGGCGGCCGCCAGCTGCTCCTCGAGCACCTGCACGCGCTGCGCCAGATCGTCGCCGGCGGTCTCAGCCTCACCCTGCAGCTCGGCTTCGGGGTTCTGCGGATCAAGCTTGTGTTCGTCAGCCATGGGGGTCTCCTTGAAAGCAACGGTCGGGCACTTTGGCCCTTGATTCAGCCGCCTATATGGGGGGCCTCGGCGCCGGCTTCAAGGGGGATTGGCAGAACGAAAAAATGTACTGTATAAATAACCAGACAACTTCCTCGGGAGCCCGCCATGCTGGTCCATCTGTCGATCCGAAACTACGCCATCGTCGAGCAGCTCGATCTGGAGCTGCGCGCCGGCATGAGCGTCATCACCGGCGAAACCGGCGCCGGCAAGTCGATCATGCTCGACGCCCTCGGCCTCGCCCTGGGCGACCGCACCGACAGCGGCGTGGTCCGCCCCGGTGCGGACAAGGCCGACATCCTCGCCAGCTTCGACCTCGGCAGCATCGCCGAAGCGCAGCACTGGCTGGCCGAGCGCGACCTCGACAACGACGGCCCGTGCATCCTGCGCCGAGTGATCACCGCCGAGGGCCGCTCACGCGCCTACATCAACGGCACTCCCTGCCCGCTGGCCGACCTCAAGCACCTCGGCGAGCTGCTGATCGACATCCACAGCCAGCACGAACACCAGTCGCTGCTCAAGCCCGACACCCATCGCCGCCTGCTCGACGCCTACGCCGGCGGCGGCGAACTGGCCCGCCAGGTGCAGCTGGCCGCGCAGCGCTGGCGCCAGACCCGCAGCGAGCTGGAGCGCCTCAGCCGCAGCAGCGAGGAGCAGCACGCCCGCCAGCAACTGCTCAGCTACCAGCTGGAAGAACTGGACAACCTCGCCCTCGGCAGCCACGAACTGGAGCAGCTGGAACAGGAGCACAAGACCCTGGGCAACGCCGAGAGCCTGCTCGGCGCCTGCCGCCAGGTGCTCGAACTGTGCAGCGAGAGCGACAGCGGCAACGTGCTCGGCGCCCTGACCAGCAGCCTGCAGCGCCTGAACGGCGGCCCCGGCCAGCCCGCCGCCCTGGAAGAAGCGGTGAACCTGCTGGCCAGCGCACAGATCCAGGTCGAGGAAGCGGTCAGCAGCCTCAACCGCTTCCTCGACCACTTCGAAGCCGACCCGCAGCGCCTGCAGCAGATCGAGGAACGCCTGGACAGCATCTACAGCCTGGCGCGCAAGCACCGCATCCTGCCCACCGAGCTGCACGCCCTGCAGGAACAGTTGCGCGGCGAACTGCAGGCCCTGCATGCCGACGACGCCGCCGTCGAGCGCCTCGGCGCGGAACTGGAAGCCTACGCCCGCCATTACCGGGAAAAGGCCGGCGAACTGAGCGCACTGCGCCGCGAGGCTGCCGGCCGCCTGGCGGCCGCAGTGGAAACGGAAATGCAGCGCCTGGGCATGCCCGGCGGACGCTTCGCCATCGCCCTGCAGCCGAGCGACAGCGCGGAGCTGCAACCGCAGGGCCAGGAACAGGTTGAATTCCAGGTCAGCGCCAACCCCGGCCAGCCGCTCAAGGGCCTGGCCAGGGTCGCCTCCGGCGGCGAGCTGTCGCGCATCAGCCTGGCTATCCAGGTGATCACCGCGCAGACCTCGCGCGTGCCGACCCTGGTGTTCGACGAAGTGGACGTCGGCATCGGCGGCCCCACCGCCGAGGTGGTCGGCCAGCTGCTGCGTCGTCTCGGCGAACGCGGCCAGGTGATCACCGTCACCCACCTGCCACAGGTCGCCGCCCAGGGCCACCAGCACCTGTTCGTGCACAAGGAGCGCGGCAGCAGCGAGACCCGCACGGCGGTGGCCCAGCTCGGCCACAACCAGCGCATCGAGGAGGTGGCGCGCATGCTCGGCGGCCTCGACCTCACCCGCGAGTCACTGGCCCACGCACGCAAGATGGTGCAGGGCGCGCAGCGCGCTGCGGCCGCCTGAGTCGACCGCTCCCCACTGACCCATAAACGCCAACGGCGACCCGCAGGTCGCCGTTGGCTTGCCTTCGCCAGCCTTACTTGCGCTTGCTGACGTACAGCACCATCTTGTGATCGACCAGATCGAAGCCGTGCTGGGCGGCAATCTCGCGCTGCAGCTTCTCGATATCGGCATCGATGAACTCGACGACCTCACCCGTATCGACGTTGATCATGTGATCGTGGTGCGCACCGTCGGACAGCTCGAAGACCGCATGGCCGCCATCGAAGTTGTGCCGCTCCACCAGGCCGGCCGCCTCGAACTGGGTCAGCACCCGGTACACGGTAGCCAGGCCGACATCCTCGCCCGCCTCCATCAACGCCTTGTAGACATCCTCGGCACTCATGTGCCGCTGTCCGGCGGAGTCCAGCATCTGCAGGATCTTGACCCGTGGCAGGGTGACCTTCAGCCCCACCTTGCGCAACTCGTTGTTCTCTACCATGTTCAGCTTTCTCGCGGAGGAATGCTTCGCAGCCTCCCTCAATGCAGGTATGATCCCGGTTCTGTTGCCCGCCAAGATAGTGGAAGAGATCCACCGATGCAAAAAGCCAAGCTCATGCTGACCGGCCTCACCTTCCTGGGACTCGCCGCACTCGCCGGCTGTTCACTGCCGGGGGTCTACAAGATCGATATCCAGCAGGGCAACGTGATTACTCAGGACATGATAGACCAGTTGCGCCCCGGAATGACCCGGCGCCAGGTGCGGTTTATCATGGGTAACCCGCTGATCACCGACACCTTCCACGCCAATCGCTGGGATTACCTGTACAGCCTCCAACCGGGCGGCGGTACTCGCCAGCAGGAGCGCATCAGCCTGCTGTTCGACAGCAACGACCAACTGACCGGTCTGGCTGGCGACTTCATGCCGGGCGTGAGCCGCGACGAGGCCATCCGCGGCGACAGCGGCAGCACCGCCGTCACCGAGGCACCGACCACCGAGGAAGGCGCCAGTACCGAAGAAGCAGTTCCAGCCCAGGCCGAACCGGAAGCCCCCCCTGCTCCGGGCTCGCTGCTGGAGCAACTGCAGCGCGAAGTCGACGAGGCCCGGCCCGTCGCGGTACCGACGCCGGCACCTCTGGAAGTCGAACCGACTCCGGAAGCCGAACCGGCCGAATAAGCGCCAGGACAGCAAAAAGCCCGAGCATAGACTCGGGCTTTTTCGTTGCCGCGGGGAAAACCGCGCCTCACTCGTCGCCGCTTTCCGCCTTGACCTTCGCCACCTTGGCCGCGCGCTGCTTGCGCGCCTCCTTGGGGTCGGCGATCAGCGGCCGGTAGATTTCCACCCGTTCGCCCTCCTCCAGCACCCGCTCCTCGGGCCTGGCCACCGCCTTGCCGAAGATGCCCATCGGCGCCGTGGCCAGATCCAGCCCCGGGAACAACCCGGCAATTCCCGAACGCTCGGCGGCCTCGCGCATGCTGGTGCCGTAGGGCACGCTCAGGCGCAACAGTTTCTGCTTGTCGGCGAGGGCGTAGACCACCTCGACGGCGATGGTGTCCGGCTTATCCATATAGCTGCTTGGCTCTCTGGCAGAAGGCGTCGACCATGGTGGCGGCGGCCTGATTGAACAGCGGACCGAGGGTCGCCTTGACCAGCGCCCCGGAATAGTCGAAGGACAGGTCGAGGGTGATCTTGCAGGCCTTCTCGTTCAGCGCCTGGAAGCTCCACACGCCATGCAGGGCGCGGAACGGCCCCTGCTCCAGGGTCATCTCGATCGACTCGCCCGGCACCAGGGTGTTGCAGGTGGTGAACTGCTGGCTGATCCCCGCCTTGCCCACCTTGAGCGTCGCGCGCATCTTGGCCGGGCTGCTCTCCAGCACCTGCGCCGCCGAACACCAGGGCAGGAACTGCGGGTAGCTGGCCACATCGTTGACCAGGTCATACAGCGCCTGCGCCGGATAGGGCAGCAGGGCCGAGCGTTGGATGCGCGTGCTCATGCAGGGACTCGCCAGAAAATGTCCACACATTGTCCGGAATTCGCCGCAGCGGCTCAAGCACACCGACACGCATGGCGCGGCGCCAGGCAAGTCCCTATAATGCGCAGCCTATGGCTAATCAGAAAAAACACCCCGCCGGCACCATCGCGCTGAACAAGAAGGCGCTGCACGACTACTACATCGAGCAGCGCTTCGAGGCCGGCATCGCCCTGGCCGGATGGGAAATCAAGAGTCTGCGCGCCGGCAAGGGCCAGCTCACCGACAGCTACGTGCTGCTCAAGGACGGCGAGGCCTGGCTGCTCGGCAGCCACATCACCCCGCTGAACGCGGCCAGCACCCACGTCATCGCCGACCCGACGCGTACGCGCAAGCTGCTGCTGCACGGCAAGGAGCTGGACAAGCTGCACGGCGCCGTCCAGCAGAAGGGCTTCGCCTGCGTGGCCCTGGCGCTGTACTGGAAGAAGCACCTGGTCAAGTGCGAGATCGCCCTGGGCAAGGGCAAGAAGGAATACGACAAGCGCGCCGTGGAGAAGGAGCGCGACTCCAACCGCGAGATCCAGCGCGCGGTACGCAGCAAGGGCAAGGACGAGTAACTCGCCAGCCCCTTGGCGCCGGCACTCGCTGCCGGCGCACCCCTCGCCTCACCCCTCCTGCACGCTCTGCCGCCGCCGCGCCCGCGCCTCGCGCCGCCCCTCCTGCTGCACCTCGGCCAGCACCTCCTGCACGTAGTCGATGTGCCGGCTGGAAATCGCCCGCGCATCCTCGGCACGCCCTGCGACGATCGCCTCGAACAGTTCGCGATGCTGGCGCATCAGCATGTCGCGGGTTTCGCCGCGCTGCGCGTACATGCCGCCGATGTTGGTCACCACGTTGCGCTTGAGCAGGTCGAACAGCCCCTTGATGGTGTGCAGCAGCACCGCATTGTGGCTGGCCTCGGCGATCGCCAGGTGGAAGCTGGCATCGGCCAGGCCCTCCTCCGCACCACCGCCCGGCACCGAGGCGACGTAGCACTGCTGCAGACGCTCGAAGGCCTCGCGCAGGCGCAGGTGATCCACCGGCGTCGCCCGCTGCGCCGCGTAGAAGGCACAGGCGCCCTCCAGGGTGTGACGAAACTCCAGCAGGTCGCGCTGACCCTCTTCGCTGCCCTCCAGCAGTTGCAGCAGCGGGTCGCTGAACGCCGAGCCCAACCCTTCGGCGACAAAGGTTCCGCCACCCTGGCGACTGCTCAGCAGGCCGCGCGCCGCCAGCTTCTGGATCGCCTCGCGCAGTGACGGCCGCGACACGCCGAACTGCTCGGCCAGCACGCGCTCGGCCGGCAAGCGCTCGCCGGCCTTGAGCGAGCCCTCGAGGATCATCGCCTCGAGGCGCTCGACGATGTCATCCGACAGACGGCGCTGCCGAACCGGACCAAATCCCATTGCCTTGCCTCCACTGGTTTGACCACCACGACCCTTGCCCGGGCGCACCGCCCGCAAGCCTAACGCCGCCACCGGGAACCTTACAGTGCAGCACCTGCCGACCAAAGTCGTAGGAGCCTGGATTGACAGCTCCACGGCCGACTTTTACCCTGACCCACGCCGATTGTAAATTGGTCTTACCAATTAACACCAACAAATCCAATAACCGGCCGACGAGGTCCCGCCATGCCCGCTCCGCTTACCCGTCACACCTGCCGTACCCCCCTTGCCTGCTCGCGCGTCGCGCGCCACTGATCCGAGGTCATCGTCATGCAACCCGGCATTCTCGCGCTACTCGCGTTTTCCCCGATCCTGCTCGCCGCCATCCTGCTGGTCGGCCTGCGCTGGCCCGCCAAGCGCGCCATGCCCCTGGTCTACCTGCTCACCGCCGGCATCGGCCTGTACGCCTGGGACATGAGCCTCAACCGGGTGCTCGCTTCCACCGTGCAGGGCCTGATCATCACCGTCGGCGTGCTGTGGATCATTTTCGGCGCCATCCTGCTGCTCAACACCCTCAAGCACTCCGGCGGCATCACCGCGATCCGCGCCGGCTTCGCCGTGATCAGCCCCGACCGGCGCATCCAGGCGATCATCATCGCCTGGCTGTTCGGTTGCTTCATCGAGGGCGCCTCCGGCTTCGGCACCCCCGCCGCCATCGCCGCCCCGCTGCTGGTCGCCATCGGCTTCCCGGCGCTGGCCGCGGTGATGCTCGGCATGCTGGTGCAGAGCACCCCGGTATCCTTCGGCGCGGTCGGCACGCCGATCATCATCGGCGTCAACAGCGGCCTGGATACCGCCACGCTGGGCGCGCGCCTGGTCGAGCAGGGCTCCAGCTGGGAAGTCTTCCTGCAGCTGATCACCAGCAACGTGGCGATCATCCACGCCATCGTCGGCACCGTGATGCCGCTGATCATGGTGCTGATGCTGACCCGCTTCTTCGGCAAGGAGAAAAGCTGGAAGGCCGGCTTCGAGGTGCTGCCGTTTGCCGTGTTCGCCGGCCTGGCCTTCACCCTGCCCTACGCCGCCACCGGCGTGTTCCTCGGCCCCGAGTTCCCCTCGCTGGCCGGCGGACTGATTGGCCTGGCCATTGTCACCACCGCCGCCCGCTTCGGCTTCCTGATGCCCAAGAGCACCTGGGACTTCGCCGATGCCAAGGACTGGCCGAGCGAGTGGCTGGGCAGCGTGGAAATGAAGCTCGACCAGCTGACCGCCAAGCCGATGGGCACCCTGCGCGCCTGGCTGCCCTATGTGCTGGTCGGCCTGCTGCTGGTGATCAGCCGCGTGTTCCCGGAAGTCAGCGCCGCGCTGAAATCGGTGGTGCTGGTGTTCCCCGACCTGCTTGGCGAGAAAGGCATCAAGGCAGACTTCCAGCCGCTGTACCTGCCGGGCGGCATCCTGGTCGCCGTGGTCATCGCCACCTTCTTCCTGCACGGCATGAAGCTGCGCGACCTCGGCACCGCGGTCGGCGAGTCGAGCAAGGTGCTGCTCGGCGCCGGCTTCGTGCTGCTGTTCACCGTGCCGATGGTGCGCATCCTGATCAACTCCGGGGTCAACGCCAGCGAGCTGCCGAGCATGCCGATCGCCATGGCGCAGTGGGTGGCCGACAGCGTCGGCGGCATCTACCCGCTGCTGGCGCCGAGCGTCGGTGCCTTGGGCGCCTTCATCGCCGGCTCCAACACGGTGAGCAACATGATGCTCAGCCAGTTCCAGTTCGGCGTGGCGGAAAGCCTGGGCATCTCCGGCGCGCTGATCGTCGCCGTGCAGGCCGTCGGCGCCGCCGCCGGCAACATGGTGGCGATCCACAACGTGGTGGCCGCTTCCGCCACCGTCGGCCTGCTTGGCCGCGAGGGCACCACCCTGCGCAAGACCGTGTGGCCGACTTTCTACTACATCCTGTTCACCGGCCTGATCGCCCTGATCGCGATCTACGTCCTCGGCGTCAGCGACCCGCTGGTGGCCGGCTAAGCCAAAGCCCGACCCCGCCCCGGCCCGCCCGGGGCGGCGTCCCTGCGAACCTACCGGGAACTGCCCCATGATCATCTCCGCCTCTACCGACTACCGCGCCGCCGCCCAGCGGCGCCTGCCGCCGTTCCTGTTCCACTACATCGACGGCGGCGCCAATGCCGAATACACCCTCAAGCGCAACGTCGAGGATCTGGCCGGTATCGCCCTGCGCCAACGGGTGCTGAAGAACATGTCCGAGCTGAATCTCGGCACCGAGCTGTTCGGCGAGCAGTTGGCCCTGCCGGTGGCGCTGGCGCCGGTCGGCCTGACCGGCATGTACGCGCGGCGCGGCGAAGTGCAGGCGGCACGTGCCGCGGCGTCCAAGGGCATTCCCTTCACCCTCTCCACCGTGTCGGTCTGCCCGATCGAGGAAGTGGCGCCGGCCATCGACCGGCCGATGTGGTTCCAGCTCTACGTGCTCAAGGACCGCGGCTTCATGAAGAACGCCCTGGAGCGCGCCAAGGCCGCCGGGGTCACCACCCTGGTGTTCACCGTCGACATGCCGGTGCCCGGCGCCCGCTACCGCGATGCCCACTCCGGCATGAGCGGCCCCAACGCCGCCATGCGCCGCTACCTGCAGGCGGTCACCCACCCGCACTGGGCACTGGACGTCGGCCTGCTCGGCAAGCCGCACGACCTGGGCAACATCTCCGCCTATCGCGGCAACCCCACCGGCCTCGAGGACTACATCGGCTGGCTGGGCAACAACTTCGACCCGTCGATCTCCTGGAAGGATCTGCAGTGGATCCGCGACTTCTGGGACGGCCCGATGGTGATCAAGGGTATCCTCGACCCGGAAGACGCCCGCGACGCGGTCAAGTTCGGCGCCGACGGCATCGTCGTCTCCAACCACGGCGGCCGCCAGCTCGACGGCGTGCTGTCCAGCGCCCGCGCCCTGCCGGCGATCGCCGACGCGGTGAAGGGCGAGCTGAAGATCCTCGTCGACTCCGGCATCCGCACCGGCCTCGACGTGGTGCGCATGCTCGCCCTCGGCGCCGACAGCGTGATGCTCGGCCGCGCCTTCGTCTACGCCTTGGCCGCCGACGGCGAGGCCGGGGTGAGCAACCTGCTGGAGTTGATCGACAAGGAAATGCGCGTGGCCATGACCCTGACCGGCGCCAAATCGATCGCAGAGATCAGCCGCGACTCGCTGGTCCGCGAACTGGGCGCCTGACGCCACCGCCTCCACCGCAGGAGCCAGCCAGCTGGCGCCTGCAAGTACCGTGATTGCCGGAGTCCCCATGAGCCTGCCCGCCGCCTTCCTTGCCGCCGTCGAACGCCTGATCCCGAGCGAGCGGCGCTTCGACGACCCGCTGTCCACCCTGGCCTTCGGCACCGACGCCAGCTTCTACCGGCTGATCCCCAAGCTGGTGCTGCGCGTCGAGTCCGAGCGCGAGGTGGTCGAGCTGCTCAAGCTGGCCCACGCCCAGCAGGTGGCGGTGACCTTCCGCGCCGCCGGCACCAGCCTGTCCGGCCAGGCGATCAGCGACTCGGTGCTGATCGTCCTCGGCGACCACTGGAACGGCCGCGACATCCGCGCCGGCGGCGCGCAGATCCGCCTGCAGCCGGGGGTGATCGGCGCCAACGCCAACGCCGTGCTGGCGCCGTTCCAGCGCAAGATCGGCCCGGACCCGGCGTCGATCAACGCGGCGAAGATCGGCGGCATCGTCGCCAACAACTCCAGCGGCATGTGCTGCGGCACCGCGCAGAACAGCTACCAGACCCTCGCCGGCCTGCGCCTGGTGCTGGCCGACGGCACGGTGGTGGACAGCGAAGACCCGGCCAGCGTCGCCGCCTTCCGGCAGAGCCACGCCGCGCTGCTCGAGCAACTGGCCCAACTGGGTAGAGAGACCCGCGCCAACAGCGCGCTGGCCGACAAGATCCGCCACAAGTACCGGCTGAAGAACACCACCGGCTTCTCGCTCAACGCGCTGGTCGACTTCGACGAGCCGCTGGACATCCTCAACCACCTGATGGTCGGCTCCGAGGGCACGCTGGGTTTCATCAGCGCGGTGACCTACGACACCGTGCCCGACTACCCGCACAAGGCCAGCGCGCTGGTGGTGTTCCCCGACGTGGAAAACTGCTGCCGCGCGGTGCCGCTGCTCAAGCAGCAGCCGGTGTCTGCGGTGGAGCTGCTCGACCGCCGCAGCCTGCGCTCGGTGGAAAACATGCAGGGCATGCCGGTCTGGGTACGGGAGCTGTCCAGCGGCGCCTGCGCGCTGCTGATCGAGTCGCGCGCCGCCAGCCAGAGCCTGCTGCACGAGCAGATCGCGTGGATCATGGCGTCCATCGCCGACTTCCCGGTGGAGAAGCAGGTCGACTTCAGCGAGGACCCGGCGGTCTACAACCAGCTGTGGAAGATCCGCAAGGACACCTTCCCGGCGGTCGGCGCGGTGCGCCAGACCGGCACCACGGTGATCATCGAGGACGTCACCTTCCCGGTCGAGCGCCTGGCCGAGGGCGTCAACCGCCTGCTCGAGCTGCTCGACCGGCACCACTACGACGAGGCGATCCTGTTCGGCCATGCGCTGGAGGGCAACCTGCACTTCGTGTTCACCCAGGGCTTCGACGACCCGGCCCAGGTGGCGCGCTACGAGGCGTTCATGGGCGAGGTGGCGCAGCTGGTGGCGGTGGAGTTCGGCGGCGCGCTGAAGGCCGAGCACGGCACCGGGCGCAACATGGCGCCGTTCGTCGAGCTGGAGTGGGGCAGCGAGGCCTACGCGCTGATGTGGCAGATCAAGCGCCTGCTCGACCCCAAGGGCATCCTCAACCCGGACGTGGTGCTCTCGGAGGATCCGCAGATCCACCTCAAGCACCTCAAGCCGCTGCCGGCCGCCGACGAGATCGTCGACAAGTGCATCGAGTGCGGCTTCTGCGAGCCGGTGTGCCCGTCCAACGGCCTGACCCTGACCCCGCGCCAGCGCATCGTCATCTGGCGCGACATCCAGGCGAAGAAGCGCGCCGGCATCGACACCACGGAGCTGGAGCAGGCCTACCACTACTACGGCCTCGATACCTGCGCCGCCACCGGCCTGTGCGCCCAGCGCTGCCCGGTGGGCATCAATACCGGCGACCTGGTGCGCAAACTGCGCGCCGCCGAAGCAGGACACGCCGGCAGCGCCACCTGGCTGGCGCGCCACTTCGCCACGGCGATGCAGGGCACCCGCCTGACCCTGGCCGCCG
>DATCUN010000073.1:0-2573 GCA_036561825.1 Pseudomonas sp.
GATGGTGCGGCTCAGCGGCGAGGCCGAGATGTGCAGCGCCTCGGCGGCGCGGGAAATGCTCTCGTGCTCGGCCACGCTGACGAATTGGCGGAGCGTCCTCAGGTCGATCAGGTGCATGCAGCTTCCTCGTGACGGGCGCCGTGAGTCTACGAATTCAGACATTTCAGGTCAAAGATCTTGAGAAATATTGTCCTTTTCAGTCCATCAAGGCGTCACGATCATCCGCTTCAGTCGCCGAATTCTTCCTCGCCACAACCGCCATCCACTCCGTTCCGCCATGACTTCCAGCCCCCTCCAGACCGCGCAGCGCAAGGTGATCCGGCGCCTGATTCCGATCCTGATGCTCATGTACACCATGGCCTATCTCGACCGCATCAACATCGGCACCGCGGCGCTGCGGATGAACGCCGAACTCGGCATCACGCAGCAGGTCTTCGGGCTGGCCGCGGGGCTCTTCTTCGTGGGCTATCTGCTGATGGAGATCCCGAGCAACATCGTCCTGCATCGCGTGGGCGCGCGTGTCTGGCTCACCCGCATCATGGTCACGTGGGGCCTCATTTCGGCATGCACCGCCTTCGTCCAGAACGGCACGCAGCTCATCCTCATCCGCATGCTGCTGGGCATCGCCGAGGCGGGCCTGTTTCCGGGGCTCATCTACTGTTTGGCGCTGTGGTTCCCGCCGAACCTGCGGGGGCGCATGCTGGTCATCGCCGTGCTGCCCTGGGCCGTGATCGTCGGCACGCCGATGTCGGCCGCCATCGTTCAGTACGCCGACGGCCTCTTTGGCTTCGCGGGCTGGCGGATCATGCTGTTCGTCGAAGGCCTGCTGCCGGTGCTGCTGGGCTTCTATTCCATCCGTTACCTCACCTCGAAGCCCGAAGAGGCCGACTGGCTCACGCCGACCGAGCAGCAACTGATCATCGCGGCGCGCGATGCCGACGACACCGCCGCGCAAGCCGGTGCCGAACCACCCCTGCGCAGCACGCTCACGCAGCCGCACCTGATCCTGCTGTCGCTCGCCTACGCCACGGCGCAGATGGGCTTCTACGCCAGCCTCATCTTCACGCCGCAGATCGTGCAGGAGTTCGGCCGCCTTTTCGGCACCACGCTCTCGACCATCCAGGTCGGCCTGCTGTCGGCCATCCCCAGCATCTTCGGCATGGTGATGTACTGGTTCTGGGTCGCGCATTCGGACAAGACCCGGGAGCGCGTGTGGCACGCCATCGCGTCCTTCGTCACCGCGGCGGTGGGCATCGGCATCCTGCTGTCGGTGCACAGCCTGTATGCGTCGATCGCCGGACTCGCGCTGCTGACGGCCGGCCTGGTGAGTGGCCCGATCTGCATCTGGCAGCTCACCGGCATCGGCGTGCGCGGCAAGACCGCCGCGGTCGTCTTCGCCTACGTCAACTGCTTCGGCATCGTGGGCTCGATGTTCAGCCCCTACCTCATCGGCCTGCTGAAGGACCGCACCGGCTCCTACGACGCCGGCCTGATGTTCCTCGCGGGTGCCGCCCTGTGCGGCGCCGTCTTCGTGTTCCTCGCGAGCCGGCTGATGCAGCAGAAGCAACTGCTGCGGCGCCCCGATGCGACGCCGGGGACGCACGACGCGGTCGCGCACTGAGCGACGGCCGCCCTCCTCTCCAGTTCCTTCCCTTCAACACCAAAGCGAACCCGATGATTCACTTCGATCATGTCTGCATGGCCGGACCCAACGTCTACGAGTCCACCTTCCGCCTGAGCCAGGAAACCGGCCTCGGCAACTACGACGGCGGCTTCTTCCCGCACTACGGCCTCGGCCACCGCGTGGTGCCGCTCGCGCCCGACATCTACATCGAGGTCGAAGGCCTGGTCGACCAGCGCCCGGTGCGCCAGGGCCAGCCGCTCGCCGTCTTCATGGAGCGCCAGACGCGCGACGGCGACCGCTTCGTCGGCTGGTGCCTGCGCTGCGACACGCTGGAAGAACTCGAGACCTTCGCCGCGCACCACGGCACCACGGTCGACCCGAACACCACCGGCCGCGAACTGGGCCGCCAGATGATGGACGGCTCGCGCGGCTTCGCGCTGCAGGCGCCCAGCGCCACCACGACCTGGCCGACCGGCATGCCGAACATGTACTTCAAGCCGGGCGGCGGCGTGCATGCGGCCAGCCTGCCGGTCGTGCCCGGCTCGGGCAGCGTGACCCCAAAGGGCTTGGCATGGATCGAGATCGGCGGCAGCCGGTCGGACCTGGCCACGTGGCTGGGCGATGTCGGCAGCCCTGCCGACTTCCCCTTCGACGTTCGGTACAACGGCGGCAGCCCCGGCCTCTACGGCATGGGCGTCGATACCGACCGCGGCACGGTCGACATCCGCCGGCCCCCGGTTCTGATCGACTGACGTGGGTCTTGTTCTGGTGGGTGCCCTCCTCGATGGCGTCCTACACGCCCGCGCCCATCACCTGCCGTACTACCGACAGGAGTCGATCAATGCGCGCTCTAACGTGCGCCAGCCGCTGCACAGCGGTGAGCGAAGCCTGTGTTGGCATGGCGTGTGAACTGCTGAATCAGTTCGGCTACCGTCGCCCCTTCTCTAGC
>DATCUN010000074.1:0-30026 GCA_036561825.1 Pseudomonas sp.
TCTCCTGCATGCTGAACGCCATGTTGTCGCGCAGGTAATCGAAGCCGAATTCGTTGTTGGTGCCGTAGGTAATGTCGGCGGCGTAGGCGGCGCGCTTTTCGTCCGGGTCCTGGAACGGGCTGACGATGCCCACCGTCAGGCCGAGGAATTCGTACAGAGGGCGCATCCAGTTACCGTCGCGGCGAGCGAGGTAATCGTTGACCGTGACCACGTGCACGCCCTTGCCTTCGAGGGCGTTGAGATACACCGCCAGGGTACCCACCAGGGTCTTGCCTTCGCCGGTACGCATCTCGGCGATCTTGCCCTCGTGCAGGGTCATGCCACCGATCAGCTGCACGTCGAAGTGACGCATGCCCATTACCCGCTTGCCGGCCTCGCGGGCCACGGCAAAGGCTTCCGGCAACAGTTTGTCGAGGGTCTCGCCCTGGGTCAGGCGCGCCTTGAACTCTTCAGTCTTGGCTTTGAGCTGCTCGTCGGACAGCGCGACCATCTGCTCTTCCAGGACGTTGACCGCCTGAACTGCCTTGGCCATGCGTTTGACTTCACGCTCGTTCTTGCTTCCAAAGAGTTTTCTCAACAAAGGCGCAAACATATCGGGAGGGTCTTCCATCTGTGGAAATGGAGGGCACTCCCGGGGAGTGCCCAGTGCCGTCACTACGGCAGCGAAGGGGGCATTCTACTCGGAAACGGCGGCGAGAAAAGACGCCTCACTCATCACTGGCAGCACGTGCGATATAAGTGGCGGGATCGATCTGCAGGCCGTCTTTTTGCACCTCGAAATGCACGTGCGGACCGGTGGATCGTCCGCTGCTGCCGACCAGGGCAAGGGTCTGACCGCGCTGCACCAGCTCGCCGACCTGCACCAGGTTGCGCTGGTTGTGCCCGTACAGGGTGACATAGCCATCGGCATGGCTGACTTCGACGACCCAGCCGTAGCCGGACTTGCGTCCGGCCCAGGTGACCACGCCGGCGGCCACCGCGACGATCTCGGTGCCGCGCCGGGCGGCGAAGTCCACGCCCTTGTGCATGCGCGCACCACCGTGGAACGGATCGCGGCGGCGGCCGAACTCCGAGGACTGGTAACCGCTGGCCACCGGCCGCCCGGCAATCAGGCGCGAGTCATCCAGTCGGCGCTCGGCGAGCACCTGCTGCATCACCTCCAGCTGCTGTTCGCGATTGTCGAGGCGCGCCGCCAGGGCATCGAGACTGCCGAGCACCTCGTTGCCGCTGAAGGGCTCGGCATCCAGCAACTCGTCCGGACCGCCCTGCCCGACCGGCTGGGAGAAGTCGAACTCGCCGCCCTCCAGCCCGCTCAGCTCGGTCAGGCGCTCACCCAGGGCGTCGAGCCGGGTCATGCGCGCCTGCAGGTCGGCCAGATGCACGCCAAGGGCGTCCAGCTGCCGCTGTGCCGCGGCGCGGGCCTCCACCAGCTCCTGCGGACGGATCCCGCTCGCAGCGCCGACCGACTCGGGAACCATCGGCAAGGGCTGGGGTCTCACCCAAGAGCCCAGTGCGACGCCGACTGCCAGCGTGCAGCCGAGCAGCATCGTGGCCAGGGTCAGCCCCTGGCGCGGGGCGAGAGTCAGCGAACGTGCCGCGCCGTGGCGGCGACTCATGAAGATGATATGCATGGTGCATCCCGCTCAAGGAATCAGGGCAGCCGTTTGCTAAGATGGCCGCTCGGTTTTTCTCCAGGCGTCCTGCCATGACTTTTCGTCCCCTGCCGGCCCGCGCTCCCGCCACACTGCTGCGCGGAACGAAAACGCTCAAGCATCTGTTCGGTGAGGCGCAGCGGCTCGGCCAGCTGCAGCAACTGCTGGAAAGCCAGCTGCAACCGGCCGCACGACCGCACTGCCGGGTCGCCGCCTTCCGCGACGGCAGCCTGCTGCTGATCGTCACCGACGGCCAGTGGGCCACCCACCTGCGCTACCAGCAGAAACGCCTGCTGCGCCAGCTACGGAACTTCAAGGAATTTGTGAACTTAGCGAACATCCTGTTCAAGGTTCAACCAACAACCGCCGAAAGGCATGCCACCGGTCGAAATCCGACCCTCTCTTCCAGTGCCGCCGAGACCCTGCGTACCGCCGCCAGCGGTATCGACGACCCGCGCCTGCGCGCCGCCCTCGAACGCCTGGCCAGCCACACCCGACCGCCTGACTGACGCGCCCAGAAAAAACGCGGACGAAAAAAAGGCCACCGCAGGGGTGGCCTCAAGAGAAAGGGAGAGTCTTGCTTCAGACAGCAGCTGCCGGGCGCATGTAGGAAATGGGCGCGGTGCTGGCATCTGCGAAAGTCACCACTTCCCAGGCATCCTTCTCGGCGATCAGGGTGCGCAGGAGGCGGTTGTTCAGGGCGTGGCCGGACTTGTGGCCGCGGAACTCGCCGATCAGGCTGGTGCCGAGCAGGTACAGGTCACCGATGGCGTCCAGGATCTTGTGCTTGACGAACTCGTCCTCGTAGCGCAGGCCGTCCTCGTTGAGCACGCGGAACTCGTCGACCACGATGGCGTTGTCCACGCTGCCACCCAGTGCCAGATTCTGCGAGCGCAGGAACTCGATATCACGCATGAAGCCGAAGGTCCGCGCGCGGCTGACCTCCTTGACGAACGAGGTGCTGGAGAAATCGACGCAGGCACGCTGGGTGCGACCGCGGAACACCGGGTGATCGAAGTCGATCTCGAAGCTCACCTTGAAGCCGTCGAACGGCAGGAAGGTGGCGCTCTTCTCGCCCTCATGCACGGTCACTTCGCGCTTGATGCGGATGAACTTCTTCGGCGCTTCCTGCTCCTGCAGACCAGCGGACTGGATCAGGAACACGAAGGGACCCGCGCTGCCATCCATGATCGGCACTTCCGGTGCCGACAGCTCGATGTAGGCGTTATCGATACCCAGGCCAGCCATGGCCGACAGCAGGTGCTCAACGGTATCCACCTTGATATCACCCTTGACCAGCGTGGTCGACAGGGTGGTATCACCGACGTTCTCGGCCCGGGCCGGAATTTCCACCACCGGATCGAGATCGGTGCGGCAGAACACGATCCCGGTATCCACAGGAGCCGGCTTCAGGGTGAGGTAGACCTTCTCCCCCGAATGCAAACCGACGCCAGTGGCCCGGATGATGTTCTTCAAAGTGCGTTGTTTGATCATGGCTTTGGCCGTATCTGCACAAGTTGTGAACTGTTCTCAGTAGGCGGGGATAATAGCAGAGCCCGCCTTTGCTGAAAACCAATCACGTCAATACCTCTGATATAGCGAATCAATCAGCCTGACGCCGCAGGAAGGCCGGGATATCCAGATAGTCCAGATCCTCCTGGGTATTGACCTTGACCGCCGGAGCGGCGCCACCGGTGCTCGGGTTGCTGCGCATCACGGTCGGACGGTCGAGGTCCCGATAGTTGACCGCTGCGCCTTGCTGCGCCATCGACGGGGCGACGGACGGAGCAGCCTGCACGCCGTTGTCGACCACCTTGGCCGGCTTCTCCATGCGCGCACCGAGACCGGTGGCGACCACGGTGACATGCAGCTCATCGCGCATTTCCGGATCGATGACCGCACCGATCTTGACGGTGGCATGGTCGGAAGTGAACTGCTCGATGATGCTGCCGACTTCGGTGTACTCACCCAGCGACAGGTCGAGACCGGCGGTGATGTTGACCAGGATACCGCGGGCCCCCTGCAGGTTGATGTCCTCCAGCAGCGGGTTGCGGATCGCCGCCTCGGTGGCCTCGCGGGCGCGGTTCGGGCCGCTGGCGTGGCCGGTGCCCATCATCGCCATGCCCATCTCGCTCATCACGGTACGCACGTCGGCAAAGTCGACGTTCATCAGGCCGGGACGCTGCATGATGTCGGAGATGCCGCGTACGGCACCGGCCAGCACGTCGTCGGCCTTGGCGAAGGCGGACAGCAGGCTGGCATCCTTGCCGAGGATGGTCAGCAGCTTCTCGTTGGGAATGGTGATCAGCGAGTCGACATGCTCGGACAGGGCACGGATGCCCTCGTCGGCGATCTGCATGCGGCGACGGCCCTCGAAGGGGAACGGGCGGGTGACCACGGCCACGGTGAGGATGCCCATTTCCTTGGCCACCTCGGCGATGATCGGCGCGGCGCCGGTGCCGGTGCCGCCACCCATGCCGGTGGTGATGAACACCATGTTGGCGCCCTGGAGGATCTCGGCGATGCGCTCGCGATCTTCCAGCGCAGCCTGACGGCCGACTTCCGGATTGGTCCCGGCACCCAATCCCTTGGTGATGCCCTGGCCGAGCTGGAGGACAGTCTTGGCCTCGACCTTCTTCAACGCCTGGGCGTCGGTGTTGGCACAGATGAAATCGATGTCTTCGATGTTGCAGCGCAGCATGTGGTTGACCGCGTTGCCGCCGCCACCGCCGACACCGATGACCTTGATGACTGCGCTCGATTGGACGTTATCCGCTAATTCGAACATATTCCCTCTCCTCTGCCCTGTTCTTGCTTTTTAGCCGCCAGCGGCGCTTTTAACTCAAAAACTGCCCTGTACCCAGCGCTTGAAGCGCTCGAACATGGGCGGCTTGCTTTCTTCGACAACACCGCTGGCGAAGGTTGCCGAGCCCTGCTTGCGCAGGCCGTACAGCAACAATCCGACCCCCGTCGCGTAGGCGGGGTTGCGCACGACATCGTCCAGGCCCCTGACGCCCTGCGGCAGGCCCAGACGTACCGGCATGTGAAAAATCTCCTCGGCCAGCTCGACCGCACCTTCCATCTTCGCGGTGCCACCGGTGAGCACGATCCCGGCCGGGATCAGGTCCTCGAAACCACTGCGGCGCAGTTCGCCCTGCACCAGGCAGAACAGCTCCTCGTAGCGCGGCTCGACCACCTCTGCCAGCGCCTGGCGCGACAGCTCGCGCGGCGGGCGGTCGCCGACACTCGGCACCTTGATGGTCTGCCCGGCGCCGGCCAGCTTGGCCAGGGCGCAGGCATAGCGAATCTTGATTTCCTCAGCATACTGAGTCGGCGTACGCAGGGCCATGGCGATGTCGTTGGTGACCTGGTCGCCGGCGATCGGAATGACCGCACTGTGACGAATCGCACCTTCGGTGAAGATGGCGATGTCGGTGGTACCGCCGCCGATGTCCACCAGGCACACGCCCAGTTCCTTCTCGTCATCGGTCAGCACCGAGCTGGAAGACGCCAGCTGCTCGAGGATGATGTCATCCACCTCGAGGCCGCAGCGGCGCACGCACTTCTCGATGTTCTGCGCCGCGTTCACCGCGCAGGTGACCACGTGCACCTTGGCTTCCAGGCGGACGCCGGACATCCCCAGCGGCTCGCGTACGCCTTCCTGGTTGTCGATCACGTAATCCTGGGCCAGGGTGTGCAGCACCCGCTGATCGGCCGGAATGGCCACCGCCTGGGCGGCGTCCAGCACCCGCTCGATATCGGCCTGACTGACCTCGCGATCACGAATGGCCACGATGCCATGCGAGTTCAGGCTGCGGATGTGGCTGCCGGCCACGCCGACGAACGCCGAGTGGATCCGGCAGCCGGCCATCTGCTGCGCCTCGTCGATGGCGTGCTGGATGGCCTGCACGGTGGACTCGATATTGACCACCACGCCCTTCTTCAGGCCCCGCGAGGGATGGGTACCGATGCCAACGATTTCCAGTTGGCCATCGCTCGCCACTTCGCCGACCAGCGCCACCACCTTGGAGGTGCCGACATCCAGACCGACGATCATCTTGCCGCTGTGCGCGCTTGCCATGATCCCAGTTATCTCCTCAAGTCACTGCGGGTTCCCGGTAGTACCGGGAGCCGGTGCGGCCGGTTGCTCGCGCCACGCCACGGCCAGGCCGTTGGGGTAGCGCAGGTCGACGCGCGCGATGTTCGTATTGTGTTCTTTCAGGGCCTTTTCGTAGACGCTGACGAAACGGCGCAATTTTTCCACTACATGATCCCGCCCGAGCAGCAGTTCCAGCCCCTGCCCGGTGGTGAGAAACCAGCTGCCGCGCTCGCGCAGCTCCAGCCGCGCCACGGTGAACTCCAGTGGGCGCAGCAGCTGGCTGAGCATCTGATACTGCTGCATGATCTGCTGCTGTGCGCGCTGCGGCCCCCACAACTGCGGCAGATGAGCGTAGCCGCCCGCCTCGCCGGCCGCGAAGGCCTGGCCCTGATTGTTCAGCAGCGCCTCGTCGCCCCAGCGCGCCACCGGCAGCTGCTCCTCCAGACGGATCAGCACCTGGTCCGGCCAGACCCGGCGCACCTCGGCCTCGGCGATCCACGGCATCTGCTCCAGTTCGCTGCGCATCGACGCCAGATCGACATTGAAGAAGCTGGAATGGATGAACGGCGCCACCTTGGCCGCCACTGCCGCGCGGCTGACGTACTGTAGGTCGCCCTGCACGTTGACCTGGGCGATCGGCTGGTCGGCGTAGGGCAGCAGACGCTGCCCCAGCTCGTAGGCACCGAAGCCCAGGCCGAGCAGCAACAGCGGCCAGGCGAGTCGCTTGAGACCGCTCAGCGACGGACGCGGCAGGCGCTTGCGCAGCGGTTCGCGCACCACCAGTCGGCTGGCCCCGCGGGGGACCGGCTTGCGCAGCGGCCCCACCGGGGCCGGACGCTGGTGACGCAGCAGCGCGATCATGGGATCAGCTCCTTGCCTCGAGACTGTCGGCCAGCACTTCCAGCACCAGCTGCTGGAAGTCCCGGCCGGCAGCACGCGCGGCCATGGGTACGAGGCTGTGGTCGGTCATCCCGGGGACGGTGTTGATCTCCAGCAGCCAGAATTGCCCACCGGCATCCTGCATCACGTCGGCCCGGGCCCAGCCACGGACCCCGACCGCTTCGCAGGCGCGTGCGGTGAGCGCCTTGAGTTCGTTTTCCTTGTCCGCATCCAGACCGCAGGGGACCTGGTAGCGGGTGTCGTCGGCCAGGTACTTGGCCTCGTAGTCGTAGAAGCTGTGGGTGGTGCCCAGGCGGATCGGCGGCAGCACCTCGCCACGCAGCATGGCGACGGTGAACTCCGGGCCGCTGATCCACTGCTCCACCAGCACCTGCGGGTCATAGCGCCGCGCGTCCTGCCAGGCAGCGAGCAGCTGCTCGAAGCTCTCCACCCGCGCCATGCCGATGCTCGAACCCTCGTGGGCCGGCTTGACGATCAGCGGGAAGCCCAGCTCGGCGGCGGCCCGCTCGCAGTCGGCGGCCGAAGCCAGCACCGCATGGCGCGGGGTCGGCAGGCCGAGGCTCTGCCACACCTGCTTGGTGCGCAGCTTGTCCATCGCCAGAGCCGAGGCCAGCACGCCGCTGCCGGTGTAGGGAATGCCCAGGCACTCGAGCAGGCCCTGCATGCTGCCGTCTTCACCGCCGCGGCCATGCAGGACGATGAAGGCACGATCGATCTTCTCGCCGGCCAGCCGTTGCAGCAGGTCGTCGCCGACCTCGATGCCGAAGGCATCCACACCAGCGCCCTGCAGCGCCGCCAGCACGGCTTGGCCGGACTTCAGCGACACCTCGCGTTCGGCGCTCTTGCCGCCGAACAGCACGGCGACGCGACCGAAGATGGCGGGATCCAGGTTGGCTTGCAGACTCATTTCGACTCACCTTGCAGCACGAACAACGGGTGTTTGATCAATTGCGGAGCAACGCTGCCGATGTCGCCGGCCCCCTGGCAGAGCAGGATGTCGCCGGCGCGCAGCAGCGGCTTGAGCAGCGGCGCCAGATCGGCGCCACGCTCGACATAGATGGGATCGAGCACGCCGCGCTGGCGGATGCTGTGGCACAGCTGGCGGCTGTCGGCGCCCGGAATCGGCTCCTCGCCGGCCGGGTAGACCTCCAGCAGCAGCAGCACGTTGGCCTCGCCGAGCACCTGCACGAAATCGTCGTAGAGGTCGCGGGTGCGGCTGTAGCGGTGCGGCTGGTAGACCATCACCAGGCGCCGCTCGGGCCAGCCGCCGCGCACGGCCTTGATCACCGCGGCCACTTCGCGCGGATGGTGGCCGTAGTCGTCGACCAGCATCACGCTGCCGCCGTCGACCGGCAGGTCGCCGTAGACCTGGAAGCGGCGGCCGACACCCTGGAAGCCGGACAGACCGGCGACGATGGCCGCATCGTCGATGCCCTCGTCGGTGGCGATGGCGATGGTGGCCAGGGCATTGAGCACGTTGTGGTTGCCCGGCATGTTCACCGACACCTCGAGCGGCTCACGGTCCTTGCGCAGCACAGTGAAGAAGGTGCGCATGCCTTCCTGGCGCACATCGATCGCGCGCAGGTCGGCACCCTCGTCGAAGCCGTAGGTGACGATCGGCCGCTTCACCTGCGGGAGGATCTCGCGCACCACCGGATCGTCGACGCAGAGCACTGCCAGGCCGTAGAACGGCAGGTTGTGCAGGAACTCAACGAAGGTCTTCTTCAGCTTGTTGAAGTCGCCGCCGTAGGTGCTCATGTGGTCGGCGTCGATGTTGGTGACCACCGAAACCATCGGCTGCAGATGCAGGAAGCTGGCGTCGCTCTCGTCGGCCTCGGCCACCAGGTAGCGACTGGCGCCGAGCTGGGCGTTGGTGCCGGCGGCATTCAGCCGGCCGCCGATGACGAAGGTCGGATCGAGGCCGGCGGCGGCGAACACCGAGGCAATCAGGCTGGTGGTGGTGGTCTTGCCATGGGTGCCGGCCACCGCGATGCCGTGGCGGTAGCGCATCAGTTCGGCAAGCATCTCGGCGCGCGGCACCACCGGGATGCGCCGATCGAGCGCGTTGGCGACCTCCGGGTTGGCCGGATTGATCGCGCTGGACACCACCAGCACGTCGGCCTGCTCGGCGTTCTCGGCGCGGTGGCCGATGAAGATCTGCGCGCCGAAGCTTTCCAGGCGCTCGGTTACCGGCGAGGCCTTGAGGTCGGAGCCGGACACCTGGTAACCGAGGTTGAGCAGCACCTCGGCGATGCCGCACATGCCCACCCCGCCGATGCCGACGAAATGGATGCGGCGGATACGGCGCATGCGCCGCAGTTCGGCGGAATTTTTGCCGCGCAGGGCATCAGCCATGGGCCACCTCCAGGCAGATGTCCACCACCGTGCGGGTCGCATCGGGCTTGGCCAGGCGGCGCGCAGTGGCGCCCATGGCCGCGAGTTTGTCGCTGTGCATCAGAACCTCGGTCAGCTGCGCGGCCAGCGTGGCCGCATCAGTCGCATGTTGCGGCAGCAGCACGGCAGCGCCGGCCTTCGCCAGATATTCGGCATTACGGGTCTGGTGGTCATCGATCGCATGGGGCAGCGGCACCAGCAGCGACGGCAGCCCGGCAGCGGCCAGTTCGCTGACGGTCAGCGCGCCGGCGCGACAGATCACCAGATCGGCCCAGGCGTAGGCGCGGGCCATGTCCTTGATGAACGGCACCACCTCGGCGTCGACCGCGGCGGCGCGATAGCGCTCGGCGGTCACCTCGGCGTGCTGCTTGCCGGCCTGGTGGTAGACCTGCGGGCGCAGCTCGCCGGACACCTGTGCCAGCGCCGCCGGCAACAGCTTGTTCAGCGGCTCGGCGCCCAGACTGCCACCCAGCACCAGCAGACGGGCCTGACGGCGGGCCAGGTTTTGACGCGGTGTGGCAAGAAACAGTTCCTCACGCACCGGATTGCCGGTGGTGCGCCGCTTGGCGCTGGCCGCGAAGGTCTCCGGGAAGGCCTCGCAGACCCGGCTGGCGAACGGGGCCAGGCCACGGTTGGCGGTGCCGGCCACGGCGTTCTGCTCGTGGATGATCAGCGGCACGCCGGCCAGCCGCGCGGCGATGCCGCCGGGGCCGGTGACGAAACCACCCATGCCGAGCACGCATACCGGCTGCAGCTCGCGCAGCACCTTGCGGGCCTGCCACAGGGCCTTGGCAATCTGCAGCGGCGCCTTGAGCAGCGACAGCACACCCTTGCCGCGCAGACCGCTGATCTCGATACGGTGCAGCGGCAGTCCGGCCTGCGGCACCAGCTCGTTCTCGATGCCGCGCGGCGTGCCCAGCCAGTGCACGCTATAACCACGGGCCTGGAACTCGCGGGCACAGGCCAGCGCCGGGAATACGTGGCCTCCGGTGCCGCCGGCCATGATCAACACGTTACCGGGCATGACGCGGCTCCTCCTCGGCAAAATCCTCTTCGGTAAACTCCATCTCGGCATTTCCCAGCAGGTTGCGCCGCTCCCAGTCGATGCGCAGCAGCAGGGCCAGGCTGACGCAGCAGAGCACCAGCGAACTGCCGCCATAACTGAGGAATGGCAGGGTCAGGCCCTTGGTCGGCAACAGGCCGACGTTCACGCCGATGTTGATCAGGAACTGGCCGATCCACTGAATCGCCACGCCATAGGCCACGTAGGCGGAGAAATATTGCTGCTCCTTCTCGGCGCACAGGCCGATATGCAACGCGCGCAGGGTCACCACCACGAACAGCGCCACCGTCAGCAGCGCGCCGACCATGCCCAGCTCCTCGGCCAGCACGGCGAACACGAAGTCGGTGTGCGCCTCGGGCAGGTAGAACTGCTTCTGCACACTGTTGCCCAGCCCCACCCCCAGCCATTCGCCGCGGCCGAAGGCGATCAGCGCCTGGCTCAGTTGGTAGCCGGCGCCGAACTGGTCGGCCCAGGGGTCGATGAAGTTGGTCAGGCGCTTGAGGCGGTAGGCCTGGCTGGTCATCACCACGCCGCCGATGATCAGCACCCCGACCACCATCGGCAGGAAGCGCCACAGGCTGACGCCGCCGAGGAACAGCATGACGATGCCAGCGCCGACCAGCACCACGGTGGCCCCGAAGTCCGGCTCGGAGAGCAGCAGGCCGGCCATCAGACCGAGCACGATCAGCGGCATGAACAGGCCTTTCCAGGACGAGCGCACATCCGCCTGGCGCCGCACCAGATAGCCCCCCAGATAGATCGCGGTGAACAGCTTGGCGAGCTCGGAAGGCTGGATGTTGAAGATGCCGAAACCGATCCAGCGCCGCGCACCGTTGACCTCGCGGCCAATGCCCGGCACCAGCACCAGCACCAGCAGGATGAAGGCGGCGATCAGCAGCTTGCCGCCGTTCTTCTGCCAGCTGGCTACCGGCACCAACAGGACCAGGCCGCCGGCCGCAAAGCCGATGGCCAGATAGATCAGGTGGCGGATCATGTAGTACAGCGAATTGCCCGACTGCGCTGCGGCCACCTCGGACGAGGCCGAGGACACCATCACGAAACCGAGACCGAGCAGCGCCAGACAACCCGCCAGCAGCGGGAAGTCCAGATCGACGCCGCGGCGGCTCAGCAGCGGTGAGGGCGACAGGCGCAGCAGCGAGAACATCAGGGCAGCTCCTCTACGGCCTGGGCGAACAGGCGGCCGCGCTCTTCGAAGCTCTTGAACATGTCGAGACTGGCGCAGGCTGGCGACAGCAGCACGGCATCGCCCGCCGCGGCCAGCTCGGCGCAGCGCTGCACAGCCTCGTCGAGGGTCGCCACGCGCAGCAGCGGCACCACGTCGCGGCCATCCGCGTCCTTGAGCGCGGCAGCGATCAGCTCGGCATCGCGCCCCAGCAGCACCACGGCGCGGCAGTACTTGGCTACGCTGGCGCGCAGCGGCGTGAAGTCGGCGCCCTTGCCGTCACCGCCGGCGATCAGCAGCAGCTTGCCGGCGATCTCCGCACCCAGGCCGTCGATGGCCGCCAGGGCGGCGCCGACGTTGGTCGCCTTGGAGTCGTCGTAGAAGGTCACGCCGCTGCGCTCGCGCACCCACTGGCAACGGTGCGCCAGGCCGGTGAAGCGGCGCAGGGTATCCAGCATCGGCGCCAGCGGCAGGCCGACGGCATGGCCCAGGGCCAGCGCCGCCAGGGCGTTGGCCTGGTTGTGCGCGCCGCGGATCTTCAGCTCGCGCACCGGCATCAGCTTGCTGAACTGGAAGGCGAGGAACTTCTCGCCGCCCTCCTCAAGGATGCCGAACGACTTGAAGTCCGGCTTGTCCAGGCCGAAGCTCCAGCACGGCACTTGGTCGGCGATCAGCGGGCGCGACAGCGGATCCTGGCGGTTCACCACCACCTGGCGGGCGCCACGGAAGATGCGGTGCTTGGCCAGGTGATAGGTCTGCAGACCGCTGTAGCGGTCCATGTGGTCGTCGCTGACGTTCAGGCAGGTGGCCACTTCGGCGTTGACCCGCTCGGTGCTTTCCAGCTGGAAGCTGGACAGCTCGAGCACGTACAGCTCGATGTCGTCGGCCAGAAGATCCAGGGCCGGGGTACCGAGGTTGCCGCCGACCGCCACCTTCTTGCCGGCCGCCGCGGCCATCTCGCCGACCAGGGTGGTCACGGTGCTCTTGGCGTTGGAGCCGGTGATGGCAACGATCGGCGCCTTGGCATGGCGCACGAACAGGTCGATGTCGCCGGACAGCTTGACCCCGCGCGCCGCCGCCTCGCGCAGCGCCGCGGTGGCCAGCGGCAGGCCGGGGCTGACGTACACTTCGCTGGCGCGGCAGAGAAACTCCACGTCCAGCGCGCCGCAGCGCACTTCAACCTGAGGAAACTCGGCCTGCAGGGTCGCCAGCTCCGGCGGACTCATGCGCGTGTCGGCCACGGCAAAGGGCACGCCCTGACGGGCGAGGAAGCGCACCAGCGACATGCCGCTCTTGCCGAGGCCGACAACGATGCGGAACTGGTCGGAAGCGATCAGCGTCATCCGGGTTACCTCAGCTTCAACGTGGACAGGCCGATCAGCACCAGGATCACGGTGATGATCCAGAAGCGCACGATCACCCGCGGCTCGGGCCAGCCCTTGAGTTCGAAATGGTGGTGGATCGGCGCCATGCGGAACACGCGGCGGCCGGTGAGCTTGAACGAGGCGACCTGGATCACCACCGACAGGGTTTCCATGACGAACACCCCGCCCATGATGAACAGCACCACTTCCTGGCGCACGATCACCGCGATGGTGCCCAGCGCCGCGCCGAGGGCCAGCGCACCGACGTCGCCCATGAACACCTGGGCCGGGTAGGTGTTGAACCAGAGGAAGCCCAGCCCGGCGCCGATCAGCGCGCCGCAGAACACGATCAGCTCGCCGGAGCCCGGCACGTAGGGAATCAGCAGGTATTCGGCGAACTTGGCGTTGCCCGACAGGTAGCAGAAGATGCCCAGGGCGCCGCCGACCAGTACCGTCGGCATGATCGCCAGACCGTCGAGGCCGTCGGTGAGATTCACCGCGTTGCTCGAACCGACGATGACGAAGTAGGTCAGCACGACGAAGAAGATCCCCAGCGGGATCTCGATGGTCTTCAGCAGGGGCAGGATCAGGGTGGTTTCCACCGGCGTGCTGGCGGTCACGTAGAGGAACACCGCCGCGCCGAGACCGAACACCGACTGCCAGAAGTATTTCCAGCGGCTCGGCAGGCCGCGCGAGTTCTTCTCGATCACCTTGCGGTAGTCGTCGACCCAGCCGACAGCGCCGAACAGCAGGGTCACCGCCAGCACCACCCAGACGTAGCGGTTGCTCAGGTCGGCCCACAGCAGGGTACTGATGCCGATGGCGGAAAGGATCAGCGCGCCGCCCATGGTCGGCGTGCCCTTCTTCGACAGGTGCGATTGCGGGCCGTCGTCGCGCACCGACTGGCCGATCTGCCGGCTGCGCAGGGTACGGATCATCCACGGCCCCAGCCACAGGGACAGGGTCAGGGCAGTGAGCACGCCGAGAATTCCACGCAGGGTCAGATACTGAAAGACCGCGAAGCCCTTGTAGAACTGTTGCAGATACTCGGCCAACAGCAGCAGCATTTAATGTCCTCCAGCACAGGCACAGAACGCAGCGACGACGTTTTCCATCGCTGCGCTGCGCGAGCCTTTGATCAACAGGGTGGTTTCCGGAGACTGTTCGGCAGTCAGCGCGGCAATCAGTTCAGCCTGATCGGCAAAATGCCGTGCCCCGGCACCGAAGGCATTGACGGCATGGGCCATCTGCGCGCCGACGGCATACAGGGCCGAGACCTTGTCACGGGCATAGGCACCCACCTCACGATGGCTCGCCTCGGCCCAGGCACCCAGCTCGCCCATGTCGCCGAGCACCAGGACGGTGCGTCCGGAAAAGCCGGCCAGTATATCAATCGCGGCCTTGATTGACGCGGGATTGGCGTTGTAACTGTCGTCGATCACGCGCATGCCGCTGGGTGCCAGCTGCGCCACGGCACGGCCCTTGACCGGCTGCAAGCTTTCCAGCCCGGCACGGATCGCTTCCAGCCCCACGCCCAGGGCATGGGCGGCGGCGGCGGCGGCCAGGGCGTTGCTCACGTTGTGCTCGCCGAGCAGGTTGAGCTGGATGCGCAGCTCGCCGGCGGGGCTGGCCAGGGTGAACGCCGGGCAGCCGCGGGCATCGCGCGCCAGCTCGCGGGCGGTGAAGTCGGCAGCGGCGTGCAGAGCAAAACTCAGCACCCGCCGACCGCCGGCGCGCTGCTGCCAGGTGGCAAAGGCTGGGTCGTCGCGGTTGAGCACCGCCACGCCGTCGGCCGCCAGTCCCTCGAGAATCTCGCCCTTGGCCTCGACGATCTTCTCCGGGCCGCCGAACTCGCCGACATGGGCGGTGCCGGCGTTGGTGATGATGGCGACGTGCGGTCGGGCCAGACCAACGGTGTAGGCGATCTCGCCCAGGTGCGAGGCGCCCAGCTCGATCACCGCGCTGCGGTGCTGCGGAGCCAGTTCGAGCAGGGTCAGCGGCGCGCCCAGATCGTTGTTCAGATTGCCGCGGGTGGCCAGCACCGCCTCGCTGTCGCCACCGTGGTCGGCGCGCAGGATGCTGGCGAGCATCTCCTTGACCGTGGTCTTGCCACTGGAGCCTGTGACCGCCGCGACCCGGCCGCGGAAGGCGCCGCGGTTGAGCGCGCCCAGCTGACCCAGCGCCAGGCGGGTATCGGCCACCACCAGTTGCGGCAGCTCGACTTCCTCGACCTCATGCTCCACCAGCGCGGCGGCGGCACTCTTGCTGGCCACCTGCTCGAGATAGTCGTGGCCGTCGAAGCGCTCGCCGCTGAGGGCGACGAACAGCTGTCCGGGCTCGATGCTGCGGCTGTCGATGCTCACCCCGTTGAAGAAGGCATCGGCCCCGACCAGCTTTCCCTTCAGTGCTCCCAGCACACTGCTCAGCATCCAGGCTTCAAGCATCCTGCACCTCGCGCTCAGCCAGCGCACTGGCGGCCTGTTCGATATCGGAGAAGGGCTGACGCACCCCGGCGATTTCCTGGTAGTCCTCATGGCCCTTGCCGGCCAGCAGGATCACGTCCTCCGGGGAGGCGCTGGCGATCAGCTGGCGGATCGCCGCGCCGCGCCCGGCGACGAAGGTCACCCGCTCGGGCTCGCGGAAACCGGCACGGATGTCGGCGACGATCTGCTCGGCCGGCTCGCTGCGCGGGTTGTCGTCGGTCACCCACACGCCATCGGCCAGGCCCTCGACGGCGGCCGCCATCAACGGACGCTTGCCGCGATCGCGATCGCCGCCGCAGCCGAACAGGCACAGCAGGCGGCCACGGGCATGCGGGCGCAGGGCCTCGAGAACCTTTTCCAGGGCATCGGGCGTGTGGGCGTAATCCACCACCACCAGCGGCTGTTCGCCGCCACCGAGGCGCTGCATGCGCCCGAGCGGCCCCTGCAGCTGCGGCAGCACGCGGAGGATCTCGTCCAGCGGATGGTTCAGGCCCATCAGTGCGCCAACCACGGCCAGCAGGTTGCTCAGATTGAAGCGACCGAGCAGCGGGCTGACTAGCAGGCCGTCGCCCTGGGCGGTGATCAGGCGGGCACGCACGCCCTCCTCGCTGAATTCGGCTTCGGTGCAGTACAGGGTCGCCTGCGGGTCGATCTGGCTGTAGCTGATCAGCCGCGACGGCGCCTCGCGGGCGGCCAGTTCGCGACCGAACAGGTCGTCGAGGTTGATCACCCGGGTGCACAGCCCCGGCCAGGCGAACAGCCGCGCCTTGGCCGCGCCATAGGTCTGCATGTCGCCGTGGTAGTCGAGGTGGTCGCGCGACAGATTGGTGAACACCGCCACGTCGAAGTCCAGCGCCTCGACCCGGCCCTGGTCCAGACCGTGGGAGGACACTTCCATCGCCACCGCCTTGGCGCCGGCCTGCGTCAGCAGCGCCAGCTGCGCCTGCACCGCCAGCGGATCGGGGGTGGTGTGACGACCGCACTGCAGGTTGTCGTGGAAGCCGATACCGAGGGTGCCGATCAAGCCGCAGCGCTGGCCGAGCAGATCGAGCGCCTGGGCCAGCAGCTGGCTGACGCTGGTCTTGCCGTTGGTGCCGGTCACGCCGACCAGTTCGAGGTTGTGGCTGGGATCGCCATAGAAACGCCCGGCGATCGCCGACAGCTGCGCGGCCAGGCCCTTGACCGGAATCATCACCACCGCGCCCGACTGCGGCACATCCACCGCGCCTTCGGCCTCGTAGGCGATCGCCGACGCACCACGGGCAATGGCGTCGCCGATGTAGGCCCGGCCATCGCTTTGGTGGCCGGGAACAGCGAGAAACAGGTCACCCGGACGCAAGGTCCGGCTGTCCAGGCTCAGCTCGCGGATCAACGCGTCGCGACGGGCCTCGGGAAACATCTTGAGCAGACTCATCGGCATCAGCCGCGTCCTCCATTGCCGGCTACCGTGGCGGCCTGCTGCGCTTCAGGCAGCGGCGGCGGCAGGTTGTCCGGAGCTATGTTCATCAGGCGCAGGGCGCCGCCCATCACCTTGCTGAATACCGGGGCGGAAACCAGGCCACCGTAGTAACCCTCGCCCCCCGGCTCGTCGATCACCACGACGGCGGCGAGGCGCGGGTTGTTCGTCGGCCCGAAGCCGGCGAACAGCGAGCGGTAGGCATTCTGCTGGTAACCCTTGCTGCCCGCGCTGGTCTTGCGCGCGGTACCGCTCTTGCCGGCGACGTGGTAGCCGGGCACCTGGGCGCGGTGGGCGCCGCCGGGGGCCTCGACCACCTGCTGCAGCATGCCCTGCACCGTCCTGGCCACCTCATCGGGAACCACCTGGGTGGAGTTCGCCGGCTGATCGACCCGCGCCAGGCTCAACGGCACCATGCGGCCATTGTTGGCGATCGTGGCGTAGGCATGCGCCAGCTGGATCGCCGTCACCGACAGGCCGTAGCCGTAAGAGAGGGTCGCGGTTTCCGCCTGCGGCCACTTGCGGTGGTTGGGCAGATTGCCGACCTGCTCGCCGGGGAAGCCGAGGCCGGTGTCCTGACCGAGGCCGACCTGCTGCATGACGCGATAGATCGACTCGCCGCCGATGTCGAAGGCGATCTTGCTGATGCCCACGTTGCTGGAGCGGATCAGGATGCCGGCCAGGTCGAGCACCGGGCCCCCGCCGCGGGACACGTCGCGAATGGTGAAGCGGCCGATGCGCAGGCTGTGCGGGTAGACCTCGACGGTATCGCCAGGCTTCCAGCGCCCACTTTCCAGCGCCGCCAGCATCGAGATCGGCTTCACCGTCGAGCCCGGCTCGAAAACGTCGATCATGGCGCGATTGCGCATCGCGGCCGGCTGCAGGTTGCGGCGGTTGTTCGGGTTGTAGGTGGGCTGATTGGCCATGGCCAGCACTTCGCCGGTCTGCACGTCGAGGATCACCAGACTGCCGGCCTTGGCCTTGTTCTCCACCAGGGCGTTGCGCAGCTCGCGGCTGGCCAGATATTGCAGGCGCAGGTCGATGGACAGAGCCAGCGCCTTGCCAGGCTTGGCATTGCGCGCCACGCCGACGTCCTTGATCAGGTGGCCACGGCGGTCCTTGAGCACCTGGCGACTGCCGGGCACGCCGGCCAGCCACTGGTCGAAGGCCAGTTCGATGCCTTCGCGGCCGCGATCGTCGACGTCGGTGAAACCGATCAGGTGAGCGGTGACCTCGCCGGCCGGATAGAAGCGCCGGAACTCCTCGAGGCTGTAGACCCCCGGGATCTTCAGCGCCAGCACGGCCTCGCCCTGCTCGGGAGTGAGCCCACGGGCCAGGTAGAGGAACTCGCGCTCGGCATTCTGGCCGAGCTTCTGGCTCAGCACCTGCGGGTCCTGCCCCAGAGCGACCGCCAGAGCCGGCCAGTGCTGGCGCGCCGCCGACAGCTCCCTGGGATTGGCCCACACGGTAGTGACCGGAGTACTGACCGCCAGCGGCTCGCCATTACGGTCGGTGATCAGGCCGCGATGCGCGGGAATCGGAATGTGCCGCACGCTGCGGGCATCGCCATGGGCCTTGAGGAAGTCATGATCGAACACGTGCAGGTCGACGATGCGCCAGCAGATCACCGCGACCATGCCCAGCAGCAGCACGATCACCAAGCGGAAGCGCCAGGGGTAGAGGGCACCGTCGAGCTTGATCATGGCGCCACCATCCGCACTTCACCCGGCTCGGGGATGCGCATCTGCAGCTGCTCGCTGGCCAGCGCCTCGATCCGGCTGTGCGCGGTCCAGGTGCTCTGCTCGAGGATCAGGCGCCCCCACTCGGCCTGCGCCTTGTCGCGCACGCTCAGCTCGGCGTACTGCTGGTTGAGCAGCTTGCGATTCCAGTGCGCGCTCCACGACACGGCCACGGACGAGCCCAGCACCAAGCCGAACAGCACCAGCATCAGCAGACTGCCGCTGGGCATGCTGTCACGGGCGCGACGGATCATCGCAGCTTCTCCGCCACGCGCATCACCGCGCTGCGCGCGCGCGGGTTGGCCTTGAGTTCAGCGGCCGAGGCGTACTGCGGCTTGCCCAGCAGCCTCAGGCGAGGATCGAACTTGGCCACCTGCACCGGCAGGCCGCGCGGCAGGTTGTCGGCCTCGCCCTTGACCTGACGACGCATGAACTGCTTGACGATGCGGTCTTCCAGGGAATGGAAGCTGATCACCACCAGTCGGCCGCCAACGGCGAGGGCTTCCAGCGCCGCCTCGAGGCCTCGCTCGAGGTCGCCCAGTTCGTTGTTGATATGGATGCGCAGCCCCTGAAAGGCACGGGTCGCGGGATTCTTGCCCTTCTCCCAGGCCGGGTTGGCGACGGTGATCACCTCGGCCAGATCGGCGGTGCGGGTGAACGGCCGCTCGGCCCGGCGTTGCACGATGGCCCGCGCCATGCGCCGGGAGAAACGCTCTTCGCCATATTCGTAGAATACCCGGGCGATTTCTTCCTCGGCGGCGGAGGCGATCCATTCGGCCGCGCTGACGCCGGCGTCGGGATTCATGCGCATGTCCAGCGGGCCGTCGTTCATGAAGCTGAAGCCGCGCTCGGGATCGTCCAGCTGCGGCGAAGACACCCCCAGATCGAGGAGGACGCCGTCGACCTTGCCCTGCAGGCCACGTACGGCCAGCTCCTCGCCGAGCTCGGCGAAGCTGCGCTGGACGATCTGGAAGCGACTGTCCGCGGCGGCCAGTTCGAGGCCGGTGGCGATGGCCAGCGGATCCTTGTCGAAGCCCAGCAGGCGTCCTTCCGCCCCCAGCTCACCCAGGATCTCGCGGCTATGGCCGCCACGGCCGAAGGTGCCATCCAGATAGCAGCCGTCCGCCCGCACGGCGAGTGCCTCGACGGCTTCGCGGAGCAGAACGGTCACGTGATTGAAAGTGGCTGCATTCATGTCAGAGCGTCAGGTTCCGTAATTCGTCCGGCAGGCCGCCGGGTTCTTTGATGGCTTTGAGGTCTTCCGCGCAGCGCGCATCCCAGCCGTTTTCGTCCCACAACTGGAACTTGTTGAGCTGGCCGACCAGCACCGCATGCTTGTCCAGTCCGGCGTAGTCACGCAGCCGCGGCGGCACGAGAAAGCGCCCGGCCGCATCCAGCTCCAGATCCACCGCATTGCCGATCAGCAGTCGCTGCAGGCGACGGTTCTCTTCGCGCAGGGACGGCAGCTCGCGCAGCTTGGCCTCGATCAGTTCCCATTCGGTCAGGGGATAAACACTCAGACAGGGATCAACCGCATCGATGGTCACGATGAGCTGGCCGGCACAGCGCGCCATGAACTCGTCGCGATACCGACTCGGCATCGTCAGACGGCCCTTGGCGTCAAGAGTTATGGCACTGGCTCCGCGAAACACGGCTGCACTTCCCCGTAGTGGTTAGTCTTCTGTGACTGGAATATCCACTTTTACCCACTTTTACCCACTACAGAACACTATAGAAACGCCACATCAACCCAGTCAAGGCGCGCCCGACGGGAAAACCCTTACAGGACCGCAACTTAGAGAAAAGACCGGCAGACGGGGGACACGCAGGGAGCAATGCGAAAAACAAACTCGAGATACGACAAGGCGCCACGTATCGAACTTAAAGCTCTTTATTAAGAGCGATATCTTTTCGACATTAAAACCGGAGGGAACTAACTATAAAAAGCAGGGAGGGGGAGCGGAGAGCCGGCCTGTAAGCCGGGTTTTGTCGAGGACAGTCATTCCTCTAGGACCGCCATCACTGACGGCCTCAAGCAACCTACCCGGATCCAGCGCGGGCCACGCCAATGGATCCCTATTTGGTCTTGCTCCGAGTGGGGTTTACCTAGCCACGAACTGTTGCCAGACGTGCGGTGCGCTCTTACCGCACCTTTTCACCCTTACCGGCGCTTGCGCGCTTAGGCGGTTATTTTCTGTGGCACTTTCCGTAGGCTCGCGCCTCCCAGGCGTTACCTGGCACTCTGCCCTATGGAGCCCGGACTTTCCTCCCCCCTGCAAGCAGGGCGGCGACTGTCCAGCCGACTCTCCGGCGCGCAGGGTACTCACTGCTCGCGCGGATAACAAGCTCAATCCTCGGCGTTTTGTCGCAACAGCGCCTGCTGGTAGAGCAGATTCTTGCGCACCCCGGTGATTTCCGCCGCCACGGCCGCCGCCCGCTTGAGCGGCAGCTCCGCCAACAGCAGGTCGAGCACGCGCAGCGCTTCGGCACTCAGCGCCTCCTCACCCACCGGCTCCTGCCAACCCTCGACCAGCAGTACGCACTCGCCGCGCTGCTGGTTGCTGTCGGCCGCCACCCAGTCGTGCAGCTCGCCGAGCGGCGCACCCTTGATGGTCTCGAAGGTCTTGGTCAGCTCGCGTCCCAGCACCGCCGGACGCTCGGCGCCGAACAGCTCGCGCAGGTCGGCCAAGCATTCGAGCAGGCGGTGCGGCGCCTCGTAGAAGATCAGCGTGCGCGGCTCCTCCACCACGGCCTGCAACCGCTGCCGGCGCGCGGTGCTGCGCGCGGGCAGGAAGCCCTCGAAGACGAAGCGGTCGGACGGCAGGCCGGAGGCCGACAGGGCCGCGATCAGCGCACAGGCTCCGGGCACCGGCACCACGCGCACGCCGGCGGCGCGCGCGTTGCGCACCAGGTGATAGCCAGGATCGGAAATCAACGGCGTACCGGCATCCGACACCAGCGCCAGATCGTCGCCTGCCAGCAGGCGCTGGACCAACCGCGAGCCCTGCTCGCGCTCGTTGTGCTCGTGACAGGCGACCAGCGGCGTACCGATGCCGAAGTGCTGCATCAGGCGAGCACTGTGACGGGTGTCCTCGGCAGCGATCAGCTTCACTTCGCGCAGCACGCGCAACGCCCGAGCGCTGATGTCTTCCAGATTGCCGATCGGCGTGGCCACCACATAAAGAGTACCCGGAGTGTTCACGTCGCCATCCCGTCGTCAGTCAAAGTGCGTCATTGTACCGGGTTTGGCCCCAGCAAGATCGCACCCATACCGGGGCTTGGGTACAATTACGCCTTTCAAGCCTGCGAAGCGGAATCCCTGACATGATCGCCAGACTGCGCCCTCTTTCCGTCCTCTGCCTGGCAGGCCTGCTGAGCGCCTGTGCCGGCCAGCAGACCTCCGGCCTCGGCGAACTGCCGGGCAAGCCTCAGGCCAGCGCCGAGCAACTGCTGCTGCAGGCGCAGCAGGGCAAGCCGGAGCAGGCCGCCCTGCTGCGCTTGAGCGCCGCCGACCAGGCGCTGAGCCAACGCAACCTGGCCCAGGCCCAGCAGATCCTCGACCTGGTCAAGCTGGACGAGCTGCTGCCGGCCCAGCAGATCTTCGCCAGCACCCTCACCGCAGAACTGGCCCTGGCACGCAACAAGCCCAAGGCCGCCCTGCAGGCCTTGCAGCATCCGAGCTTCGCGCGCCTGGGCGAACTACCGGTCGGCCAGCAGGTGCGCAGCCAGCTGGCCCGCGCCAACGCCCTGCAAGCCGACCAGCAGCCGCTGGCGGCGGCTCGCGAACGCGTGTTCATCGCCCCGCTGCTGGAAGGCCAGGCATCGGCCAACAACCATGAAGCCATCTGGACCCTGGTCGCCGGGCTGCCCAGCAGCCAGCTGAGCAGCGCCGGCACCCCCGGCGACGACCTGGCCGGCTGGCTGGAACTGAGCCGGCTGGCGCGCGGCAGCGCCACACCCGCGCAGCAGGTCGCCAGCATTGCCGAGTGGCAGGCACGCAACCCGCAACATCCGGCGGCCCGCCAGCTGCCGCAGTCACTGGTCAAGCTGCAGGAAATCGCCACCCGCCCGCTGACCCGCATCGCCCTGCTGCTGCCCGAGCAGGGCCAGCTCGCCAGCGTCGGCAAGGCCCTGCGCGACGGCTTTGTCGCCGCCCATTACCAGAGCGGAGACAGCGCCCTGAACATCAGCCTGCACGACAGCAGCAAACTGACCGACCTCGATGCCTTCTACCGCCAGGCCCAGGCCGACGGCGTGCAGCTGGTGGTCGGCCCGCTGGAGAAGCCGCTGGTCAGCCAACTCAGCCAACGCCAGCAGCTGCCGATCCCCACCCTCGCCCTCAACTACAACGACGGCCGCGCCGAAGCACCGGCCCAACTGTTCCAGTTCGGCCTGGCCGCCGAGGACGAAGCGCGCGAAGTAGCCCAGCGCGCCTGGGAAGATGGCATGCGCCGCGCCGTGGCCCTGGTACCGACGGGCGAATGGGGCAATCGCGTGCTGGCCGCCTTCCGCAAGGATTGGGAAGCCCGCGGCGGCACCCTGATCGCCACCGAGCATGTCGACCAACCGGTACGCCTGGCCCAGCAGATCGCCGATCTGCTCAAGCTGCGCGACAGCGAGGCACGCGCCAAGCGCCTGCAGAGCACACTGGGCAGCGCGGTCGAGGCACAGCCAGCCCGCCGCCAGGACATCGACTTCGTGTTCCTCGCCGCCACCCCGGCACAGGCCCGCCAAATCAAGCCCACCCTGGCCTTCCAGTACGCCGGCGACCTGCCGATCTATGCCACCTCGCACCTGTTCACCGGCAGCAGCGACCCCAGCCAGGACCTCGACCTGGACGGCATCCGCTTCTGCGAAACGCCCTGGCTGCTGGACAGCAGCGACCCGCTGCGCAACCAGGTGATCGGTGAATGGCCGGCCGCCGCCGGCAGCCTCGGCCGCCTGTATGCCATGGGCGTCGACGCCTATCGCCTGGCGCCGCGCCTGAGCCAGCTGCAGGCCCTGCCGAGCACCCGCCTGGATGGCCTGACCGGCAGCCTGAGCCTGGCCCCCGGCCAGCGTATCGTGCGCCGCCTGCCGTGGGCGGAATACCGCAACGGCCAGGTCCAGCGCCTGGAATCGACCGCGCAGTGAGCGCACCCACGCGCCAGGCCATGGGCCAGGCCGCCGAAGGCTGGGCACAAACCCACCTCGAGGAGCACGGCCTGCGCCTGCTGACCCGCAACTGGCGCTGCCGCCTCGGCGAGCTGGATCTGGTCATGCTCGACGGCGATACCGTAGTATTTGTCGAAGTGCGCTACCGGCGCCATAGCGCCTGGGGCGGCGCCGAAGGCAGTGTCGACGCGCGCAAGCGTGCCCGCGTCAGTGCTGCCGCCCAGGTTTTCCTGCAACAGCAATCGCGCTGGGCGCACCACCCCTGCCGCTTCGACGTGGTCGCGGTCGCCCCCGCCGACAACAGCTCGCCTCCGCGGCTGAACTGGATCCGCGGCGCGTTCGACGCCTGAACCGCCGCCCAACCGAAGGTCACCCATGGACATGCAATCCCGTATCCGCCAGCTTTTCCAGGACAGCATCGACACCAAGCGCCAGGCCATGGAAGTGCTCATCCCGCACATCGAGCAGGCCAGCCAGGTGATGGTCAATGCCCTGCTCAGCGAGGGCAAGATTCTCTCCTGCGGCAACGGCGGCTCGGCCGGCGATGCCCAGCACTTTTCCTCGGAGCTGCTCAACCGCTTCGAGCGCGAGCGACCGAGCCTGCCGGCCGTGGCCCTGACCACCGACAGCTCGACCATCACCTCGATCGCCAACGACTACAGCTACAACGAGATCTTCTCCAAGCAGATCCGCGCCCTCGGCCAGCCTGGCGACGTGCTGCTGGCGATCTCCACCAGCGGCAATTCCGGCAACGTGATCCAGGCCATCCAGGCCGCCCATGACCGCGAGATGACCGTGGTCGCCCTCACCGGTCGCGACGGCGGCGGCATGGCCTCGCTGCTGCTGCCGGAGGATGTCGAGATCCGCGTGCCGGCGCGCGTCACCGCGCGCATCCAGGAGGTGCACCTGCTGGCCATCCACTGCCTCTGCGACCTGATCGACCGCCAACTGTTCGGGAGTGAAGAATGAAACGACCCACCCTGCTCCTTGCCACCCTCGGCCTGAGCCTGCTGCTGGCCGGCTGCGGCGCCCGCAGCATCGGCAACAAGATCGACGACCAGTTCATCCCTGGCCGCGTCGCCAGCGAGATCCACAGCAGCCATGCCGATCTCAACGACACCACCTCGCACATCGTGGTGACCAGCTACAACGGCGTGGTCCTGCTCGCCGGCCAGACCCCGCGCGCCGACCTGAAAACCCTCGCCGAACAGGCTGCCCGCCGCGCCCAGGGGGTGAAGCTGGTGCACAACCACCTGCAGGTCATGCAACCCTCCTCGCCGCTGGCGCGCAGCAGCGACGCCGCACTGACCACCCAGATCAAGACCGCCATGCTCGCCGACAACACCGTGCCCGGCTCGAAGATCAAGGTGGTCACCGAGAATGGCATGGTCTACCTGCTGGGCGTGGTCACCCGCGCCGAAGCCAATCGCGCCACCGCGGTGGTCCAGGGCGTCGGCGGCGTACAAGGCATCGTGCGCCTGTTCGAGTACGTCGACTGACCCTGCGCCAGGCAGCAACAAAAAAGGCGATCCAGGAGGATCGCCTTTTTTGTTGCTTCTGACCGAACCGCTTTACTTGACTACCTTCAGGCTGGGCCGACCACTGGGGCGCGGCGGCTCGTCGTCGCCCGACGGACCTCCATCTGGCCCGCCCTCTTCCGGCTCGTCCAGCTCGAAGGCCATGCCCTCGCCATTCTCACGGGCATAGATGGCCAGCACCGCAGCGACAGGCACATAGAGGCTCTGCGCCACACCGCCAAAACGCCCCTCGAAGGTCAATACCTCGTTACCCATCTCCAGGTAGCGAACCGCGCTCGGCGACACGTTGAGTACGACCTGTCCATCCTTGGCATAGCCGGCCGGCACCCGTGCACCGGGATACTCCGCGGCTACCAGGATGTGGGGCGTGCAGTTGTTGTCGACGATCCACTCGTAGAGGGCTCGCAACAGATAAGGGCGACTTGAATTCATCATCGGATTCCTCAGCGCATCGCGCGCTCGGTAGCGCTCAGACTGGCCTGGAAGCTGTCGCGAGCGAACAGCCGCTCCATGTAGTCCAGCAGCGGTTTGGCCTGGCGCGGCAGCTCGATGCCCAGCTGCGGCAGGCGCCAGAGAATCGGCAGCAGGCAGCAGTCGACCATGCTGAACTCCTCGCTGAGGAAGAACGGCTTGTCGGCGAACAGTGCCGCCACCCCGGTCAGGCTCTCGCGCAACTCCTTGCGTGCCTGGACCCGAGCGCTCTCCGGCGTGCGTGCATCCAGCACGCGGTCGACCAGCGAGCACCAGTCGCGCTGGATGCGATGCATCAGCAGGCGGCTGTTGGCGCGCGCCACCGGGTAGGCCGGCAGCAAGGGCGGATGCGGATAACGCTCGTCCAGATACTCCATCACCACGGCCGGCTCGTACAGGGCCAGATCGCGATCCACCAGGGTCGGCAGGCTGCCGTAGGGGTTGACCTCGGCCAGTTGCGGCGGGCACTGCCCGGACGCTACCTCGATGATTTGGGCACTCACCGCCTTCTCGGCAAGCACGATGCGCACCCGGTGCGAATAGTGATCGGCGGGATCGGAATAACAGGCCAGGCGATTGATCGCAGCCATGGGCTCTCCCTCCAGTCAGGATATTTTCGGACCGCAGAAACACATGCGCGCCCCGGAGGGCGCGCATGTATGAGGACTAGGACGACGGATTAGTGAACGTCTTTCCAGTACTCACGCTTCAGCAGGTAGGCGAACACGAAGAAGAACGCCAGGAACAGCAGCACATAGGTACCGATACGCTGGCTTTCCAGCTTGACCGGGTTGGCCGAGTAGCTCAGGAAGCTGACGACGTTCTTGATCTTCTCGTCAAACTCCGCCTCGCTCAGCTTGCCGGTCTTCGGCACGATGGTCAGCTGATCGCAGCCTTCCTTGGTCACCGGAGTGCCGGTCAGCGGATCGAACACCTTCTTGCCGTGCTCGACCACCTGGACCTGCTTGCAGCCGATAACCTGACGGCCCTGCAGACTGGCCAGCACGTTGGGCATGCCGACGTTCGGGAACACCTTGTTGTTCACACCCCACGGACGCGCCGGATCTTCATAGAAGGTGCGCAGGTAGGTGTACACCCAGTCCTCGCCACGCACGCGGGCGACCAGGGTCAGATCGGGCGGCGGAGCACCGAACCAGACCTTGGCGTCCTGCGGCTGCATGCCGGTCTTCATGTGTTCGCCGATCTTGGCACCGGTGAACACCAGGTTTTCCAGCATCACCTTTTCCGGGATGCCGAGATCCTTGGCCACCCGCTCGTAACGCTGGAACTGGGCGCTATGGCAACCCATGCAGTAGTTGGCGAAGGTACGCGCGCCATCCTGCAGGGCGGCCTTGTCGGTCAGATCGACATTGACCTTGTCCAGCGGATATTCGAGCGGAGCGGCAGCAAAGCTAAGGGCCGGCAGAACCGCAAGAATCAATGCAGCAAAATGCTTTTTCATCAGCCAGTCACCCTTTCCGGAACCGGTTTGGTTTTCTCCATCCGGGTGTAGAACGGCATCAGGATGAAGAAGGCGAAGTACAGGACAGTGCAGACTTGGGACAGCAGGGTACGGCCCGGAGTCGGCGCCAGCACGCCCAGCACGCCGAGGATCACGAAGGCTACGCAGAACACCAGCAGCCAGATCTTGCTCAGCCAGCCCTTGTAGCGCATCGAGCGCACCGGACTGCGGTCCAGCCACGGCAGGACGAACAGCACGGCAATCGCACCACCCATGGCGATGACGCCGAGCAGCTTGTCCGGAACGGCGCGCAGGATCGCGTAGAACGGAGTGAAGTACCACACCGGAGCGATGTGCAGCGGGGTCTTGAACGGGTTGGCCGCTTCAAAGTTCGGCTTCTCGAGGAAGTAGCCGCCCATTTCCGGGAAGAAGAAGATCACGGTGCAGAACACGAACAGGAACACCACCACGCCGACGATGTCTTTCACGGTGTAGTAGGGGTGGAACGGGATGCCATCCAGCGGGATGCCGTTGGCGTCCTTCTTCTTCTTGATGTCCACGCCATCCGGGTTGTTGGAGCCGACTTCGTGCAGCGCCAGGATGTGCAGGACGACCAGGCCCAGGATCACGATCGGCAGCGCGATCACGTGCAGGGCGAAGAAGCGGTTCAGGGTGATGCCGGAGATCAGGTAGTCACCACGGATCCACTGGGTCAGGTCGGCCCCGATGACCGGGATCGCACCGAACAGCGAGATGATCACCTGGGCGCCCCAGTAGGACATCTGGCCCCACGGCAGCAGATAGCCCATGAAGGCTTCGGCCATCAGCGCCAGGTAGATCAGCATGCCGAAGATCCACACCAGCTCGCGCGGCTTCTGGTAGGAGCCGTACATCAGGCCGCGGAACATGTGCAGGTACACCACCACGAAGAACGCCGAGGCGCCGGTGGAGTGCATGTAGCGCAGGATCCAGCCGTACTCCACATCACGCATGATGTATTCGACCGAGGCGAAGGCGCCCTCGGCGGACGGTTCGAAGCTCATGGTCAGCCAGATACCGGTGAGGATCTGGTTGACCAGCACCAGCAGCGCCAGCGAGCCGAAGAAGTACCAGAAGTTGAAGTTCTTCGGAGCGTAGTACTTGCTCAGATGATCTTCCCACATCTTGGTGGCGGGAAAGCGGGCGTCAACCCATTCCATGAATTTGCTCATCAGGCTTTCTCCGGGTCCACACCGATGACGATCACATCATCGGACTCATAGGAGTGCGGCGGGACCGGCAGGTTCAGCGGCGCAGGCTGCGCCTTGTAGACACGGCCGGCCAGGTCGTAACGGGAGCCGTGGCAGGGGCAGAAGTAGCCACCCAGCCACTCGGCACCGAGGTCGGCCGGAGCGACTTCCGGACGGAAGGACGGCGAGCAACCCAGATGGGTGCACAGTCCCTCGAGGACCAGCAGGCCGGGCTTGATCGAGCGGACCTTCGGATCGACATAGGTCGGTTGATCGGAAACCTTGGACTCCGGATCCGCGACGACCCCCTCGAGCTTGGCCAGATTGGCCAGGATTTCGTCGGTGCGGTTCATGATGAACACCGGCTTGCCGCGCCATTCAGCAACGATCTGCTGACCCGGCTCGATCTTGCCCACGTTCACCTTCACCGGAGCACCGGCTGCCTTGGCCTTGGCACTGGGGAACCATGACCCCACGAACGGGACCGCAGCACCGACAGCTCCAGCCGCCCCCACCACCGAAGTGGCGGCGACGAGGAACCGACGTCGGCCCACATTCACGCCGTCATTACTCATTCAGTCGTCTCCCATCAGCTTTCTGCAACCCGCACAGGCGGGCACATGAGTTAAAACCAGCTGCGCAAAAAATCCGCCAAATGGTAATGAAAAGCCCCTTTTCTGACAAGGCAATAACTGGAAACAAACTCCGTCACGCCCTGCAGCGCAAGCCTTTCACGACTGCGACAGACTGTCGCAGACAAACCCGGCGCATAAAAAAACGCCCAGATCGCGAAGATACTGGGCGTTCTGTTGAAGCGTAGTCGATTAACGCTTCGAGTACTGCGGACGCTTACGAGCTTTGCGCAGACCGATCTTCTTACGCTCGACCTCACGGGCGTCACGAGTGACGTAACCGGCTTTACGCAGCGGGCTGCGCAGGGTTTCGTCGTACTCGATCAGAGCGCGGGTGATACCGTGACGGATCGCACCAGCTTGACCGCTGACACCACCACCAGCAACGGTGACGAAAATGTCGAACTTCTCGACATTCGCGGTCAGCTCGAGCGGCTGACGTACCACCATGCGGGCGGTTTCGCGGCCGAAGAACTGATCCAGGCTGCGATTATTGATGGAGATCTTGCCAGTACCCGGACGCAGGAAGACACGCGCGGTAGCGGTCTTGCGACGGCCGGTGCCGTAGTTTTGAGTCGCCGACATATTGAGCCTATTCCGTTAAATCTTCAGTTCTTGGGGCTGCTGAGCGGTATGCGGGTGGTTGGCACCAGCGTACACCTTCAGCTTGCGATACATGTCGCGACCCAGCGGGTTCTTCGGCAGCATGCCTTTGACCGCGGTCTCGAGCACGCGCTCGGGCGCCTTGGCGATCAGCTTCTCGAAGTTGATCGACTTGATGCCACCCGGGAAACCGGAGTGATGGTAGTACATCTTGTCGGAGCTCTTGGCACCGGTCACACGCACCTGCTCGGCGTTGATCACGACGATGTAGTCGCCGGTATCAACGTGCGGGGTGTACTCGGGCTTGTGCTTACCGCGCAGACGGCTGGCGATTTCAGTGGCAAGACGACCCAGGGTCTTGCCAGCAGCGTCGACGACGTACCAGTCGCGCTTAACGGTTTCCGGTTTCGCAGAGAAAGTTTTCATTCGTTATAGCCTCAGGGGCCACCTGAAATATCAAGCAGCAAATCATACTGGACAGTACTTGCCTTTACAACAAGGCAACCGCGGCCGTCTGCAGACACTAAATCGGGGGGGGGCTCGGGTCAGTGCGTCTGCATTCGGCAAAATCGGCAGGTTAGGCATTCCCACCGAGCAGGACGGG